>JAHCJR010000023.1 GCA_026126165.1 Alphaproteobacteria bacterium
TGTGGGCAAGGGTCGGGGTGAGGGCGTGAGGGTTGAGCGAGGGGCGCGAAAGCGCTTCAGCGTTCGTTCCAGTGCACCATGGGCAGGCCGGGAACGGGCGAGGTGAAGAAGGGGATGCGCTCGCCGAACAGCGTGCCGATATAAGCGGTGCGCAGGTCGGTGCCGCCGAAGGTGATGCTCGCCATCCAGGGCGCCACCTCGCTGCGCGTTGCCATCATGTGCTCGGGCCCGGCATTCCCGGCCTGGTAGGCGGCCTCCAGCGCGGCGATGGCTTCGGGCCTGCCATCGTCGAAGATCGTCAGCACCTCGCCTTCCGGCGTGAGCGCGATCAGCCGTTCCGCCATGATCAGCGTCACCCAGAGATTGCCGAAGGCGTCAAAGGCGCAGCCATCGGGGAAACCGCCGGGCCCGAAATCGGCCGGCCCGAAAATCTCGCGCCCGGAGAGCGCGCCATCGGCGCCGACGCGGAAGCGCGTGATGCAGCGGCCGCAGGTCTCGACCGCGTAGAGCCATTCCTCGCGCGCATCGAGGCGCACCTCGTTGGTGAAACGCAGGCCATCGGCGACGATGCGCAACCCCTTCTCGTCGGCAAGCGCGATATAACCATCGGCGAGGCCTGGGCGCACGGCCTCCATCCAGTTGACGATGCGCGTCGAGACCGTGATCCAGAGCCGGTCGCGACTGTCGCGCAGCACGAAATTGACCTTGCCGATGGGCCGGCCATCGATGCTGTCATGCAGGGTGCGGCTGCGCCCGTCGCGGGTCATCACCTCGAGCCGGTCGGTGCCAAAATTGGCGATCAGGATATCGCCGTTGCGCGCGAAGGCGAGGCCGTTCGGCAGGGTGCCCTGGGTGAAGCGCCGGGCAAGATCGGCGGTGCTGGCGAAATGCGGATCGGCGGTCTGCGCGATCAGGGTTTGCGCCCCGTCAGGGCCGATGCGCATCACCCCGCCGCGCGCATCCGCGACCCAGAGCGAACCGTCGCGTTCCGCGAGAATGCATTCCGGTCGCTGCAATCCCTCGCCCACGAAGCGCAGATCCTGCCGCCCGATGCGAAAGCCACGCAGCGGATTGTCCGAACCGGCCATGCCCCTCCCCCTCGTTTCCCCGCCACCGTCAGCGGGCGGCGCGCAATGCTTCCCATATCCGCAGCGGCGTCGCCGGCATGTCGATATGCAGGACGCCCCGCTCCGCCAGCGCGTCGGTGACCGCGTTCATGATCGCCGGCAGTGAGCCGGCGCAGCCGGCCTCGCCGCAGCCCTTGACGCCAAGCGGGTTGGTGGTCGCGGGCACCGGGTGGTGTGCCTGCACGATGTCCGGCAGGCTGTCGGCGCGCGGCATGGCGTAATCCATGAACGATCCGGAGAGGAGCTGGCCCTCGGCATCGTGCACCGTCCGCTCCATCAGCGCCTGGCCCAGCCCCTGCGCCACGCCGCCATGGACCTGGCCTTCGACCAGCATGGGATTGATCAGCGTGCCGAAATCGTTGACGGCGCTGTAGCGCACCACCCGGACCTCCCCGGTCTCCGGGTCGATCTCCACTTCCGCCACGTGGCAGCCGTTCGGAAAGGCGGACGGCGCCGCCTCGAAGACATGACGCACATCGAGGGTGCGCGGCAGTCCTTCGGGCAGGTCGAGCCCTTCCCTGAGCCGTGCCGCGAGTTCGAGCAGTCCGATCGAGCGGTCGGTACCCGCGATGCGGAAGCGTCCGGCGGCGAACTCGATGTCGGCGCTCGCCGCCTCCAGCAGATGGGCGGCGACCTCGCGTCCCTGTTCGATCACGCGCGCCGCCGCCTCGACGATGGCGGCACCGCTCGCCATCATGGATTTCGAGCCGCCGGTGCCGCCGCCGGCGATCAGCGCGTCGCTGTCGCCCTGCAGCAGGCGGATACGCGCGAAAGGCAGGCCGAGCCGGTCGGCGAGAACCTGGGCGAAAGGCGTCCAGTGGCCCTGCCCGTAATCGAGCGTGCCGGTGACGATGGTCACCTCGCCATTCGCCTCGAAGCGGATGCCGCCCATCTCGCGCGCCGGCGGCGCCGTCACTTCGAGATAATGGCCGATACCGATGCCGCGCAGCAGGCCGCGCCGCGCCGATTCCGCCTTGCGCGCGGCAAAACCCTGCCAGTCGGCGAGTTCCAGTGCGCGCGCGAAGACGGCCGGGAAGTCGCCACTGTCGTAGACCTGACCCGAGGCGGCGCGGTAGGGCATCTCGGATGCCCGCAGGTGATTGCGCCGCCTGATCTCCGCCCGGTCGAGCCCCAACTCACGCGCCGCCTGGTCGAGCAGACGTTCCATGTAATAGTTCGATTCCGGCCTGCCAGCGCCACGATAGGCGCTGACCGGCGTCGTGTTGGTCAGCACGCAGCGGCTTGAGACTTCGAGCAGCGGCACGCGATAAAGGCTCGCCACGTTCTTCACCACGTTCTGCGTCGGTGCGAGCGGCCCGACCGTGGCGAGATAGGCGCCCATGTTGGCCAGCACGTCGATGCGCAGCGCCAGGATGCGCCCCTCTTCGTCGAGGGCGAGTTCGCCCCTCACCTCGTGATCGCGGCCGTGCTGGTCCGAGACAAAGCTCTCCGAGCGCTCGTCCACCCATTTGACCGGCCGGCCGAGTTCGCGCGCGGCATGCAGCAGGCAGACATATTCCGGATAGGCGGACGCCTTCATGCCGAAGGATCCGCCGACATGGCCGGTCAGGATGCGCACGCGCTCCGGCGGCACGCGCAGGATGTCGCGGGCGATCTGGTTGCGCAGGCCGAACACGCCCTGGCAGCCGACATGCAGGGTCCAGCGCTCGGCGGCCGCGTCATACTCGGCGAGCGCCGCGCGCGGCTCCATCGCATTGACGACGATCCGGTTGTTGACCAGGTCCAGCCGCGTGACGTGATGGGCGGCGGCGAATGCCTCGGCCACCCGCGCCGCATCGCCGAAATGGAAGTCGAGCGCAAGGTTGTCCGGCACCTCGTCCCAGATGCGGGGCGCGCCGGGCGCGAGTGCCGCGCGCGGGCGCACCAGCGCCTCCAGCGGCTCGATCTCGACATGGACCGCTTCCGCCCCGTCGCGGGCCGCGGCCCCGGTTTCTGCCACGACGCAGGCGAGCGGGTCGCCGACGAAGCGCACCCTGTCTTCCGCCAGCGCCATGCGCGGCGTCGGCCGGATGCCCTGGCCGTCGCGACTCGGGATCTGCACCTGGCATTTGAGGCCGCCCAGGCCGGCGCGCGCCAGGTCGGCCCCGGTCAGCACGGCGACCACGCCCGGCACGGCAAGCGCGGCCGCAGTGTCGATGGCGAGAATGCGGCCATGGGCATGGCGGCTGCGCACCATCGCGGCATGAAGCTGGCCCTCGCGCCGCACATCGTCGCTGTAGCGGCCGCGGCCGGCGAGCAGGATCGGGTCCTCCCGGCGTGGCACCGGCTGGCCCGGGGCGGTCGCGGCGGCGGCCGCCTCGCTTGCTGCGATCCGAATATTCATTCTCCCCCGTCCGGCAGCATCGTCACGTCAACCGCCCGCATGATAGCCCGCACCGGCCGGCACCTGTCACGCATCAAGCGCATGGGCGTGCCCCGAAATGGGGCGCTCGCGCCCCGAATGGGGCGAAATGATCCAATTCCGGCCCCATTTCCTCCATCGACGCCAGCCAGGCTTTTTCCATGCGGCAGATGCCGCCCCACGATAACCAGGGGGAAACGATGATCCGCCTTCTTCTGGCTTCCAGTCTGTTCGTGGCCGCCTTTGCCTTGGCCGCCTGCGGCACAAATCCGGGCGATCGGGCGCTGAGCGGCGCAGGTATCGGTGCGGGCATCGGCGCGGCCGGCGCGGCGGTGACCGGTGGCAGCGCGGCAGGCGGCGCCATCCTGGGCGGCGCGGCGGGTGCCGCCATCGGCGGCCTGACGAAGGAAAAGGATATCGATCTCGGCCGTCCGGTCTGGCGCTGACCGGCCGCGGGCCCCGCGCCTCGCGGGCTGGCCGCCTGGTCAGCCCGCGGGTAGCGCCGCGGCGCGGTTGCTCTCGGTGATCGGCGGCGTGAGCTGGCGCAGCAGCCCGTCCTGGAGACCGTAGATCACCGGGTGGATGGCGAGCTTCTGCCGGCGCGCCCAGGCATCGTGCACGATCTGGGTCTGCAGCAGGTTGCGCACCTGGCGTAGCACGTTCAGTTCGCAAAGCCGGTCGAGGCGGCGCTCGTCGCTGCCGAGTGCCGCGAGTTCGTGGTCATGGTCCTGGCAGATGTCGCGCACCGGCCGGATCCAGTGATCGGCGAGCCCGACCCGCTCGCCACGAAAGGCAGCGCGCACGCCCGAGCAGCCGTAATGACCGCAGACGATGATATGCTCGATCTTCAGCACGTCCACGGCGAACTGCACCACGGCGAGGCAATTGAGGTCGGCGAGCTGAACGAGGTTCGCCACGTTGCGATGCACGAACAGCTCGCCCGGTTGCAGGCCGACGATCTCGTTGGCCGGCACGCGGCTGTCGGAACAGCCGATCCAGAGATGCTTGGGCGTCTGCTGTTCGGCCAGCGAGCGGAAGAAGCCCGGCGTGCTCGCCTCCATCTTGCGCGCCCAGGCCGCGTTGCGGGCCAGCAGATCCTCGATCCCCAGGGGATTGTGCAGCGCCATGTCCTTCGGTTCCTTCCTCTCGATCCTCACTCGATTCCCGCCATCACCCGCGCCGCGCCGGCGAGACCCTCGCCGATGGCCCGGTCGAAGGTGGCGCGCGGACTGCGAAATCCGCGCTCGCGCGCCGTCTCTCCGTGTCGCGAGATCCAGTCTGTGTTCCAGTATCCTTCCGGCCCGAGGCGCATGAAACCGCACAGCACCGCGCCGGCTCCCGCCTCGCGGGCCAGCGCCGCGATCGCCGCGTCGGCCGCCCGGTCGGGACCGCGCGCGGCGGAAGCGAGCAGCGCCGGGTCCGGCACCGCCCCCTCCTCCGGCAAGGTCACGGGAAGCGCCCGCCGCGCCGCGATGGCAAGCAGCGCCTCGCGCTGGCCGATGCCCCGCGCGGAGGTGCCGCTCACCACGTAACGGCGCAGGCTGTCGTCGATGCCGAGCAGCACCAGCAGCTTCGGCCGCTCGCCCAGCCACGGCCGCGCGCCGATCTCCGCCAGCGCCTGCCGGATCGCCGCCTCCGAGAAGCGCGTCTCGAGCCAGTAGGAGCGGTCGCGCGTCCCCTGCTCGTGATTGATCTTGCGGCCATGCCTGTCTGCATAGGTAAAGCCGGCAAGGAAATCCGCGGCGCGCGGCAGGAGCGGCTCCAGCCGCCCGTCGTCGAGCAGGCGCGCATCGCCGCTCACCTTGACCAGCACCTCGGCCAATCCCTCGCGGAAGCCGCGCGCCCGTTCGGCCGGATCCTCGCGGCCGGTGACGATGACGCGTCCGGTCAGCAGCTCGCGCGCGATCTCGCCCGCCCGCGCTGGGGCGGCATCCGCAGCCAGAACCAGGACAAGCAGCAGCGCCGCGACGCGCCCGCGCATCGACCCCCTCCATCCAGAGCCTTGAGGCAGACAGGTCTACCCCGTCCGGCCCGAGGCCGCAAACCAGAATGCGAGGGCGGAGAGGGTGGAGACGGCGAAGATGGTCCAGAGCACCGCGTCGTAGCCGCCGGCGATCTGCCAGATCAGCGCCGCCGCCAGCGGGGCGAGCGACTTGGCGACGAGCGCCGGCATGGTGAGCGCGCCGTTGATCGTCCCGTAGCCCTCCGAGCCGATCAGTTCCGGCACCACGGTGCCGCGCACGATGGTCATGATGCCGTTGGCCGAGCCATAGATGCAGGCGAAGGTCGCGAGCCAGGCGAAATGCGCTGGTGCGAGCGTGAGGATCAGGATGCTCGCCGGCAGGCCGAGCACGACGAAGGCCCCGGCGCGGCGCGCCGTCATGTGCCGGCCCAGCGCGAAGATCGCGATCCGCCCCACCACCTGCATCGGCCCGAAGATGGTGAAGGTGGCGACGATGGTCGCCGTATCCACGCCGCGTTCGGCAAGCAGCGGGAAGAAGTGGAAGGTCACGGTGGTGAAGGTGATGTTGTAGGCGACGAAGCAGACCGCGAGGCCCCAGAAGGCGCGGGTCGCGAGCGCGCGCCTGAGCGGCCCGCGCGCACGCGCCGCGCCCGCCTCGGGCGAAGCCGCCGGGGGCACATCCTGCGCGGCGCGCGGCAGGCCGGGCGGCAGCAGGAAGAAATGCACGGCGGCGCAATAGAGCAGATTGCAGGCGGCGAGCACGAGCAGCGCCTCGCGCCAGCCCTGCAGCTCGACGATGAGCTGGCAGAGCGGCACGAAGACCGTGCCGGCGAAGCCGCCGACCAGCGTGAGCGCGGTGATGGCGCGTCGGTAGTCCTTGCCGAAATGCTGCGTCACCACGGCAAAGGCGGGCTCGTAGAGCACGCTCGCCATGGCGACGCCCATCAGGATGTAGAGCAGGTAGAAAAGCTCGATGGAGACCACCTGCGACCAGGCAAGCAGCAGCAGCGCCGCCGCCAGCGAGCCCGTCGTCATCACCGCGCGCCCGCCATGGCGGTCGATCCAGGCGCCGACCGGCAGCGCGGCGAGGCCGGCCGCCAGCAGACCGAGCGAAAGCGCGCCGTTCAGCTCGCTCTTCGACCAGCCCAGCTCCTGCTCCATCGGCAGGACGAGGACGGCAAAGGCATAATAGAGCGAGCCCCAGGAGACGAGCTGGCCGAAGGCGAGCGCCCAGACCATGGTCCAGGCGCGCCGCCCGCTCAGAGCCGTTCCCCCTTCCCCCGCCAGCGCCGTCTGCGTCATCTCCCCCGCCGTCACCCGCAACAGGCCGCCGCGCCGACCGCGACCTTTGCCTTTGCCGTCGCCTTCGGCGTCACGCCGCAGACGCCGGTCTCCGGCAGGATCAGCTCGACGCGCGCGGCCGCCTGTGCATCGCCCGCCAGTTCCGCCGCCACCGATCGTGCCTGCTCGTAACCCGTCGCCAGCAGGAAGGTCGGCGCCCGGCCATAGGCTTTCATGCCCAGTATATAGAAGTCCTTTTCCGGATGCCGCAGCTCCCGTGCCCCGTGCGGGCGGACGGTGCCGCAACTATGCAGGTTCGGGTCGATCATCGGCCCGAGCGCTGCCGGACATTCGAGCCAGGAATCGAGGCCGAGCCGTACCTCGCGCAACATGTCGAGATCGGGACGGAAACCGGTCGCCACCACGACGCGGTCGACCTCGCGCGCCTGCATCGCCGCGCCAAGCCGCCCTTCGACCCGGATCCGCCCCGTGCCGGTTCTCTGGATCGCGCCGGCGCGGAAGGGTGCCAGGACTTCGACCGCGTCGGCGGCGACGGCCCGCCTGGCCGCCTCGCCCAGTTGACCGCGCGCCACAAGCTGGTCGGCGCCGCCGCCACCGAACACGCTTTCGATATTCTCCCGCCGCAGGGCCCAGACGATGCGCGTGCCCGGCACCTCGCCGGCCAGGGTCAGCAGATCCAGCACCACGTTGATGGCGGAGTGGCCGCTGCCGGCCACCAGGGTCGTGCGGCCGGCGAAATCGGCGCGCCGCGCGCCCCGCACGTCGGGAATGCCATGATCGAGCAGGCCGAGCCGCCACAGTTCCGCCTCGCCGGCGAGCGGCAGGCCGCCCGATCCGAGCGGGTTGGGCCGGCCCCAGGTGCCCGAGGCATCGATCACGGCACGGGCGAGCAGCGCGCTTTCCCCGCCCGCCGGATCGCGCAGGCGGACATGGAAGGGTGCATCCTCGCGGCCGCCGGAGCGCACCTTGTCCATGTCGAGCCGCCCGACCGAGATCACTTCCGCGCCGAAGCGGATGCGCGGGCGCAGCACGGGCAAGGCGGCGAGCGGTTCGAGATAGTGCTCGACCAGTTCATGCCCGGTCGGCAACCGGGCCGGATCGGGCGCCGTCCAGCCCGCGCCCTCGAGCAACCGAAGCGCGGCGGCGTCGATGCAATATTGCCAGGGCGAGAACATCGCCACATGGCCCCATTGCCGGATCGCGCTTCCCACTTCGCGCCCCTTCTCGAGCACCAGCGGCTCGAGGCCGCGCTCGAGCAGATGGGCCGCCGCCGCGAGCCCGACCGGACCGGCACCGATCACCGCCACCGGAAGTCCCTGATTCATGTCCTCGTCTCCTCTCCTTGCCGCCGCGCCGCGCGCGGCCCACAGATGCTCCACCAATACCTCATTCATCCACACATCGATGTTCGATGTATAAACGCAAATAAAAATCAGCAACATTCCCCGGCCGCGGACTTCGCGGCACCGCGCCGGTTGCCGGGGCGGGCGGCGACGCGGCCGCTTTCCGCAAGGCAGGCCGTCACCTCCATCCAGGCCGCCACGGCGACGCGGAACGCCTCCCGCCCCTTCGCGGTCAGGCGGTAGGTCTTGCGCTCGCGCCCCTGCACGACCTCGCTCGCCACCGTGAGATAGCCGCCTTCCTCGAACTCGCGCAGCACCGGATAGATGGTCCCCTCGGAGGGCGAGCAGCAGCCGCGCGTGGTGCGCTGCACCGCGCGGGCAATGTCGTAACCGTGCATCGGCCGTTCGTGCAGCACGCAGAGGATGAAGAACTTGGACAGGCTCATCTTGATCGTGCCGTTCCAGTATTCGCGGCTGGTATAGTCGACGCCGGAACGGCTCCGCGCCGGGCGGGCGGGCGGCCTGTCGTCGTCGATCCTATGCATCGAGGTTCGCGGCATGGCCCTGAAGTATACCTCGCCCCTCAATGTGTCAAGTCCGCTGTTCAGCCTAGGATTAGTCCCAGTGGCGCGGCCGACCCGGCGTCGGCTAGACTCGGCAGCGGCGGGGGCGCCATCCGGAAACTCTGCCCGATGCAACGCCTTGCCCGCCTCACCTTTCGCCTTCGCATTCTCCTTCTGCTGCCCGGTCTGCTGCTCGCCCCGGCATCGGCGGGCGCCGGCGAGGCGGACGTCGTGGATGTCAAGGTGCGCCTCGCCGGCCAGCGGCTCTACGACTTTCACGTCATGGTCCTGAGCAACGATGAGGGCGAGGCTGCTTTCGCCGACCGTTTCGAGGTGCTGACGCGCAAGGGCGCGCTGCTCGGCGTGCTCGAACTCGAACGACCCGAAGGCGAGGAAGAGGCTCAGCCCTATCTCCGCGAGATTCGCGGCGTCGCCGTGCCGCCGGACATCACCGAAGTGATCGTCCGTGCCCGTCATCATCCGACCGGCTTTGGCGGCCAGACCATGGTCGTGCGCCTGCCCGACTGATTCAGACGGACCGACTGCCCGCAAACCGCGCAGACTGGCGAAAGACGCGGCAGGCGCCATCGCTGCTGCCTGGGCTTTGGGCTATTGTGCATCACCGGCTTTCGGCTAAGCTACTCGCGACGGGGGCATGGCATGGTTCTTGAACCAGCGCCAAGGCTCCGTTCACATAAGTGACATGAGCTCGATCGAACAGGGGGAGGCCTGGATGAAGCTCTCACGTATCCTTGCCGGCGCCATCGCGGGAACGGCGCTTGGCGCCGCCGTGCTTTTCACACCGACCACCGGGGCCCAGGCGCAGAACACGCTGCGCGTGGTCATGCATTCGGACCTCAAGATTCTCGACCCGATCTGGACGACGGCCTATATCGTCCGCAACCACGGCTACATGATCTACGACACGCTCTTCTCCATGGACGAGAAGCTCGATGTCAAGCCGCAGATGGTGGACAAGTACGAGGTCAGCGGCGACAAGCTGACCTATACCTTCACCCTGCGCGACGGCCTGAAATTCCACGACGGTAATCCCGTCACCACGGACGATGTCATCGCCTCGCTGAGGCGCTGGGGCGCGAAGGACTCGATGGGCCAGAAGCTGCTCTCCTTCGTGAAGGATTTCGAGAAGGTCGACGCCAAGACCTTCAAGCTGGTGCTCAAGGAACCCTATGGCCTCGTGCTGCAGTCGCTCGGCAAGCCGAGTTCCAACGTGCCCTTCATCATGCCCAAGCGCGTGGCCGAGACCGATCCCAACACACAGATCTCCGACTTCATCGGCTCCGGCCCGTTCGTTTTCGCCAAGGACGAATGGCGCCCCGGCAACAAGACCGTCTATACCAAGTTCGCCGACTACAAGCCGCGCTCGGAACCTTCGAGCGGCCTGGCCGGCGGCAAGGTGGTGAAGGTCGATCGCGTGGAATGGCTCTCCATGCCCGACCACCAGACGGCGGTGAATGCGCTGATCGCCGGCGAGATCGACTTCATCGAGGCGCCGCCCCATGACCTCGTTCCGGTCCTCAAGGCCGAAAAGAGCATCGAGCTGGTCACCTGGAACCCGCTCGGCAACCAGTACACGATGCGTCTCAACCACCTGCACAAGCCCTTCGACAATCCGAAGGTCCGCCAGGCGGTGACCGTCGTCCTCAACCAGGAGGACTTCCTCAAGGCGGTGGTCGGCGATCCGGACTATTACAAGGTCTGCAAGGCGATGTTCATCTGCGGCACGCCGCTCGAGAGCACCGCCGGAATGGATGGCCTCCTGGAATCGAAGTTCGACGTGGCGCGCAAGATGCTGCAGGAGGCGGGCTATGACGGCACGCCGATCGTGCTCATGCACTCCACCGACCTGCAGGTGCTCACCAACCTGGCGCCGGTTGCCAAGTCGCTGATGGAACGTGCCGGCTTCAAGGTCGACATGCAGTCCATGGACTGGCAGACCCTGGTGGCACGCCGCGCCAAGAAGGACCCGCCGACTGCCGGCGGCTGGCATGCCTTCCTCACCTCCTGGGTCTCGGCCGACATCCTGAACCCGGTCATGGCCGGCTTCATGAACTCGGCCTGCGACAAGGCGATGTTCGGCTGGCCCTGCGACGAGCAGATGGAGAAGATCCGCGATGACTTCTCGCGCGAGTCCGATCCGGCCAAGCAGAAGGCGCTGGCGGAAGCGGCGCAGAAGCGGGCCATGGAGGTGGTGACCCACATCCATCTCGGCCAGTGGTATCTCGCAGGTGCCGCCCGGAAGGGCGTGGTGGCGGGGATTCCCACCGCTCCGGCCCCGGTCTTCTGGAACGTCTCCAAGACCGGCAAGTGACAAGGGCATCAACGTCAGCCTGACGGTCGATACGTGCTGACCTTTGTCGCCCGACGACTGCTCGCCACGATCCCGGTCCTCGCGATCGTGGCGATCTTCGTCTTCCTGATGTTGCGTCTTACCCCCGGCGATCCCGCAGCGGTGATCGCCGGGGATTACGCGAACTCCCAGCAGATCGCCGAGATCCGCGCCAAGCTCGGCCTCGACGAGCCACTGGTCACGCAGTTCTTCATCTGGGCCGGCCGCGGCCTGCAGGGCGATTTCGGCGAAAGTTTCTTTTTCAAGCGCACGGTGGCGGAACTGATCCTGCAGCGGGTGGAGCCGACCCTGGCGCTGGCGGTCTGCACCATCATCCTCGCGGTCCTGATCGCGGTACCGCTCGGCGTTATCGCCGCCCATCGTCATGGCGGCTGGATCGACCGTATCGTGATGGGCTTTTCCGTCCTCGGCTTTTCGGTCCCGGTCTTCGTGGTCGGCTATCTGCTGATCTATGTTTTCGCCATCCAGCTCTCCTGGGTGCCGGTTCAGGGCTATCGCAGCCCGGCGGACGGGCTTGGCGACTTCTTCCAGCGCATCATCCTGCCAAGCTGCACCCTGGCCGTGATCTATATCGCGCTGATCGCCCGCATCACGCGGGCCAGCGTCATCGAGGTGCTGGGCGAGGATTACATCCGCACGGCGCGGGCGAAGGGCCTGACCGAGCGGACAGTGCTGATGCGCCACGCGCTGCGCAACGCCGCCGTGCCCATCGTCACCGTGATCGGCATCGGCATCGCGCTGCTGATCGGTGGCGTGGTCGTCACCGAGAGCGTCTACAACATTCCCGGCCTCGGCCGGCTGACGGTGGACGCGGTCCTCGCGCGCGACTATCCGGTGATCCAGGCCGTGATCCTGATGTTTTCCTTCGTCTACGTGCTGATCAACCTGGCGATCGACCTCGCCTACAGCTTCTTCGATCCGAGGATACGCTATTGACCGCGCAGACTGACGAACAGGTGGACATCGCCGCCGCGGCAGCCGCGGCGGCGCGCAAGCCCGGCATCTTCCGCCGCATGGGCCGCAGCCAGAGCGTGATCATCGGCGCGGCCCTGGTCGGCGTCATGCTGCTCATCGCCATTGTAGCGCCCTGGCTCGACACGATCGATCCGGCGCAGATCGACCCCACATACCGCAATCGCAAGCCGGGCGTCGAGCGCATGATCACGCTGCCCGGCGGCGAGCAGGTGCGTCATGTCTACTGGATGGGCACCGACAGTCTCGGCCGCGACATCTACAGCCGCGTGATCTATGGCGCGCGCATCTCCATGGTGGTCGGCGTAACGGTGGCCGCCATTTCGGTGATCGTCGGACTCTTCATCGGCCTGATCTCCGGCTATATCCGCTGGCTCGACGGCGTGATCATGCGGGTGATGGACGGCCTCATGGCCATACCCGGCATCCTGCTCGCGATCGGCCTGGTCTCGCTCTGGGGCGCCGGGCTTTTCACCGTGATTCTCGCCATCGTCGTCCCCGAGATCCCGCGCGTCGTGCGCCTCGTGCGCTCGGTCGTGCTGTCCGTGCGCGAGGAGCCCTACGTCGAGGCGGCGATCTCGGTCGGCACGCCGACGCCGCTGATCCTGGTGCGGCACATCATGCCGCAGACCATGGCGCCGATCATCGTGCAGGCCACCTTCATCTGCGCCTCGGCGATCCTGGTCGAGGCGATCCTGAGCTTCCTCGGCATCGGCATTCCGCCCGAGACGCCGACCTGGGGCAACATCATGGCGGAGGGGCGCGTGCTGTTCCGCATTCATCCGCACAACATCATGTATCCCGGCGTCTTCCTCGCGGTGACGGTGCTCGCCATCAACATGCTGGGCGACGGGCTGCGCGACACGCTCGACCCGCGCATGAGCAAGAGGATCTGACGCCGTGCAGCCCGTCCTCGACGTCCGTGACCTCAGCATCGAACTGCCGCGCGATGGCGACCGTCGCCACGCGGTCGAGAAGGTGAGCTTCACCGTCAATCCGGGCGAGATCGTCTGCCTGGTCGGCGAGAGCGGCTCGGGCAAGTCCGTCATTGCCCAGGCGGTCATGGGCCTGCTGCCGCGTGCGCTCAGGGCGGTGAATGGCTCGATCGCCCTGGAGGGCGAAAACCTGCTGGCGGCGAGCGAGGAGCGGCTGCGCGATTTGCGCTGCACCCGCATGTCGATGATCTTCCAGGAGCCCATGACGGCCCTCAACCCGGTCATGACCTGCGGAGACCAGATCGACGAGGTGCTGCGCACGCACACGAAGTTGGACAATGCGGAGCGGCGGCGGCGCATCGTTGAGATGCTGGCGCAGGTGAACATGCCGGATCCGGAGCGCGTCTATGCCTCCTATCCGCACCAGCTTTCCGGCGGCCAGCGCCAGCGCATCATGATCGCCATGGCATTGATCCTGGAGCCGACGCTTCTCATCGCCGACGAGCCGACGACGGCACTCGACGTGACGACGCAGGCGCAGATTCTCGAGCTGATCAAGGAGATCCAGCGCGCGCGCGGCACGGGCGTGCTGTTCATCACCCATGATTTCGGGGTGGTGAGCGAGATCGCCGACCGCGTCGCCGTGCTGAGGCTCGGCGAACTGGTGGAGTTCGGCGAGACCGAAACGCTGCTGCGCCGGCCGCAGCATGCCTACACGCGCATGCTCATCTCCTCCGTACCCAGCATGATCCCGCACAGCCGCCCGCGCGATCCGGACGCGCTGGTCGTACTGCGCACCGAAGGTCTCTCGAAGGTCTATGGCGGCGGCACGTTTCTGCGCAAGGGCCATGCGGTGCGGGCGGCGGAGAATGTCGATATCGAGATCCGGCGCGGCGAGGTGCTGGGCATCGTCGGCGAGAGCGGCTCGGGCAAGTCGACGGTGGCGCGCTGCATCGCCCGGCTCATCGACCCGACCGGCGGGCGCATCTATCTCGGCCAGGACGAGTTCGCGGGCCTGTCCGCCCGCCAGCTTCGCCGCCACCGGCACCGGATCCAGATCGTCTTCCAGGACCCATACCGTTCGCTCAACCCTCGGCGAACGGTCGGCGATTCCATCATCGAGGGTCCGATGAATTTCGGCATCGGCCGGGCCGAGGCTCTGCAGCGCGCCCGGGCGCTGATGGACCTTGTGCGGCTCGATCCGAATTCGCTCGACCGCTATCCGCACCAGTTTTCCGGCGGCCAGCGCCAACGCATCTGCATCGCCCGCGCGCTGGCCATGGAGCCGGAGCTGCTCATCGCCGACGAGGCGGTTTCGGCGCTCGATGTGTCGGTGCAGGCGCAGGTGCTGCGCCTGCTCGACGACATCCGGGAGAAACTGAAGCTCGCCATGCTTTTCATCACCCACGACCTGCGCGTCGCCGCCCAGGTCTGCGACACGGTCGCCGTGATGGAGCGCGGACGGGTCGTCGAATATGGCGGCGTGCAGGAAATCTTCAGCAATCCGAGCCATGAATATACGAGAGCGCTGCTCGCGGCGGCGCCAGGCAAGGACTGGGATTTCGGGGCGTTCGAGGCGGCCTGAACGGGCTGGCTTCAGCCGGCGAAGAAGCCGACCAGCAGCCGGTCCACCGTCTCGCCATCCGCCGAGAGCGGCAGCGACAGCCTCTCATAGCGACCGCCGCGGTCGGCCGCGAGTTCATATTGACCGCTGTCATAGATCGGCCGCTTCTCCGCCGCCGCGCGGCTCGGGCCGGCCAGAATCCAGTCGTGCGACATTCGGTGCGGCGTCTCGTCCACGTAGCGACCGGTCGGGTCCTGCGGCCTCAGCCCCTCGCGTGCCCGCACGATGCCGGTGCCGACCAGGCGATAGAGGAAGCGGCCCGAGCCCGGCTCGCGGCCCAGCATCATCAGGTTGGGCAGGATGTCCGGGCCGATCGCCGCGGGATCGATATCGGCCCGGCGCGGCAGCGGCCTGCCCGCGCACAGGCCCTGCCAGTAGCCGAGCAGGCGGCGCAGGCCGGGATGCCAGTGCACCAGTTCGGTCGGCGCACCGGGTATGCCGCTCAGCCGCTGGACCAGCGGCGCGGCAGGATCGATGGCGGGCATCGGCAGCGGATCCATGACTCAGTCCCTCGCCGCTTCCTGTTGCAGCTCCTGGCGCAGCAGCGCGCGTCCCGGCCGGCGCCCCGTCGCATGGCCGGCCTGCCAGACGATCTCGCCGTTCACCAGGACACTCTCGATGCCGGCGGATTGCCGGGTCGGATGCTCGAACGTGGCCTGGTCGGCGATCGTCGCATGGTCGAAGATCACGATGTCGGCATAGGCGCCTTCCCGGATCTCGCCGCGGCCGGCGAGGCCGAAGTTGCGCGCGGAAAGCCCGCTCATGCGATGGACCGCTTCCTCCAGGCTGAACAGGCCGAGATCGCGGGCATAATGGCCGAGCACGCGAGGGAAGGTCCCCCACAGGCGGGGATGCGGATGCTGGTCGCCCGGAATGCCGTCCGAGCCGATCATCGCCGCCGGAAACTGCAGCACGCGCCGCACATCCGCCTCGTCCATCATGAAATAGATGGCGCCGGCCGGCAGCAGGCGCTCGACCGCGTCTTCCGGGCTGCACCGGAATTCCCGCGCCACCTCGTCGAGGTAGCGGGCGGTGAATTCCGGATGCGGCGTCGACCAGGTGATCAGAACGCGTTCGGCCCGCGTGACCATCTCCTTGCGCAGGATGGTGGAGCCGGCGGTGTAGGGATAGACATCGAGGCTGATCTTCTGTTCGCGCATCGCCCGCTCGAACAGCGGCAGCGTCTCGCGCGTGCGGCCGAAATTGGCGCGGCCGGAGCATTTGTGATGCGAGATCACCACCGGCGCCCCCGCGTGGCGCCCGATGCGGAATGCCTCCTCCAGTGCCTCGACGATGTGATCGCCTTCGTCGCGGATATGGGCGGTATAGACCGCGCCGGCCGGACCGAGGGGTTCGGCGATCTCGGCCACCTCCTCGCCCTTCGCCGCCATGGCCGGAGGATAGAACAGCCCGCTCGACATGCCGATCGCGCCATCCTCCAGCGCGGTTCCGAGGCGCTCGCGCATGCGGCGGATCTCGGCCGCGCTGGCCGGACGGTCCAGGTCCTCGCCCATCGTGTCCATGCGCAGGGTGGAATGGCCGATCAGGAAGGCGGCGTTCACCGCCGGCGCCGCCGCCCGCACCTTCTCCACATACTCCGCCAGCCGGTCGGAAAGGGCCTGCGGCCGTTTGAAAACGAGGCCGAGCACGGACGGCGGCGCGCGGTCGATCAGGATCGGCGCGGCGCTGACGCCGCAATTGCCGGTGATGACCGTGGTGACGCCCTGGCTCACCTTCATGCTCATGTCCGGCGTGTCGATCAGGGCCGCGTCGTCATGGGTATGCACGTCGATGAAGCCCGGGGCGACCATGCGCCCGGTGGCGTCGATTTCCGTTCGGCCGGACAGCGTGCCCGGCGCGCCGAGCGCGGCGATCCGCGCACCGCGCACCGCGATGTCGGCGGCGCGGCGCGGCGCGCCGGTGCCGTCGATGACCGTGCCGTTCCTGATCACCAGGTCCGCCTGGTCCGGCGTCCCGTCCATATCCAGCCCCCGTCGTTTTCCGGGGCAAGAGACTATCGCCGTTGCGGGCCTTCGCCAATCTTCTTCACGCATTTCCCGGCACGCAATGTTAAGCTTAACGGCGGCGGTAAATGGCGCGGGGATTTGAGGAAATGCTGGACCGGCAACTGGCGCTCGACATCATGAAATCGGTCGATCAAGGCTTCGACGAGCAGGTCGAGCTGACTGCCGAACTGGTGAAACATCCCTCGCTGCGCGGGGCGGAGCACACGGCGCAGGACTTCGTCGCCGCTGCCATGCGCGAGCGGGGCCTGGCGGTCGATCGCTGGCAGGTCCGCGTCGAGGATATCGCGCACCTGCCGGGTTTCTCTCCGGTCGCGGTGAGCTACGAGAATGCCTTCAATGTCGTCGGCGCCCACCGCGCGGGCAATGCGAAAGGCCGCAGCCTGATCCTCAACGGCCATATCGACGTGGTGCCGGTCGGGCCGCTGGACATGTGGAAGCGCCCGCCCTTCGAACCCTGGCGGGAGGGCGACTGGCTCTATGGCCGGGGCAGCGGCGACATGAAGGCGGGGATAGCCGGGATGCTGCACGCGCTGGATGCGCTGAGGCGGCTTGGCTTCCGGCCGGCGGCGGATGTCTATTTCCAGTCGGTCGTCGAGGAGGAATGCACGGGCAATGGCGCCCTCGCCTGTCTCGCCCGCGGCTACCGCGCCGAGGCGGCGCTGATCCCTGAGCCGATGTGGAACCAGATGATCCGTGCCCAGGTCGGCGTCATGTGGTTCCAGGTGCATGTGCGCGGACTGCCCGTGCATGTGCGCGAGGCCGGCAACGGCGCCAATGCCATCGAGGCGTCGTTCGGGCTGATGCAGGCGCTGCACCGGCTCGAGGAACGCTGGAACCTGGAATGTCGGCAGCATCCGCATTTCCGGCATGTGGAACACCCGATCAACCTGAATGTCGGCCGCATCGAGGGCGGCGACTGGCCTTCCTCGGTGCCGGCATGGTGCACCTTCGACGTGCGCGTCGCCATGACGCCGGGCAAGGACCTGGCGGAGGCGCGCCGCGAGATCGAGGCCTGCATCCGCGATGCCGCGCGCGAGAACCGCTTCCTCGCCAACTTCCCGCCGGAGGTGAGCTATCACGGCTTCCAGGCGGAGGGATACGTGCTGAGCGGCGGCGAGGAGGCGGAGGCGGTGCTGCGAACGACGCATGCTCTGGCCTTCGATGGCGCGCCGCTTGAGGAATGCGCCACAACCGGCACCACGGACGCGCGCTTCTTCGGCCTCTATGCCGGCATCCCGGCGCTGGTCTATGGACCGACCGCCGACAGCATCCACGGCTTCGACGAGCGGGTCGACCTCGAAGCCGTGCGCCGCATCACGCAGTCCATGGCACTGTTCATGGCGGACTGGTGCGGGCTGGAGAAGATCTGACAAAGTATTCAGGGAACGGACATGCGCGTCTTCACCGCCACGCTCGGCACCGAGACCAACACCTTCTCGCCGATCCCGACCGGCATGTCGGTGTTCAAGGACACCTTCTACGCCCCCGCCGGCCAGCACCCCGATCGGCCCATGCTCTTTACCGGGCCGCTCTGGGCGGCCCGGCAGCGCGCGAAGGAACGCAACTGGGTGGTGATCGAGGGATTGTGCGCCTTCGCCCAGCCGGCCGGACCGACCACGCGCAAGGTCTACGAGCAGCTCCGCGACCTGATTCTCGACGATCTGCGGGCGGCGATGCCGGTGGACATGGTGGTCCTCGGCATGCATGGCGCCATGGTCGCCGAGGGCTACGACGATTGCGAGGGCGACCTGCTGCGGCGGGTGCGCGAGATCGTCGGCCCGAAGGTTCCGGTCGGGGCCGAACTCGATCCGCACTGCCACCTGACACCGGCCATGCTCGAGCACGCCACGGCCATCGTCTGCTTCAAGGAATATCCTCATACGGACTTCGTCGAACGCGGCTTCGAGCTGGTGGATATCTGCGCCGCCGCCGCCTCGGGCGACCGCCAGCCGGTCATGGAGGCATTCGACTGCCAGATGATCGACATGTTCCACACGCCGGTCGAGCCGATGCGCGGCTTCGTCGAGCGGATCAAGGCGCTGGAGGGCAAGGACGGGATCCTGTCGATCTCGGTCGCCCATGGCTTCCCCTGGGGCGACGTGCCCGATCTCGGCACGCGCCTGCTGGTGATCGGCGATGGCGACCGCGCCAGGGCGGCGCGGCTTGCCGAGGAACTCGGCCGCGAGCTGCAGGCGATGCGCGGGCATGCGGCCGCGCGCGGCGTCTCCCTCGGCGAGGGACTGGACCGGGCGCTCTCCAGCGCCGTGGCGCCGATCGTACTTGCCGACACCGCGGACAATGCCGGCGGCGGGGCGCCGAGCGACTCCACCTTCGTTCTGGCCGAACTTCTGCGCCGTCGCGTGCGCGGCGCCGCGCTCGCCCCGATGTGGGATCCGATAGCTGTGCGATTCTGCTTCGATGCCGGCGAGGGCGCGAAGCTGCGCCTGCGCATCGGCGGCAAGGTCGGTCCGACGTCGGGCGTGCCGCTCGATGTCGAGGCGGAGGTGCTGAAACTGGTGGAAGGCCATACCCAGAGTTTCGGCCAGGCCCGGCAGATGGTGGGCGACGCGGCCGCGATCCGCGTCGAGGGTATCGACATCGTGCTCAATTCCAGCCGCTGCCAGGCAACCGGGACCGATCTGTTCACCGGTCTCGGCATCACGCTCGAGGACAAGAAGCTGATCGTCGTGAAGTCGAGCCAGCATTTCTACGCCGCCTTCGCGCCGATCGCGAAGGAGGTGATCTATCTAAATCCACCGGGAACCCTGACCTTGGACCTCAAGTCGTTCGAGTATCGCAAGGCCCGGCCGACGATCTGGCCGCTCGGCGGCGAAGCGGACTGAGCCGCCTGCGATGAGATCGGCAGAGCCCGCCTTCACCGCGGCCTGGGAAGCCCTCGCGCGGCATCGTCAGGAATTGGCCGGCACCCATCTCCGCGACCTTTTCGCAAGCGATCCGGCGCGGGCGCGGCGCTATACGCTCGAACTCGACGGACTGGCGCTCGACTATTCGCGCAATCCGGTGACCGATCGCACCCTCTCGCTGCTTCTCGCTCTCGCGGAAGCGGCCGGGGTTGCGGACTGGACCGAACGCATGTTCCGCGGCGAGCGCATCAACGCCACCGAGAACCGCGCCGTTCTTCATACGGCGCTGCGCGCGCCGCGAGACCGGCCCCTTCTGCTGGGCGGCATCGACGTGATGGCCGAGGTGCATGCGACACTGGACCGCTTCCTCGCCTTCGCCGAACAGGTGCGCGGCGGCACATGGACAGGTGCGACGGGGCGGCGCATCGCGCGGGTCGTCAATATCGGCATCGGCGGCTCCGATCTCGGGCCGGCGATGGCCTGCGATGCGCTCTCGCCATACCGGCACAAGGGGATCGACTTTGCCTTCGTCGCGAATGTCGATGGCACCGCCATCACCCGGGCGCTGGCGGAAAGCGATCCGGAAAGCACGCTCTTCATCATCGCTTCCAAGACTTTTACCACGCAGGAGACCATGACCAACGCCGCGACGGCACGCGCCTGGCTGGTGGAAAGGCTGGGCGAGGCGGCGATACCGCATCACTTCGTCGCCGTCTCGACGAACCGCGTGGAAGTCGAGCGGTTCGGCATCGATCCGGCCAACATGTTTGGCTTCTGGGATTGGGTTGGCGGTCGCTATTCGCTCTGGTCGGCCATCGGCCTGCCCATCGCCATCGCCATCGGCGCCGAAAGGTTTCGCGAATTTCTCGCCGGCGCTGCCGCGATGGACCGGCATTTCCGGGAGGCGCCGCCCGAAACCAACATACCAGTCCTCCTCGCCCTCCTTGGCGTCTGGCAAATCAATTTCCTGGGCCGCCATACACAGGCCATTCTCCCCTACGATCAGTCGCTCGCCCGTTTCCCCGCATATCTTCAGCAACTCGAGATGGAGAGCAACGGCAAGCGCGTCTCGCGTCGCGGAGAGATCGTGCCGCACGCCACCGGCGCGGTCGTCTGGGGCGAGCCCGGCACCAACGGGCAGCACGCCTTCTATCAGCTCCTCCATCAGGGAACCACCATCGTGCCGGCGGACTTCCTGGCGCCCGCCCGCGCGCAGCACGGGCTCGACCATCATCACCGCATCCTGCTCGCCAATCTTCTCGCGCAGGCGCAGGCGCTGATGCAGGGACGGACCGAGGAAGAGGCGCGCGCCGAACTCGTGGCGCAGGGCCTGGCCGGCGAGGCACTGGAGAAGCTGCTCCCGCACAAGGTCTTTCCTGGCGACCGGCCGAGCAACACGATTCTGTTCGAGACGCTGGACCCGCGCCGGCTCGGCATGCTGATCGCTCTCTACGAACACAAGGTGTTCGTGCAGGGCATCGTCTGGAACATCCATTCCTTCGACCAGTGGGGCGTCGAACTGGGCAAGCAGCTCGCCGGCGGCCTGCTTCCGGCCCTCGAAGGACGGCCGCCAGCCGTCCAGCCGGACGCCGCGAGCCGCGAGCAGATCGAACGCCTGCGCCGCTGGCGCGGTCAGGGCGCGGTGTAGGACGTCTTGACGGTGGTATAGAATTCCACGGCGTATCGGCCCTGCTCGCGCGGGCCGTAGCTCGACCCCTTCCTGCCGCCGAAAGGCACATGGTAGTCCACGCCCGCGGTCGGCAGGTTGACCATGGTCATGCCCGCCTCCGCGTGGCGCTTGAAATGGGAAGCATGCTTCAGCGAAGTGGTGCAGATGCCGGCCGAGAGGCCGAAATCGGTATCGTTGGCGATGGCCAAAGCTTCCTCGTAGTCGCGCGCCGCGATGACGCTCGCCACCGGCCCGAATATTTCCTCGCGATTGACCCGCATCCGGTTCTCCGTCGCCGTCAGCAGCGCCGGCGCCATGTAGAAGCCGTTCTTCGCGCGGTTGAGGCGCTGGCCGCCGTAGGCGAGTTTCGCCCCTTCCTTGACGCCGATATCGACATAGTCCAGGTCCTTCTCGAGCTGGCCCTGATCGACCACAGGGCCGATATCGGTGCCTGCCGCGAGCGCATCGTCGACCTTCAGGGACTTGAGCTTCTCGACCATCGCATCGACGAAGCGGTCATGGATGCCTTTGGTGACGATGAGCCGGCTCGACGCGGTGCAACGCTGGCCGGTCGAGTAGTAGGCGCCCTGCACGGCGCAGTTGACCGCCACGTCGAGCGCCGCATCGTCGAGCACGATCAGCGGATTCTTGCCGCCCATCTCGAGCTGAACCTTCGCCATGCGCGCCACGGCATGTTGCGCGACGCGGCGCCCGGTCTCGACCGATCCGGTGAAGCTGATGCCGGTCACCTTCGGATTGTCGAGCAGCGCCTGGCCGATCACCGAGCCGCGGCCCATCACCAGATTGAAGACGCCCTCCGGCAGCCCGGCTCTCTGGATGATCTCGGCGAGCGCCCAGGCCGAACCCGGCACCAGATCCGCCGGCTTGAAGACAACGCAGTTGCCATAGGCAAGCGCCGGCGCGATCTTCCAGGCGGGAATGGCGATCGGGAAGTTCCACGGCGTGATGATGCCGATCACGCCAAGCGGCTCGCGCGTGATCTCGACCTCGACGCCCGGCCGGACCGAGGCGAGCTTCTCGCCCTGCACGCGCACCACCTCGGCGGCGAAGAAACGGAAGATCTGGCCGGCGCGCGTCGCCTCGCCGATGCCCTCGGGCAGCGTCTTGCCCTCCTCACGCGAGAGCAACCGGCCAAGCTCGTCCTTGCGCGCCAGAATCTCCGTGCCGATGCGATCGAGCATGTCGGCGCGTGCCTGGATCGATCCGGTGGACCAGGCGGGGAAGGCGCGCCGTGCCGCCTCGACCGCATCCGCCGCCTGCTGCGCGGAAGCCTGCGCATAGATACCGACCAGGTCCGCCGTATCGGAAGGATTGACGTTGCGCGTCTCTCCCTGTCCCTCGACCCAGGCGCCCGCGATCAGATTCTTGTGCAACGACATCCGCATTCTCCTGCCTGTTTCCTCTGGTGGATTACTCGACGGCTCCGACCACTGCGATGGCGGCAAGCAGCGCGGCGATCTCCGCCGAAACCTGCACCGCGCCCAGCACCTCGTCGGTGCGCCCGTTCAGCCGCGCCTGCGCCAGCGCCAGTACGGCGAGGCTCGCCGCGATCGCGGCGAGACAGGCCGCCAGCGCCGTGCCGAAGCCAAGCGCGAGAACCGCGACGATGGCGCCGATGAGCAGCGCCCAGGCCAGCTCGACCGGATCGGGGCGATCCCGCTCCGCCTCGCCCGCGCCACTTTCGCCCGGCCTGGTCGCTGCATCGAAGCCGATCGCGGAAGGCAGCATGTAAGTGGCGAAAGCCACCATGGCGAGGCCAAGCGTGGTGGCCGCGATCAGTCCGTTGAACACCTGCATCGGCGCGCCCAGCGCGGTGAGCGCCGCGGCGCGCAGCAGGAACATCGCCACCAGCGCGATCACCGCCGGCGCGCCCAGCGTTTCGCCGCGCAGCCGCAGCAGCCGCGCCTCGGGCCCCGGGCCGGGCAGGGCCTCGACGAAACGGCAGAGACCGTGTTCGGGCCGCCCGGCATGCAGTCCGGTCAGGGCAATCGCCGCGATCAGCGCCGAAAGAAAGGAGTTCAGCCCGAAATAGAAACTGAGGGCGAAAACAAGTGCGACGAGAAAGCCGACAATCAGTCCCACCAGGGGCAGCACCGTCGTCGCCTCGACGATGCCCCCGGCGGGCACGCGGCTGCGGACCGGAAGGCAGGTGAGCCGCCCAAGGGCATACCTGAACTGTTCGACGATCGACATGCGTGCCCTCGGCCCCTCCTTGCCCGCGGCATCCATATTAAGGCGGACGAGGGACGGGCGCGAGCCTCACATGTCGTTCATCACACCGCCGGACGCATTGCCTTGGGGCAGCGACATGACGGATAATCGGCGCCGGAACCAGACCGCCCGGAAGTGGTCCGGAAGCAAGGGAGCCGTCCCGGCATGACCAGCACCAGCCTGACCCGTCCCGTCCCGCCCACCACCCTGCCGGAGCAGCGGGCTGCGATGGTGCGCGCAGCCCTTCTGACCGGCGCGCTCGGCCTCCTGCTCGTCTGGGGCGTCGGTTTCGCCGGACCGGACGCGCTGCATGCGGCGGCACACGATTCTCGTCACGCCCTGACCTTCCCGTGCCATTGAAGCCAGGCAGATGATGGTGCGCCTGCCGGTCCGCTTCCTGCTGGCCGCGCTGCTTGCCGGGATACTTTCCGCCCTGGCGTTGACCGGCCTGCAGGCCGCGCGCCAGCTCCCCCTCATCATCGAGGCCGAGCGGCACGAACAGGGCGGCGCAACCCCGCTCGCACCGCCCGAACGACCGGGCCTGCCGCGCATGGCAACCGGCCTGCTCGCCAATCTGCTGGCGGGCATCGGCTATGCCCTGCTGCTGCTCGCCGGCTACGGCCTCATGGGTCTCGCCAGCCCGCGCGGCCTCGCCTGGGGCCTTGGCGGCTACGCTGCCTTCGTGCTGGCGCCCTCCCTCGGCTTGCCGCCGGAACTCCCCGGGGCGGTCGTGCCCGATCTGGCACTCCGTCAGCTCTGGTGGATCGCCACCGCCGCCGCGACCGCCGGCGGCCTGCTCGCCATCGCCTTCGCGCGGCGGCGCGCCTGGAAGGTGGCCGGTGCCACCCTGCTTGCGCTGCCCCATCTCTGGCGGCTGCCCTGGCCCGAGGGCAGCGGCAGCGCGCCGCCGGAACTGGCGGCGGAATTCGCCGTCGCGACCCTCACGGTCAATCTGGTCTTCTGGGTCCTGCTTGGCCTGCTCTCGGCGCTGGCCTTCGAACGGCTGGTCTCGCGGCCTCACGCCGCGGCATAGACCTCGCCCTCCTCGCGCCGGCGGCGGACGAGACCGGCGAGGCGCACGCCGCCCGCATGCACCCAGCGCATCAGTTCGGCCGGCACCTCGCCGTGGCGCCCTTCGATCACCATCCGCCGCAGTGCCGATGCCTGAAGATTTCCCGCACCGAGGTTGAAGGCGAAGTCGATCAGCGCCGCGCGCTGCCCGTCTGCGAGCGGCACCGGGCAGAGCCGCGCCAGCGCCCGCGCCGCGAGGGCAAGATCCTCGGCGAGCCAGGCATCCGCGGTCGCCTCGTCGATTGGCGGGAAGCGGGCAAGATCGCCGAATCGCTCGCGCGCCAGCAGCCGCCCGTACCCTTGAGTCGGGAAGCCGGCCGCGTCGTGATAGGCAACGAGGCGCAGTCCTTCGAAACGTTGCGCCAGTGCCTTCGCCATGTCGAGCGCCGCCACGCTCACCGCGCGCGCTCCATCGAGGAGGCGGAGCCGCCGAAGGCCTGCTTGGCGGCCCGGTGCCCGAACCAGTAGGAAAGGCACAGGGTGAGCACCGCCAGATCCTCCTCGCGCCAGATGCGCAGCAGCGCCTCCGCCACGCCCATGTCCGAGGAAAGCTGGAAAAACATCCGGTACTGCGCCCACTTGACCGCCGCATAGAGACCGAAGGCGGCGTAGGTCACCGCCGGGCGCACCAGTCCCGCCAGCAGATCGAGCAGGGCGAAGAGATAGAAGGCCGGCAGGAGCGGCGCCGGACCGAAACCCGCCCTCGCCCCGGCATCGAGGAGCTGCACGCCGAAGGAGACGGGCGGCAGGCGCAACGTAGCGGCCTCCGCCGCATCGGCGCGCGCGCCGATTTCTTCCATGCGCCAGAGGTGTTCGCGCCCGGCGGCATCGAGGCGGAGCTTCAGCATCTCCGCTTCGTGGCGCAGTTCCTGACGCCGCTGCCATTGCCGGATCAGCTCCGGCAGGAGCGGCGCGAGAAAGCCGAATACCGCGGTCAGCAGGGCCAGCATGATGGATGTCTCCTCAACGTCATTCCGCGGCCTGCCGCAAGGCGAGCCGGTCGATCTTCTGCTCGAGGCGCACCAGCGTGTCGGCGATGGTGGCCTCCAGCCGGTTCAGTCTTTCGTTGGTGACGTAGCTCTCTGCGACCCGCACGCGGAACTCCGCGTGCGAGGTCTTGATCTCGGTCAGCCCGGACCACAGGCGATGCAGGTCCGCCCGCAGCGCCTGCACCTCCTGTTCGCGCCGGCCTGCCTCCACGCCGAGCCGGATGAAGGTGGCGACCAGTCCGGTCAGCGCCAGCGCGGTGGCGATCCAGTTCTCCCACATGATGCCGCTCCACGATCTGAGTTCAGGGAATTTCCTCGACCAGAAGGCTCCAGCGCTGGACACCGCCCATGAGGCGGCTGGTATTGGTGCCGTTCAGGCGCCAGGTGTCGTCCTGCACGCCGATGCGCACCTTGAAGGTGGTGGCGGCCACGGAGTTCGCCGGTTCCTCGTGTTCGAGAAAGCCGTTGATCGCCGCGCCGCCCGCTGTGCACCAGACGTGGCTCGCGGCGATGGCATTGAACCCTGAGTCCCGGAACAGCGCGATGGTCAGGCGGTCGGCCGCCGCGGGCGTCGCCACGCCGCTGACGCGGATGGCAAGACGCGAGGTTGACGCATAGGGCGTGATCGTCGCCGAGAGAATCTGCGTGCCCTCGTAGCTCTGCGGGATCGTATCGTCCGACGGTATGCTTGCGGAGACGGCGAGATGATCGGCATTGGTGACGCGCACGCGATTGACCACCGCCGGCATCCCGTGCGCGCGCTCGAAGCTTGCACAGAACCAGACGCCGTCACCCGTGGAAATGAAGCAGGCGACATCGCCCGCCCGGCACTGGAGATCCCTTCCACCCGGCAGCAGCAGGTTGCCCTGGCGCAGCAGCGGGGCGCCCGTGAAGCGCAGGACGCGGCGCAGTCCCGCCTGACCGACGCCGAAACCCTCGATCGTGGCGTTCCCCGACACGTTGACGAAGTTGCCGGAAACGATCAGCAGGTTGGTCAGGGTTCCGGACACCACCGTGCCGCCATAGGATTCATCCACCCGGCCGCCGACCGCGATGTGACTGGTGAGCGCGATCTGCCCGGTCACTTGCAGCGATCCCGGCAGCACCAGCTTGTTGTCGGTTTGCAGGACGACGCCGCTTGGCACGAGCTTCTCGCCGCTGGTGCCATCGAAGCGTGGCAGCGCCCGGTCGGGCACGCCGCGCGGGGCATGGAGACCGGGTGCCGGACGGCCTTCCATCGCGAGCATGCCGATGGCGACCTCGAGCGGTTCGTTGCGCAAGGTGCCGCCATCCCATGCGATCTGGAACGAGGTCACGCCGCCTGCATCGAGCTGGACCGAGGCGATCGTGCCGAAGATGCGGCCGGTCAGCGCACCCACGGCCCGCACGCGCCGGCCGACGTGATAGACCGGGCGCAGATCGCCCGGCACGGCGATGCGGTCGGCGGCGAGATAGCTCGCCTGGTCGCCGCGCACCAGCCAGCCATCGTCCTCGAACTGTCCGCGCAGGTCGGCCATCATGGCGCGCGCCGAATCGTTCACAAGCGATGGCGGCATGCCTTCCGACCAGTTGATCGGGCCGGCGATGGCGTTGCCGGCGGGATCCTTCTTCCAGTGCCTGATATCGGGCATCGTTCTCTTCCTTCCCTTCGCCTCAGCTTCCCAGGAACTTGAAGTTGGCGGCGCTGTCGGAGACGTTCTTGTTGGAGCGGGTAAAGCTTTCCAGCACCTGCGCGTATTTCAGCGCATTGTCGAGCTTCGAGGGCCCGGGCGCGGTCTGGTAGCCGCTGGTCGTGCCGCCATAATGGCCGCCGACCAGCTGCATGTAGAGCAGCAGCCGGTCCCATGCCTCGTTCTCGTCGAAATCGTGGCGTTCGCGCGCGGCATCGATCTCCGACTGGGCCTGCGCCTGACGTGCCGCGCCGACCTGAAAGAGCCGGTCGGCATCCGCATAGTCGGCCTGCGCCACCTCGGGCGCGAGCCGTGCCGCATCGAGAATGCGCTGTCGTTCGGCCGAGTAGTCGGCATGGGCGAGGCCCGCCGCCTGATCGGAAAGCTGGCGCGCCAGCAGGCTCTGCGCCTGGCCCTCGGCGAAGGCCTGCGCATGCGAGCCGTAGCGGCCGGCGCGCGCGAAGCCGGCGCCGATGCCGCTGACCGCCTGGCGGTAGCCATCGACCAGCGGACGCGAGGCTGCCTCGATCGCACCTTGAAGATGCGGATTTCCCGCCCGCAGGTAGGTCCCGTCCAGCACCGAAGCGAGATGCGATCCGGCATTGCGCGTCGCCGCCGATCCTTCCCGCGCGCGCGCCGCCATGCGCGAAAGGGCATCTTCCTGCTCAGGCGTGAAGCCCGCGAGCGTCGGTCCCTGGTAATACTGGCGCGGGTTGTTGAGGACCTGTTCGCGCGCCGCGGCGAAGCCATCCGTCAGGTAGGGGATCTGCGGCTTCCACGGCGTCGTCACCGATTGATGCTTGAGTTTCTGCTTCGAGGGTTTTCCCGACATGCCTCACAACTCCTTCGCTAGATGCAGGCCGACGGCACGGAAGCCGGCGACACGCCGCCATCCGGCCCGGCCGAAACATTCGAGGCGCCGCGCCCCCTGTGCGCGCGCCCAGCCTTCGATGGTCTCCAGCATCGCCCGCCGCCAGCGGCCGAGCGCGCGCCCGCCCGCCCAGGCGAGAACGCAATGCCGGCCCGCCGGATAGGCGACGATCTCCGCCATGATCGCGCAGAGGATCGAACCCGATGCGTCCTCGGCGACGAAGCAGGCGAGCTCGCCATCCAGGCATTCCGCCAGGATGTCTGCCGGCCCGTGGGTGGCGATGCCGCGCGCGAGGGCGCGTTCCATGTGCGGGCGGATCTCGGGCCAGCGCGCCGCCACCTCGGCCGGTGCCAGCAGGCGGATCATCCGAGCACCGCATAGCGGAAGCACCGGCCGGCGGCGGGTTCGGGATGCACGATGACCGCGCGGCCCCGCCCTTCGATCCGCACATGCAGCCGCGAGAGCGATTGCGCGGCCGCCTCCGTCTCCGCCATCAGAAGCACGAGGCCGAGCCCCGAGATGCGCGAATCGCGCAGCTCCGTCTCCGTCCGGTCGGCAGCGAGTTCGACGCTGCCGATCACGTCGAGCCCGCCCTGGCGGAGGCGGTTCACCGCATGGGCGATGGCGCGCCCGTCAGCCGGGCCGGGGCGCAGTGGCGGGGCGCTCACTGGCTTCCCGCCGGCGCGTAGGCCGGCTCCCATGCCTGGAGCGCCTGCCAGTCCTCGCCCGCCGGCATGCGCACGCGCAGGCGGTGAAAGCGACCGCCGCTGCGCAGCGGCGCGAGCCCGGCGCGGTTCGGCCGCCGCTCCTGGCCGAAGGATGCCTCGTCCTGCAACCGCTCGCGCCCGCTGGCACTGACCAGCGGCGCGCCGCCCCGGCCAAGGACGCGGACGCCCAGCAGGTCGGCGCGTTCCGGGCCCAAGAAGGAAAGGTCGGCGCTCACCAGTTCCGCCGCCAGCGTCGGACCCGTCGGCACCGCGAGGCGATTCCCCGCGTCGAAGGCGGCGAGGCTGACGGCCCCGCCCTGCCAGACGCGGGCATCGAGGCTGACCGGCATGCTGTCGAGGTCGGACTGGCCCAGCGATTCGAGCTGCTCGAGCGTCGCATCCTCGCTCATCACGCGCAGGAGCTGACGGCAGCCGAGATCGGCGAAAGTCCATTCCCCGGTCTCGAAATTATGGATGACGAGCCGGTCCGGTTCGCCCTCGGGCGATGCCTTAGAGGGATATGCCAGCATGTAGAGCTTGTTGATCGCATCGACGCTGGCCGAGATGCGATGCAGGTTGACCTGGTCGAGTTCGGCAAAGAACGCCTTGTCGATGCGCTGGCTGCCGATGGGTCGCGAGGGACCGTTGCCGTCGGTGACGTAGAAGCCTTCGTTGGACAGGTAGAAGACGAGCGACGGCCCGAAGCTCGCGATGGAGCCAGAGGCAAGTACCCCGCGGTTATCCTCGACCTTGTCGAGCTGGAAGACGTAGGGCGTGCCGACATAGGACATGCGCCGGATCGCGTTCGCCTGCAGGATCACGCCATACTCGCCGCCGACGATGCCGCGCACGTCGCCGCCATCGGGCAGCGGCTGTCCGTCGGCCTGGGACTCGAGCGAGGGCGCCCAGCTTTCCGCATCGTCGATGCCCGACCAGCGGATCGTCGCCGGCGCGCCGGTGAGGGCGCCCAGCACCACGAAGTCGCGCACCACCGCGACATGGCGCGCCACCGGCGGCGCACCGCCAAGGGGCTCGAACGATGTCGATAGGCCGATCTGCCACTTCTGCGGCGGCGCGACGCCATTGCAGGCCACGACCAGATTGCCGAACAGGGCGAAACTCCAGCGCGCCTCGGGCGCAACCGGATAGGGGCCGCCCGCCTCCTGCCAGTCGGCGCCGCGCAGCAGGTAGAGGCGCTCGTCGGTGCCGGCGAAGGTCGCCACCTGGCCGGAGCGGGTCGAGAAGGCGCCACGGCAATAGCCGGGCAGCGGCGCCGAAATCGGCGCGAGCGCGCGCAGCGGTCCATAGAAGCCGGCGCGCGGCACCACATTGTTGGCGACCAGCAGTGCCGCCTGCAGCGGCGGGCCGTCGGTCCGCAGGGGGCCGAAGGGAATCATGTGGAACCTCCTGGATGGCGCGTCTCAGCGGCCGGCGACGGCCGGATCGGTGGCGAGCGTGCCGCCCGACCAGCGCGCCAGTCGGTCGGCGGCGCGAAGCTGCTCCAGCGACTGCTCCTGCAGGCCGCGCCAGAGGGCGAGCTTCTCCGGGTTGCGCACGTAGGCTTCCGCCTCGGCCAGCGCGCCATGGAGATAGATGTCCGGATGGCGCGCCAGCAGCCAGTTGCTGCCCTCGCGCACCAGCGGCGGCAGCGCCGCGTAGTAGACGAGGCGCGCTCCGCCGCCGCGTGCGGCCTCGGGCGCGAAACGAAGCCGGTCCCCGGCGATGGCATAGCCGCCCGGCGCCGGCGCGCCGGCGAGGCTCCCCGGCGCGAGCAGCCGCATCGTGCCGCCTCTGCCTTCCGCAACGGCGACCAGTCGCGCTTCCAGGAAGTCGGGCGGCAGCTCGAAGTCCCTCGCCCCGCCATCGAAGGCAAACTCGACCTCGCGCTCCATCTGGCCGACGCGGAGCAGGCGATTGAGGCGGCTTTCGCACAGCGTCACGAAATCGCCGATCCGGCCCGCCAGGTCGTCGCGATTGATCCAGTCGGCGAGCGCAAGCGCCAGCTCGTCATAATTGGCAAGCGACATCAGAACCTCCCTTCCGACGTCCTGAGATGCGACCATTCGCTGCTGTTGAGCAGCCGGCGCAGCAGCGCCTCGTTGCCGGGCGCCAGCGGATCGGCGCCATAGCGCTCGATCCAGAGGAGCTGCACGATCGGCGGGATCGAGGCGACGCGGCGCAGCTCGCGCGAAGGCGAATAGCCATCGTTCGCGCCGCGCAGCGCCCGGTTGCGCTCGAGGACCGCGCCGACCTCGGCGCGACTCTCGATGGCAAAGCGGCCTGTGGCGGGATCCTCGTGCAGGAATTCCACCATGCCGCCATGGGCATCGAGCGGTCGAGCGCCCATCTCACGCGCCCTCGCCCGGCGTCACGTAGAGCATCGCGCTGCCGCCGGCGGTGACCGCCGCGAGGTGGGAGCCCGCTGCGGTGACGATACTGACCGAGCCGGGAAGCAACGGCATGGAATGGAGCGGACTGGCGCTCCCGCCGGGGCCGGTCAGCTCGACGAAGACCATCGCGTCGCCCTCGACCAGGAGGCGCAGCCGCCGCGCCCGTCCGGGCCCCGGATTGACCTCGCGCGACTGCGAGACGGGCCCGGCCGCGATAGCAATGGTGCTTTCGCCCTTCGGTGCGAAGGACGTGGAGACTCGGTTCATGGCTTTGATTCCTTGCTGCTGTTGCGCGCCTGCGCCCGCCCGCCTCCGGCCCCGGGAGACGGGCGGGCGCCCTCCTGCCGCCTGCGCTCTCTCAGGCGGCTTCGAGATCGGCGACGATGCCCGAGCCCGCCTCGTTGCGGGCCTCGAGCGTGTATTCGGTGACGATCATCGCCTTCTCGTGGTCGCCGGTTTTGGCCAGCGCCACCGTCTCGGGACGGCGCAGATAGGCGATGCCCCAGAGATCGGCGCTCAGCACATGGCAGTCCCGCTCGCGCTGGAAGCGGTTCGGCACGACGCGCAGTGCGCCGAAGTCGCTCTCGTAGACATCGATCGTCGCCACCAGCTTCTTGTCTTCCGAGCTGTCGAAGCGCGTGGCATTGCCGGTGAAGCCGGAAACCACCGTCTTGTTATAGGGGCCCACCATGACCACCGAGGGCTCGCCGCCCGCGGTCCAGACGCGCTGGAGCACGGGCTTGAGCAATGCCTCGGTGAGCGGCCGCGTCTCGCCATCGCCCGCCTCGCCGGTGGCCGTGCCGCTGGTGCCGCCGGTGCCGCGCGAGGCGTTCGTCTCGTACCAGCCGCAGAGCGGGCGGAGCTGCTGGGCGAGCGCGCCGCTGCCCATGACCGGCGTCTGGTTTCCGGTCAGCACGAACTCCATGTCGCGCTTGAGCTCCTTCGACTTCTTGAGGAGCTGGTGCACGATCTCGCGCTGGCGGCCGGCCGCGTTCACCACGTTCTGGGTGGCGGAGACGATGGCCTCCTTGCGGCTGATCTGCGTGCGGTTGCCGACGCGCCGGGTCGGCTGCACCGGCTGGAAGGCGATCTCGTCGCCCTGGATCTGCGCGTTCGGTCCGGCGGCGGCCAGCGTTTCGGTCTGCCATTCATGCAGCGTGCTGGTGGCGCTCACCGTCTCGCACAGGGCGAGGAAGGGCGTGTCGGTCGGCGAGATGTCGTAGATCACCTCCGCCAGGTCTTCGTGATTGCCGATGGCATCGAAAGTGGTGAACGTGTTTGCGACGACGCTCATGTTCTGTCACTCCAGTCCGAGTTTTGCCATGATGTAGGCGGCGCGCTCGCGCTCGCCGCCCGCTCTTGCCCGCGCTTTCATTTCGGCGAGCCGGTCCGGCGCCGGCGAACCTGCGGCCGGCCGCGCGGGGGGCATCGAAGCCTTGTCCGCGCCGCGCCGCGCCGCTTCGTCCCGGCCGCGCCGGTAGGCAAGCGCCTGCTCGACGATGGCGGCGGCCGGCCCCTGCAGCAGGCCGGTAATCTCCGCTTCGTCGAAGCCAAGCGCGCCAAGATATGTCACGCGTTCGTCCGCCGGAGCCCCGGTGCCGCTGACGGCATTGGCGGGGTCGCGCCGGCGCGACAAAGCCGCCGGCGGATCGGCGAGGCCGAGCGCGCGACGCTCCGCCGCAAGTCGCTCGCGCTCGCGCGCCAGCGCGGCGGTGTTCCTTGCTGCCGGTGCCGAGCCCGACCGTCACCGAGACATCCATGCCGTCCTTCCAGCCGCGCGGGTCCATCTCGACCCAGCGGTTGCGCAGGCGAACCATCTCCGCCTGGCGCTGATGGCGGCAGACCAGGCGCAGGATCAGCCGGAAGGCACGCTTGACGCCGGTCTCGGCAAAGACGCGGGCGATCAGTTCGGGCCGCTGCTGGCCGGCATTGCTGATGATGTTGATGCCGGTCGCGGTGCGGTTCAGCGTGTCGGCGTGCAGGCCCTGGTTGTAGCGGGTGATGCCGGTGCGGCTCTCCAGCACGCCGTCGGCATATTCCAGCATCGGAAAGGAGGCGGCGGCGGTGAAGGGCGTCTGCAGCACGCGGATCATGCCGGGCTGGCGCACGCGTTTGAGCCCGCCCGGGCGCGAGGTCAGAAGGTCGTCCAGGTTGACCTCCGACGCGACCACCTCCTTCTCCGGATTGTTGGCGAGATAGAGGTTGTCCAGCATCTGTCGCCAGAGCGTCGACTTGATGAGCTGCAGGTCCATGCACTGGTCGGAGATCGACTGGCCGACGAAGGAATGGGGCATCAGGATCGGCGTCAGCGCGGCGAAGGGATTGTCGTCCGCCTCCTCGTTGGCGAGGATCAGTTCGGCCCGCTCGCCCGCCGCGAGGATACGGCGATATTCGGCGATGCCATCGCCGTCCCAGTCGACGCTGAGCCAGGCTTCCGTCACCGTGACCTCGCGCAGGCTCGGATCGAGTTCGCCTGCCGCCGGCGCGAAGGAACCCGCGCCCAACCCCTGCGCCTCCCGCCGCGCCGCCGCTTCCCCGCCCGGCAGCGCGCCGGCTCCGGCGAGGCGCAGCAGCGCCGCCCGGTCATGGCCCATCGCCACCAGATCGCCGATGCGCCGGCGCGTGCGATGGGCGCAGAAAGGCCGGTCCTCGAGCGAGGTGGCGCCGCTCGCGATGGCGAATTCCTCGGGCGGCAGCGGCGCGATGCGCACCCGGGCGCGGTTCGCCGTGCGCCGCAGCACGACATCGAAGAGCGGCGCGGGCGGCAGGCCGGGCAGGAGGGCGGGCGGCGGCGCGACCCGGCTCGGGCGCGTCTCGACGATGCGCACCTCCGGATCGGCGGCGAGCAGGGCGAGTTGCGCCTCGGTGAGGCCCTCGTAGGCTTCCTGCGCGCTTTCCGCCCGCTCCTCCCACCAGATCTTCACCACGCCGAGACGGAAGAGCAGCGCATCCTTGAACCAGGCGTAGAAGTTGCGGAAGCCCTCGTTCTGGCGGTTCCAGATATGGTTGACATAGTCGCTCGCCTGGGCGGCGGCGGCCTCGTCCTCGGGCCCAACCGGCTCGAACTTGACCACCTCGTCGCCGGCGGTGAAGACCTTGACCAGCGATGGCATCAGGCTCTCCACCGCATGCGCCAGATCGCGGCTCACCACCTGGCTGCGGCCCTCCACCTCGTTGCCGAAGGGCTCGCCGCGATAGTAGCGCAGCGCCTCGCGGCGGAAGGCGGCGAGCCGCCCCTCGCCGAGGCCGATACTGTCGTCGAGATGGGCGTTAAGGATCGCCTTCAGCCGGCTCTCCTCCATGGTCGGGCGCGCGAAAACGCCGGCGGCGGCCGAAGCCGCCGCGCTCAGATCCTGCTGCATTGGAAAATCCCGCTTCTTGCGATGGTGTGTATTATACCTGAACGATACGTTTTGTCAAGTATTTTTCAGAGCGGGGCGCCAGCCACCATGGCGCCGATGCGCTGGCGGATCGGATGGTCCTTCGGATATTGCCGGGCAAAGCCGGTGAGGCTCGCCCGCCGCCGCGCCAGATTGACTTCGTCGCTCAGCGCCGGATCGGGCTCGAACAGGGCATCGAAGCCATTGATGGCGCGCGAGAGCGCATCCCCGCCCTCCTGCAAGAATGGGCTGCGCGCGGCAGCCTGCCCTGCTTCGGCGGCGCGCGCCTCGAGCGCCTGCACCAGATGATCGCGCCCGGCCGGCAGCAGGTTGCGCGGCATCCCGGGCGCGGCGGCGTTCGGCCGGCGCGGGGTGGGTGCGTCCATGCGCGCGGGGTCGGTGGTCAGCCCGTCCGCCGGATCGCGACGCCATTGCGGATCGCGCAGGTCGAAGCCCGATCCCGGCGCCCACTTGCCGTTCGGACGCTGGAGCTTCGCGGGATCGATGCCATGCTGCTTGAGGACCGTATCATGCAGGGAGTTGCTGTTAGGCCCAAGGAGCGAATACTTGACCGACCCTTCCGTTCCCTGCGACGGAGATCCAACCAGACGGTCGGCGGTGATTCTCATCCGCTCGATTTCCTCGATCATCGCGCGATCATCGCCTTCGCGGAGGATGACATGCGAGCCATCGACATCCTCGAGATTCGGGATGTCGGGAACGTTTCGCAGCAGACCACCAACATTGTGACCATGTATCCTCGACTTCTCCCTGCCATCGGGCTGCACCAAGGCGAGGTAATTATGTCCGCCCAGCCCAAGGACGCGCTTTTGCCGGCTTTCGATGCGCCATCTGTCGTTCATTCTCAGGGCTCCTCTCTCCAGAAGGGAATATCCAGCCAGAAGGGGTCGAGCGGCCAGAGACCGAGAATCCGGTATCCGGCGACCTGACGGGAACTGCCTCTACCGACGATCCGCGCATCGACCCTGATCAGGTACAGGTTTTCGTCCGGCCCCTTGATCAGGCTGGAACGGTCGGCAACCACCGCCCGGCCGCAGCTCAGCAGCCAGTCGAGCGTCATCCTGCAAGTGAAGCGGCGTCTTTCGAGATACCGGATCACATCGTCGCGGCCTGAACCGGGCGGGTAGCGATGGCGCAACTCGGCGCCGAATGTCGCCGCCAGGCGATAGACGAAGCGCCGGTCCATGCCTGGTCCAACCCATGTTTCCGGCCTGCCGTCCGGGGGCAGGGCTTCGAGATAACGATCGAGCTCTGCCCGATCCACTTCGATCAGCGGATAGCCCGCTTCCGCCAGTTCGCGTAGCGGATCGGCGCAGCCAGAAAGAAAAAAGCCTGCCGCCAGCAGCGGCGCGAGGAAGAAGCAAGGAAGCTTGCGGGGATGCATGGGCGGACCTCCAAGGTTCGCGCCCCCGCACCTCTTTCGATGCTGGCCATCATACGGTAACGATACGTTTTGTCAAGGGTTCAGAGAGGCCAGAAGATCAGGATCGCCGGCACGCCGACCAGGCAGATGATCACTTCGAGCGGCAGCCCCATGCGCCAGTAATCGCCGAAGCGATAACCGCCCGGCTCCAGCACCAGGGTATTCGACTGATGCCCGATCGGCGTCAGGAAGGCGCAGGAGGCGCCGACCGCCACCGCCATGAGAAAGGCGTCGGCATTGACCCCGAGCCGGTCGGCGACGCCGATGGCGAGCGGAGCCATCAGCACGGCGGTGGCATTGTTGTTGACGATGTCGGAGACGAACATGGTGACGACGAGAATGACCGCGAGCAGCGCCCAGGCCGGCAAGTTGCCGGCGGCGCCGACCAGTCCGTCGGCGATCAGCGCGGTGACGCCGGTCGTCTCCAGCGCCTGGCCGACCGGGATCATGGCGGCGATCAGCACGATGACCGGCCATTCCACGGCCGCATAGACCTGGTCGGGCTGGATGACGCGGGCGAGCGTCAGGCCGATGACGGCCAGCAGGAAGGCGATATGGGCTTCCAGCAGCCCGCTCACCACCAGCGCGATGGCGAAGGCGAACATGCCGGCGGAGAGCAGCAGATGGCGCTGGCGGCCCATGGCGATCTCGCGCTCGGCAAGCGGCAGCAGGCTGAGATCGGCGAGCGTCTCCCAGAGCTTTTCGGCGCGGCCCTGCAGCATCAGCACATCGCCCGGCTGGAAGCGCACGCTGGAGAGGCGCTGGCGGAAACGCTTGCCATGGCGCGCCAGCGCCAGCAGGTTGAGGCCATGGTCGGTGCGCAGGCGCGCATTGCGGGTCGAGCGGCCGATCAAGGGCGAGCCCTGCGTCACCACCGCCTCGACCACTTCGACTTCGGAGGATTTCAGGTCCTCGCGCGAGAGTTCGACATCGCCGACCAGTTCCAGCTTGAACTCATCGAGCACCGTCTGGATGGCCTCGGGCGAGCCTTCGAGCAGTGCGAGGTCGCCCTGGCGCAGGCTGTCGTAGCCGGCGGGGATCAGCAGCTTGCGCTGATCGCGGATGACGCCGACGATGGTGAGATCGCCGCCGGCCACGCGCTCGATGGCGTGCACGCTCGCCCCCACGGCCTTGCTGTTCTCCGGCACGAGCGCTTCCGTCAGATACTCGTCGATCTCGAACAGCTTGTCCTTCTCGCCCTGCCCCTGCCGGTCGAGCGGCAGCAGCCGCCAGCCGATCAGCACGATGAAACCGATGCCGATCACGGCCACGGCCAGGCCGACCGGCGCGAAATCCCACATGCCATAGCCGCTCTCGAAACGTGAGGCGCGGAAGGCGGAGACGATGATGTTGGGCGGCGTGCCGATCAGGGTCGTCATGCCGCCGAGCAGCGAGCCGAAGGCAAGCGGCATCAGCGTCTTGGCCGGCGAGTAGCCGTCGCGATAGGCGAAGCGCAGGGCGACCGGCATCATCAGCGCCAGCGCCCCCACGTTGTTCATGAAGGCCGACAGCGCCGCGCAGCAGAGGCAGAGCGAGACGAGTTGCAGGTTCTCCCGGCCGCGCAGCGGCTTGAGCAGGCGCACGATCTGGTCGATCAGCCCGCCGCCCAGCAGCGCGCTCGAGATGATCAGCACGCAGGCGACCGTGATCACCGCCGGATGACCGAAGCCGAGAAAGGCATCGCCCGCCGGCACGAGGCCGAGCGCCACCGCGCCGGCCAGCGCCATGACGGCGACCAGGTCGTAGCGCAGCCGCCCCCAGACGAAGAGCACGAGGGCAAGGAAGAGCAGCGCGGAAATCTCGATCTGTTCGGCGTTCATGTGTGGTCCGGCCCTTTTTTGCGTCCTCGACACTCGTCCCGTGTCGCCCCCTCACCCCGACCCTCTCCCAGAGGGAGAGGGCTTTGAAGTCTCCCTCTCCCGCCAACGGGATGAGGGCTACATTCTTCTCCCTCTCCCACTTCGTGGGCTTGAGCCGCGAAGCGGATCAAGTGGTCGGGGTGAGGGCATCGCCCAAGCCTCCTGAAAAGCGTCGCACGATCTAGACCGGCGGCGGCGCGGAAAGCAACCACGGCTTCCGCCTCCCCTCAGATATAGCCCTGGGCGCGATAGGCCAGCCGCTGGCCGAGCAGCCCGGTCCGGTCGGGCATGACGGCGCCCATGCGGAAAGCATCCGCCGCGTGGCTGGTCCAGTCATGCAGCGGACGGGCGGAGAAGCTGCGTTCCGCCTCGTTCCACTGCTTGCGGTACTGCGCCAGCGCCTCGATGCCGGCGCGGCAGCGTTCGCGATCGAACCAGCAGCGCGGCAGCAGCGCGCGCACCGCCTGGATGCCGTCCTCGACGGCGAGCCTTGGCGCCACTTCGAAATTCAGCCCGAGGCCGGCCGCCACCTCGAAGCGGCTGCGCCCGGTGCCCAGTTCGCGCACGCGGATGTCGTGCGGCGCCACATGGCGGCTGTAGCTGTATGGCTTGCCGGCGACCAGCCGGGCGTAATGGTCGAGCCCCTCGCCGCAAGCCTCGTGATAGTCGATCAGGCGCACTTCGGCGCCGGCGCGCTGGGCGAACCAGATGGCGGTGGCATCGCCGATGCCGATATCCCACCAGGTCTCGACGGGCAGTGCCGGATCGTGCGGCACGGCGCGCACGCGGCCCTGCATCTCCGCCTCTTCCATCAGCCGGCCGTAATAGGCGCCGGGCAGTGCGGCGTCGAAGGAGCAGAAATACTCCTGGGCGATCATTTCCTCGCTCATGCCCGAGGCGCGCTCCGCTTCGATGGCCGAGGGCGCGATGGCGCCGGTGCGGTCGACGCCGAGCCTCTCGGCGAACCAGTCCGGATTGCCGCGCGCCATCTCATAGAGCGCGTGGCCGTGGTTGCGGCCGCGCGCGGTGAAGATGTAGAGCTGCCAGCCGCCATTCTCCGCCAGGATCGGCCGGATGAAGTCGCGCGCCGCCGGATTGGCGAGGGAGTATTCGGAGAAGACCACGCCCACCGGATTGGCGCCCACCAGGCTGTTGTAATTGTCCGAGCCCAGCACCTGCCAGACCGAGCCGCATTTCAGGCGGATGCGCATGTCCGTCTCGCTCACCGAGGCGCGGATCGCTTTCGGAAATGCCTGGTCGATCAGCCGCCTTCCGCCGCCGTCGAGCGCCTCCCAGATCACCCGCCGCCCCTGCCGCGCCTCGGGCAGCAGGTGCCAGTAGGTGCCGATGCGCCGGTGCGCCATCACCGCCGCCAGGTTGACGGCGAGCGAATCCTTGCCGGCGCGCCGGTGCCAGACGGCGACCGCGTTGCGCCCGCCGCGCTCGAAATGCCGCCAGAGCGGCATCTGGTAGGGTCGTGGCGCCCAGTCACTGGGCAGCCGGATGATCGTCATAGCGCACCACCTGGATGATCAGTTCGCCGTCCTCGCCCGCACCGCCTTCCGCCAGCGCATCGCCATACTTCCGCGGGCTCATGCGGCTCATCAGCCACTTGCGCGTATCGACCCGCAGCTTGGCGCGCTGGATCGCATCCGCCTGGGTGACCACGCGGCCCTTCTCGTCGATGCGGTGATCGCCCTCGCGCTCGTCGGCGATGGCCAGAATCTCGTCCGCCAGCCGATCGGCCTGCAAGAGGCGCGCCGCGCCATAGAGCCGGCGGAAGGCCGCATCGCCGGCAAGCCAGCGCATGACCGAGCGCATGCAGGGCATGTCCTGGCGCGCGCAGATGGCGCGCAGCGAATGGCCCTCGGCCAGCAGCGCGCAGATCGTCTCGCCCAGCGCCTCGCTATAGCTCACCGGCGCCTTCATGACGGCAGCCCCCAGTGGCGGGCCAGCACTTCCAGGCCGGACTTCAGCGCCCGCGTCCGCCCCGGTCCCGCGTATTCGTCGAGGCCGGCGACGGCGGTGACCGCCGCCGCCTCCTCGGCTGCGAGCCGGCGGATCGCCTGGCGCAGCTCGCGGGCGGCGAAGGCGCGTCCCTCCCCGATCCCGCCCGGCCCGGCATCGACGCGCTCGGCATAGAGCTGCGTCAGCCGCTGCGGCTCCACCGCGCGGCGGAAGAGGCCGGCGAAACGCAGGCCGGCACGGTGCGCCGCCGCGCCGATGAAGCCATGCGCCAGATACCAGTCGAGACGGCAGGCGGCCTCGCTCATCGCAGTTCCTCCGGCAGTTCGAGCAGCGGATCCTCCGCTTCCTCCGGCGGCAGGTGGCAGAGCGCATGATGGGCGGCGCAGTAACTCGATCCGGCGCGGCTCGGCCGCCCGCAGGGCTCTGCGCCGCGGCGCGGATCGCCGGCGATGAACTGACAGGTGGCGAAGGGCCCGCCATCATCGCGGCCCATCCCGGCCGGCCTGGCGTCGGCTTCGCACGGCGCCGCCGGCTCCCGCCATGGCGCCTCATGGCGCTCCGGCGGCGGCGCCCGGTAGCGCGCGAACGCCTCTTCCAGGATCGCGACCGCCAGCGATGTTTCTGTTTTGTTCTTTCGACCGTCGAGGGCGGGGGCGGATGCGGGCGGCATCGGATGCTCCGGCAGGTTGCGTGAGGGCCGGACTCTAGCCTGCCGTATTATTACACGTCAATACGAAACGACTGGACACGAGGTCAAGACTCTGTTACTGATCGCCCAAGTCAGGAGATTCGCGCCATGGACCAGCCGAAAACCCAAGGCGAGCGCCTCGCCTTCGCCCGCAAGCGGGCAGGGTTCCGTTCCGCCTCCGCCGCCGCGCGCGCGCTCGGCGTGCCGGAAGTGACCTTCCGCGCCCACGAGAACGGGCTGCGCGGCCTCACGGAAGCGACGGCGCGCAGCTACGGCCAGGCCTTCCGTGTCAACTGGGCCTGGCTCGTCACCGGCGACGGCTCGATGGAACCGCCGGCTGGCGCGCCGCCGGTGCCGGAACTGCCGCGCCCGCCGCGCGCCGATGGCGATCTCGCGAGGCTGGTGCCCGGCGAGCGGCTCTACGGCGAGGCCGACCTGCCGGTCTATGGCACCGCCGAAGGCGGCCCCACCGGCATGATCATCGCCTACGACCCGATCGAATGGGTGAAGCGGCCCGAGCCGCTGCGCCAGGTCGAGAACGGCTTCGGCTTCTACCTGGTCGGCGACAGCATGTCGCCGCGCTTCGAGCATGGCGATCTGCTGCTGGTGCATCCGACCCGCCCGCCCGGGCGCAAGGACGACGTGCTCGCCATCCTGCGCGGCGAGAAGGACGGCGAACATTATGCCCTGGTCAAGCGCTTCGTCGGCTGGAAGGGCGATCAGCTCCTGCTGGAGCAGCTCAATCCGGCCGAGCGGCTGAAGCCGATCCAGCGGGCGCAGATCGCCGGGCTGCACATGATCGTCGGTTCCTATCGCGGCCTGCGCTGACGCCGTCCGGCGTATTGCTCTTTCATTTCATATTGTATAAATACATTGCCTCCCGACGGAGGCGCCATGACCCATACCTATCAGGCCGAGATCGAACTGCCCTGCGGCGCCATGCGCCTCGACGTGCAGTACCGCGCCAGCCGCCGCCGCCACGCCGCGCCGGAAATCGTCATCGAGGGGGCGGAACTGCGCGACCGTTTCTGGGACCGCGCCGCGCGCCGCTTCCGCGAGGTGGGGCCGGCCCGCGACGGCCGCCCCTTCCTCGATCTGCTCTCGCCCGCCATGCTGCGGGAGCTCGAACAGGAAATCGCCCTGCAGCACGAGGAGACGGAGCCGGGCGCGCAGGAGGGCCGGGCGGCCGCGGACTGATTTCGAGGCGGCGCACCCTTGTCAGGCTTCGCCAGACTCCGCAAGCGAGTAGGCCGTACTCCGGCCGCCACCGGGATCGCGCTCGAGGATGCCGCGGCCGACAAGATCGGTGATGTCGCGCAGCGCCGTGTCCTGCGAGGATCTGGTGAGCATTGCCCATTTGGAAGTGGTGAGCCTGCCCTCGAATCCGTCGAGCAGGCGATTGATCATGTCGCGCTGGCGCTGGTTGAGGCTGTGGTCCCTGATCGCCTCCCAGAACCGCGCCTTGCGAAGCACGCTCGCCAAAGTCTGCTCGGCGCCGGCGATGGCCTGGTCGAGGCAGTCCAGAAACCAGTCCAGCCATGCCGTTATGTCGAGGTCGCCTTTCTGCGTCGCTTCAAGGATATCGTAATAGGCTTTGCGGGTGGTGCGGATCTGCGCCGACATGCTGTAGAAGCGCCGCGGGCTCTGCTCCGAACGGGCCAGCGACATATCGGCGATGGCCCGTGCGATGCGGCCGTTGCCGTCGTCGAACGGGTGGATCGTGACGAACCACAGATGCGCCAGCGCCGCCTTGAGCACCGGATCGAGCGCGTCCTGCGTCTCGAACCATTTGAGGAAGTCGGCCATTTCCTTCTCGAGCCGTCTCGCGGCCGGCGCTTCGTAATGGATGCGCGCGCGGCCGAGCGGACCGGAAACGACCTGCATTGGCCCGCTTGCATCGTCGCGCCAGGCGCCGACGACGATCCTCGTCATGCCGCTTCTGCCGGTCGGGAAAAGAGCGGCGTGCCATGCGAACAGCCGTTCCTCCGTCAGCGGCTCGGCGAATTTCTGGGTGGCGTCCAGCATCATCTCGACCACGCCCTCGACATTGCGCTCGGAGACGGTCAGGCCGCCGATATCGAGGCCGAGGCGCCGCGCGATCGAAGAGCGCACCTGGATGCGGTCGAGGATTTCGCCCTCGATCTCGCTTGACTTGAGAACATCCTCGGTCAGGGTGGCAAGGACTGCCTCCGCGCGCAGCGGGAAGCCCAATGTCTCCATCTGACCGATCAGGCGGCCTTGCCGATGGCGCACCGCCGCGAGACGATGGCCGATCGGCCTCTCGTGCCACCGGAACTTCGGCCAGTCGTCACGCTCGTGGATGTAGATCGGCAATCTCCGCACTCCTTGCGGAGATTATGCCTGGCATTCGCCGCAGCTTTCAATAGCAATCTCCGCAAAATCTGCGGTGATTTCCCCGGGACGGATGCGGCCCTTGAATTTAGAAGCCGCCTTGTCTAATTTTCCCGAAACAAACAGGGAACATCAGAACAAATGACGGAAACCGCATTCGCCCCGGACGGGCGTCCGCGCTGCGGCTGGGTCGGGGTCAAGGACCCGCTCTATGTCCACTACCACGATACCGAATGGGGCGTGCCCGAATGGGACGACCGGGCGCTGTTCGAGAAGCTGCTGCTCGACGGTTTCCAGGCCGGCCTTTCCTGGATCACCATCCTGCGCAAGCGCGACAATTTCCGCCGCGCCTTCGACGGCTTCGCGCCGGAGCGCATGGCGCGCTACCGGGACGCCCGGCTCGAGAAGCTGATGCAGGACCCGGGCATCGTGCGCAACCGCGCCAAGATCGAGGGCGCGCGCGCCAATGCCCGCGCCTATCTGGAGATCATGGCGCGGGAGGGCTCCTTCTCCCGCTTCCTCTGGGGCTTCGTCGATGGCAGGCCGAAGCTCAATCGCTGGCGCGAGATGCGCCAGGTTCCGACCGAGACGGCGGAGAGCCAGGCCATGTCGAAGGCGCTGCGCCAGGCCGGCTTCACCTTCGTCGGCCCGACCATCACCTATGCCTTCATGCAGGCGGTCGGCATGGTCAACGACCACCTCGTCACCTGCTTCCGCCACGGCGAGGTGTGAGGCGGGCACCTGCCCGCCC
>JAHCJR010000024.1 GCA_026126165.1 Alphaproteobacteria bacterium
TCATGACCGAGGAACTGGACGGCCTGAAGGTCACCTTGCCGGCCGCCACGCGCAACATGATGGTGGACAAGTAACGCGCCGCACCGGGGGAACAGCCATGGGATTGAAATGGACCGACGTGATCGACATCGCGATCGAGCTGTCCGAACGGCACCCCGACGTGGATGTGGTCAATATCCGCTTCACCGATCTCCATAAATGGGTCTGCGAACTGCCGGACTTCGACGACGATCCGAAACGCTCCAACGAGAAGATCCTCGAAGCGATCCAGATGGCCTGGCTCGACGAGAAGGACTGAACCGGCTTTTACGATCCGTTTTTCAGTTCGATCTCGATGAAGGCGAACGGAAACGGGTTGTCGTTGATCACGTCGTGCTCGACGCCGGTCTGCCGCGCATAGGAACGCCCGGCGACCAGTTCGGCATGCTGTTCGCCCGCCTCCGACGAGATGAGCAGGCGGCCGGTCGTGAGCGGCACCACCACATAATCCATGCCATGGCGGTGCCAGCCGGTATGCGCGCCGGGCGCGAAGCGCCACTCCGTGACCACGACCCGCTCGGTCTCCAATTGCCTGATCCCCTCGGCGAGGGGCCGTCCTGCGTGGCTGTCTCTGTCCGTCATTGTCCGACCTCGTCCCTGCCGGCGAGAACCCGCTCGATGTCGCGTCGGCGCACGAGCTTGACGCGCGGTGCCTCGCTGCCCGTCGCGGCCTGCATCTCCGCCGCCTCGATCCGCGTCCAGTCGGCGAAGCAGACCGGGCGCACGCCGCGCGCCGCCAGACGTCGGTCCAGTCCGCCCGGCCCAGGTTTGGCCTGATCGGCCATCACCTCCGCGAGCAGCCGTTCGGCCAGTTCCGCCGAATCGCCGCGGTTGGTGGCAATCACGCCAGACGGGCCGCGCCTTGCCCAGCCTACGACATAAAGGCCAGGCGCGACCACGCCGTCCTTGTTCGCCACGATGCCGCGCGCTTCGTCAAGGGGCACATCCCGCAGCGGTCCGCAGCGATAGCCGATGCAGCTCACCACGAGGTCGGCGCCGATCCGGCACGGACCGCCCGGGCCTTCGAGCAGAAGCCCGTCGTCCGTTATCTCGCGGGGAACGGCGTGGAAGCGAAAATGAATGCGGACCGGCCGGTCATCCTCCGCAAGCTGGGCGAAGCCGCGCAGGGTGGCGAGGTTTGCTTCCCTGACTTTGCGCAGCGCCGGATCGGCCTCGCTGACCCCCTCCGGCAGGTCTTCCGGCCGCACGACCGGACGAGCGCGTTCGAGACGGCAAACTCCGCCAGTTCCTTGGGCGTCATCGCGATCTGGTGCGGACCGCGCCGCCCTAGGATATGGATATGCCGCACATTGCTGGTCGCCAGCGCGGCGCGGGCGTGCGCGACGATATCGCTGCCCGCGAATTCCGCCGGCGTCTTGGCGAGGACGCGGACGACGTCGATGGCGACATTGCCGTTGCCGATCACCGCGACGCTCCGCACGCCGCCCATTTCCACAGGCAGGTCGGCGAAGTCCGGATGAGCGTTGTACCAGCCGACGAAGGCCGCCGAGCCAAAGACGTTGCTTCGGTCCTCGCCCGGGATGCCAAGGCGCCGGTCGACGCTGGCGCCGCAGGCGAGCACGACCGCGTCATAATCCTCACCCAACTCCGCGAGGGCGATGTCGCGCCCCAGTTCGACCCCGCCGAGGAAGCGCAAACCCGGCTTTTGCAGCAGCCGGTCGAAGACGCGGGTCACGACCTTGGTGCCCTGGTGATCGGGCGCGACGCCATAGCGGACCAGCCCATAGGGCATGGGCAGGCGCTCGATCACGTCGATATGCGCATCGGGACGCTTGCGGGCGATGGCTTCCGCGCAGTAGAGGCCGGACGGCCCCGCCCCGATGATGGCAACGGTCAGGCTCATTTGGTCCGCGCCCCCTGGTGCGGGCCCAGCGGAAATACGCTTTGGCATCTCTTGCAGGTCGTTTGGGTCATTGTGGGGAGCCCCGGTTCCGTTCCGCCAATTGACAGCGGAAAGTGATACAATACATTTGATACAACCAACAATTCTGCGTCATGTCGCGGGAGGCAGGCCGATGCCGAAATTCAGGACATATGACAAGGGCGATCCGCTGCCGGACGACTACCGGAAAGCATTGATCAATCTCCTATCCTTTCAGGCGGACAGCGAATATGCGGGCGGTCAGCGGGTGGCCGAGAATATCCGATTCGCGCCCCGGCCGGAGGAAGCCTATCGCCTCTCCAAGAAGGTGATGGAGGAATTTGGCCATGCCTACTATTGCTGGAACATTCTGGCCGATCTCGGCGTCGATGTGGACGCGCGCCTGCGCGAGCTGCTTACGAACAAGGAAAACCCGGACCCGGCCAAGGTAAATGTCATCAACGGGTTCCGGCGCGAGAACTGGTCGCACTATTTCGATAGCTGGCAGGACGTGGCGCTCTTCTCCACCGTCGTCACCCCGGCGGCCGTCGCTTTCCTCGGGCAGTATCGCGAATGTTCCTACCTGCCCTGGGCGCGGGTCAACGTGCGCATCCACAAGGAGGAGCACGGGCACCTTGCCTTCGGCGTCTGGGCCGCCAAACGCTGCATCGAGTTCGGCGGCGAGAAAATGCGCGAGGACATGCAGGCGCGCGTGCCGAAATTCATGCGCATGGGTCTCGGCTTCTATGGCCGGCCATCGACCGGCAGGAACGCGTCCGCGATGTTCGATCAGTATTACGAATGGGGACTGAAGACGAAGAAGCCGGAGGAGCTTCAGGCGGAGTATATGGAGTTGATGTCGGAACGTCTGCGCGATGTCGGCCTGGAGGTGCCGCAGGGAGTCGAGGCCGATTACGACATGCGCATCGGCTACAACATGGACGAGCCGGCGCGCGCCGGCGCCGCCGAGTGAGCGCGGACGGCTCTATCCGGCGGCCGGACGGAAAGGCCACGGTGTTCGACGAGGCGAAGAGCGTGCTGGCGCGGTTTGGCTACCGTACCCTGGGCGCCGACGAAGTCCGGGATGACTGGGCGGCCATGTGGGAGCTTCTGAAGGCTGATTTCCGAACCCGCGCCCGGCCCTTCATCGCCGATTTCGCCAGCCTGCGCGAGGCCGAGCGCGAGGCGGCGATCCGCTACATGGCCGCGCGGCTCGAAGCGGACCGGTTGCTCGAACGCTGCGAGGCGGCGCATGGGCGGCTCGCAGGCCAGGGGATCGACGCGGCCGCGGTGGAAGCCTTTGCCAATGCGCGCGAGAGCTACGAGAACATGGTGCAGCGCTTCGGCGAGACGCGGGCGGAACTGGAAACGCTTCTGTCCGCCTCGGCTTCGCCCGGCTGAGCGTGTCTTGCCGGGATCGCGGCGCCCGCTATGATCGGCTCGTGATGACGGGAGGGAGAGGACACGCCTGATGGCCAAGGCATTCGCATCGACGGCGGACCTCGCCGAGAAGAAGGTCAGGTTCGAGCGGCTTTCCGACAATGCCTACTCGTACTCGGCCGAGGGCGATCCCACCTCGGGCGTCATCATCGGTGACGACGCGGTCATGGTGATCGATACCCGATCGACACCGGTCGCTGCCCAGGACCTTATCCGCCGTGTGCGCGCCATCACCGACAAGCCGTTCAAGTACGTGGTGCTGACGCATTATCACGCCGTGCGCGTGCTTGGTGCCTCGGCCTACGGGGCGGAGCACATCATTGCCAGCGAAGGGACGCTCGAGCTGATCCGCGAACGCGGCCGGCAGGACTACAAGTCCGAGGTGGGCCGTTTCCCACGCCTGTTCGAAGGCGTGGAGAGCGTGCCGGGCCTCACCTGGCCGACGCTGGTCTTCAAGGAGCGCATGTCGCTCTGGCTCGGCTCGCTCGAAGTGCAGTTCCTGCATCTGGGACGTGGCCATACCAGGGGCGACATCGTCGTCTGGCTACCGTCGCAGCGCATCCTGTTCTCCGGCGATCTGGTGGAGAATGGCGCCACTCCCTACACGGGTGACGCCTATTTGCGCGAATGGCCGGAGACGCTGGAGAGGCTCAAGGCGCTCAGGCCGCGTATGCTGGTTCCCGGAAGGGGGGATGCCTGCAAGTCCCCCGCCGCGGCGGCGAAAGCCATCGCCGGCACGCAGGACTTCCTGCGTTCGCTTGTAGCCGAGGTGCGCAAGGGCGTTCGCCGCAAGGAGGATCTCCGGCAGATTTTCCGGCGGGCGCATGGTGCCCTGGAACCTCGTTTCGGACGCTGGGCGATTTTCGAGCATTGCATGCCCTTCGACGTGACGCGCTGCCATGACGAGCTGACCGGCCATGACGATCCGCGCATCTGGACCGCGCGGCGCGACCGCGAAATGTGGCGCGCCCTGCAGGCCGAGTAGGCCGCGATGGCGGTTGGCAGACAGTTTCGCTCGCAGCTCGACGAATTGTTGGCGCCCATAGGCCGTATCTCGATCCGCGAGATGTTCGGCGGCGCCGGGATTTTCCACGAGGACGTCATGTTCGCGCTGGTGGCGGACGAGACGCTTTATCTGAAGGTGGACGATGCGACACGTCCTGACTTCGAGGCGGAGGGATCGCATGCCTTTGCCTACGAGACATCGAGCGGGCGGCGGCAGGTGATGAGCTACTACGAGGTTCCGGATCGTCTGTTCGACGAGCCGGACGAGTTTCTTGCCTGGGCGCGCATGGCCATCGCCTCCGCGCTCCGCGCCAGGCGCAGCCGCCCGCCCGCCCGCTCCGGCGCCAAGGGGCCGCTCAAGCGTCCTGCCCCGCGCGGCCGCCGGGCCTGAAGCGCGCTCTTGATGACCCTTACCCTGTCCCTCTCCCGCTCGGGCGGGAGAGGGGACGACACGTCTTCTTCCATCGGAACGAGAAGCAGCGGCTCCTACTGCTCCTCCCTCTGGGCTTGAGTCGCGAAGCGGATCAAGTGGTCGGGGCGTGGGCTTCTCCCACGCCCTTGCGCGCCAGTTCCATGGCCTCGGCGATCACCTGTTCGTCGCCGATATGGTTGGCGAGGATGAGCACGAGCTTGGCGTTCAGGAGCTGGCTTTCCGCCTCGCTCAGGCCGTCATGCAGGCGGATGAGGCGTTCGTAGAAGCCGTCGGCATCGGCGATATTCGCAGCGAGCGAAAGATGCTTCGTCATGCCTTGTCCTCCATGCCGAGCGCGCGCGCCAGCGCCTGGGCGATAGCGGGGAATGAAGGGGTGCGCCAGCGTGCGGCCACGTGCTGGTCGGGTCGGATCAGGTAGGCGGTTCCCGTTTGCGCGGCGAAGGCTTCATGCACCGATCCATCGTCATCCCGAAGCGTGCGGACCGGCCCGGTGGCGGCATCGCGCGCGACGAGAAGCGGTTCGATACCGGGGGCGGGCATGACCGGGAGGTTTTCGAGGAGAGATGCGAGGCCAGGCGGGATCGCGGCCGCTTCGCCGAGAAAGATCAGCAGCCGGAACCCTCCGCCAAGATGGTGGAGCAGGAATCCGTCCGGTGCGGCGAGCGCGAGATTTGGACAGGGCGCGCCGGTCGGCGGGCCGCCTGCCCAAGGCTCGCCATCCGGTGTGGAAAGCGGCGAATCCGTATGGATGGTCGGGGTGGAAAGCCGGCCGCTATTGACCAGCGCGCGTGCGAAGGGGGCATCGGCGGCCAGATGCAGGACGGCATCGCGCAAGGTGCGGCTCGCCGGCGTCCGCGGCGTGAGGAAATCGGTGGTGCGGCTGGTGATACGGATATTCTCGTCCGCAGCCTGGCCCCGTTCGGCATCGTAGGAGTCGAGCAGCCGGTCGGGGGCCAGGCCCCTGATGACGTAGGCGAGCTTCCAGGCGAGGTTTTCCGCATCCTGGATGCCACTGTTGCCGCCGCGGGCGCCGAAGGGCGAGACCTGGTGCGCGGCATCGCCGGCGAAGATCACGCGTCCATGCCGGAAGCGGGCCAGGCGCCGGGCCTGGAACGTGTAGATGCTCACCCAGGTGATCTCCATCGGATGGTCGCCCAGCATCGCCCTGACCCGCGGCAGGACCCGTTCCGGGCGCTTCTCCGCCTCGCGGTCGATGTTCCAGCCAAGCTGGAAATCGACCCGCCACATGCCAAGCCCCTGCTTGTGGCAAAGCGCGGTGTCGCCGCCGCCGAACTCGGGCTGGAACCAGAAGCGCCGGTCCGCATTGGGCAGTTCGGCATGGACATCGACATCGGCGATGAGGAAGTGGTCCTCGAAAACCCGGCCGGTGAAATCCAGGCCGAGCGCGCGCCGGACGCTGGAACGCGCGCCATCGGCCGCCACCACCCAGTCCGCCTCCATCCGGTAGGGACCGGCCGGCGTCTCGACCGCAATGCGCACATGGTCCGGCGCCGGCTCGACGCCGCTCACGCGGTTGAGCCAGCGCATCTCGATCAGCGGCTGACGCGCCACCGCCTCGTGCAGGAATTCCTCCGCGAGATACTGTTGCAGGTTGGTGAAGGCGGGGAACTCCTGCGGTCCCTGCGGCTGCAGGCCGAACTGGTAGAGCTCCCGCGCGCCATGAAAGACCCGCCCCGTGTTCCAGGTATATCCGCTCGCCACCATGCGCGCGGCGACGCCGTGTCGATTCAGAATCTCGAGCGAACGTTTCGACCAGCACAGCGCCCGGCTGCCCTCGCTCACCGTGTCGGCTTCCTCGAGGATCGTCGAAGGGATGCCATGGGCGGCCAGTTCGAGGGCGCAGGTCAGTCCGACCGGCCCGCCACCGACGATGGCCACGCCGCCCCGCCCGGCCTTGCCCTGCTGCTCCGGCGCCGGGCGGAAAGGGCGGCGGCGATAGGCGTGGGCCGGCAAGGGTCAGTCCCGCGGCCGGAAGTCGAGAACGCGCTTCGCCTTGCCAAGCGAGCGTTCGATGCTGCCCGGATCGACGATGGAAGCAGCCGCGCTGACCCCGGCCAGGGCCTTGATGTGTCGTTCCAGATCCTGACCGATCGCGGCCTTTTCGCTCTCGCTGGCATTCAGCAGGTCGGCGCGCAGCTCGACCTTTACGGTCAGATGATCGAGCGGTCCCTCCTTGCGCAGTTCGAGGACGTAATGCGGGGAAAGCCGCGGGTCCCCGAGCAGGATCTCCTCGATCTGCGAGGGGAAGACGTTCACGCCGCGGATGATGAGCATGTCGTCCGAGCGGCCGGTGATCTTGTCCATGCGGCGGAAGCTGCGCGCGGTGGGCGGCAGCAGGCGCGTCAGGTCGCGCGTGCGGTAGCGGATGATCGGCAGCGCCTCCTTGGTCAGCGAGGTGAACACCAGCTCGCCGGATTCGCCGTCGGGCTTCACCTCGCCGGTGGCGGGGTCGATGATCTCCGGATAGAAGTAGTCCTCCCAGATGACCAGGCCATCCTTGGTCTCGATGCACTCGCAGGCCACGCCGGGACCCATGACTTCAGACAGGCCGTAGATGTCGATGGCGTCGAGGCCCATGCGGCGCTCGATCTCGGCGCGCATCTGGTTGGTCCACGGCTCGGCGCCGAAGATGCCGACGGACAGCGAGCTCTTGGCCGGATCGAGGCCCTGGCGCTCGAACTCGTCGGCGATGGCCAGGCTGTAGGAGGGCGTGACCATGATGATGTCCGGCTTGAAGTCCGCGATCAGCTGCACCTGCTTTTCGGTCTGTCCGCCCGACATCGGGATGACGGTGCAGCCCAGCCGTTCGGCGCCGTAGTGCGCGCCGAGGCCGCCGGTGAACAGGCCGTAGCCGTAGGCGACATGGACGATGTCGCCGGGGCGCCCGCCCGCGGCGCGGATGGAACGGGCCATCAGGTCGGACCAGATGTCGATGTCCTTCTGCGTGTAGCCGACCACGGTCGGCTTGCCGGTGGTTCCGGACGAGGCATGGATACGCACGATCGCCTCGCGCGGCACGGCAAACATGCCGAAGGGATAGTTGCGGCGCAGATCTTCCTTGGTGGTAAAGGGAAAGCGCGCCAGGTCATCGAGGTGGCGCAACTCGTCGGGATGGACGCCGGCGCGCTCGAAGGACTGCCGATAGTGCGGAACGTTATCGAAGGCGTGGCGCAGGCTCCAGCGCAGACGCTCGAGCTGCAAAGCGGCGATCTCGTCGCGGCTTGCGATCTCGACCGGATCCAGTTCGGCGCGCGCGGGCGGCCTGGCCCGTTGCTTCGTCATCCGCCCTCCCTCGCGTCCGCCGGTGCCGCGGGTGCCAGGCCCGGCACCACCTCGCCGCTCAGGCGGTAGGAGTTGCCGCGGAATAGCGCAACCAGGCGGTCCCGCTGGTCGCTTACCCTGATGTCATAGATGCCGGTGCGGCCGCTGCGCGATACCTCACGCGCCTCCGCGGTCAGCAGGTCGCCGGCGCGCGCGGCGCTGACGAAGGATATCTGCGCAGTCTGCGCCACCGTGACATGGTTGTAGGAATTGCAGGCATAGGCAAAGGCAGTATCGGCAAGAGTGAAGATCATGCCGCCATGGCAGATATCGTGTCCGTTCACCATGTCCGGCCCCACCGCCATGCGCATGCGCGCGAGGCCGGGCGCGATTTCGTCCAGGGTGATGCCGAGCGCACGCGCCGCACGGTCGCGGGCGTACATGCCCTGACCCACCGCTTCGGCGACGGCTTGCGGCGTCATCGCCCCTCGAAGCGGGCCGGCCGCTTCTCGAGAAAGGCGCGCACGCCTTCCTGGAAATCGCGCGTGCGCCCGGCCTGGCGCTGCAGGTCGCGCTCGACGCCGAGCTGGCCGGCCAGGTCGTTGCCGGCCGAGCGGTTGAGCGCATCCTTGATCAGGGAAAGACCCTTGGTCGGCCCGCTGGCCAGCTTGCGGGCCACGCTCATGGCTTCGCCCATGAGCGTGTCGTCGTCGACGCATTTCCAGATCAGGCCCCATTCGGCCGCCGTCTCCGCCGGCAGCTTCTCGCCCATCATGGTGAGATAGGCGGCGCGCGCCGAACCTGCGAGACGCGGCAGGAAGTAGGTCGAACCGGCATCGGGCACCAGGCCGATATTGCAGAAAGCTTGCAGGAACGTGGCCGAGCGCGCGGCGATCACCAGATCGCAGGCCAGCGCCAGCGACATGCCGGCCCCGGCCGCCGGTCCATTGACCGCGGCGAGAATCGGCTTGGGCAGCCGGCGCATCTCGAGGATCAGCGGGTTGTAGTCGCGTTCCAGCGCCATGCCGAGATCGGGTCCGTCGGCATCCACATCGCCAAGCCCCGCGGTAAGATCGGCGCCGGCGCAGAAGCCCCGTCCCGCGCCGGTGACGAGCAGGCAGCGGATCGCGCCGTCGCCGCGCGCCAGTTCCATCACCCGGCGCAGCTCGCCATGCATCTCCGCCGTGAAGGCGTTGAGCCGGTCCGGGCGGTTTAGCGTCAGGGTCGCGATGCCATCCTGCACGTCCCAAAGGATCGTCTTGAAGTTCATCCTGTTCCATCCTCCCAGGCCCCATGGCGCCACATGATACGGGAAACGCCGCTCTTCGCCACCGCCTGCTGTCAGGTGGCAGGCTCTGCCAGGCCGAGCCGGGCGAGCGCGTCCCGCGCGCCTTGGCGCCAGGCGGCGAGCAGGCGCGCATTGTCCCGCGCCCGCAGCCGGTAGAGGAGATGGCGCTGTGCCGCACCCGGTTCCTGCCGGCCGAAGCTTGCTGCCACCCGCGGCCACCAGTAATCGACCGAGGCCTGCGCCCGGCCCGCCCCGCCCGCCACGGCCATGACGGCCGAGAGCGCCTGCTCGCCTTCCGCCGCGTGGGCGCGTTCACGCTCGACGATGGGTGGCATCATGCGCGCGAGCGGCCCGTAGGAACCCTGCGCCAGGTCGCCAAGCTGCAGGACCGAAGCCTGGCCCATGAGCAGCATCTGTGCCGCCACGTCCTCCCAGCTTTCCAATGGTGCATGGAAGATGTTGAGGCGGCGGTCGCCGGTCAGTCGGCGCTGCCCGAGATCGGCTTGCCGGGGCAGGCGCGACGACCAGTCGTACGCGGCGACATAGAGATCGGGGCGGACGCCGAAGCGCTCGAGCAGCGCGAGCCCGGCCCGGGCGTGATCGAACTTTTCCGACACGATCCGCGCCAGCACGATGCGTTCGGGCAATCCGGGAGCGCGGTTGATGAAATCGGCGAACCCGGCGGCGCCTGCCAGCTCCGAATCGACAAAGCCGCAGAGCAGGCGGGTCAGTTCCTGCCTGTAGAGTGGCGGGAGGTCGCCGGTTTCCTCGAAACCGCCGCCGGCCGCCAGCCGGGACAGCCATTCCGTCTCGTCGGGCTGCATGTTCCTCTCTCGTGCGCTCCGCATCATAGCAGGTCCGGTCCGGTACGCATCCTTGTGGACTTGCATCGGCCGCTCCAGTATCAGACAGGCGCGGGCGGTGGAGAAGGGCCGCGCATGGCGGAGATCCTGATTCTGGTCGGAACCGAGAGCGGCAATGCCGCCATGGTCGCCGACTGCCTGAAGGACGAGCTTGCGCCGCTCGGGCATGAGGTGCGCGTGCTGGAGGACGGCCGCGAGGCCGCGGAGCGGCTGACCGGGACCGGCATCGTGCTGATCTGCACCTCGACCCACGGCTCCGGCGAGTTGCCGGACAACATCATTCCCCTGCACGAGGCGCTGAGCGGCGCGCGGCCGGACCTGTCGGGACTGCGCTATGGCGTGATCGCGCTGGGCGACCAGACTTACCGGGACACGTTCTGCAATGCGGGCCGCACGCTCGATGCGCTGTTCGCCGAGCTTGGCGCGCAACGCGTGGGCGAGCGGCTGGAGATCGACGCCTGCACCCAGCCATTGCCCGACGAGGAGGCGCTCGCATGGGCGAAGGACTGGGTCACGCTCCTGTAAGCCGAAACTTGCTCAGAGGCCGAGATAGCGGTGCTGGATCTGCTGGTCCGCCATCAGCTCGCGCGACGATCCGGACCAGACATTGCGGCCTTTCTCGATGATGTAATGGCGTTCCGCAATCCGCGTCAGCGCCTGGATGTTCTTGTCGATCACCAGGATCGCCTGGCCGTCGCGCTTGAGCCGTTCGAGACAGGCCCAGATTTCCTGGCGGATCAGCGGCGCCAGGCCCTCCGTCGCTTCGTCGAGGATGAGCAGGTGCGGGTTGGTCATCAGCGCGCGGCCGATGGCAAGCATCTGCTGCTCGCCGCCCGAGAGCTGGTTGCCGGCACTCTCCGCCCGTTCGGCGAGCCGCGGAAACAGTTCGTAGACGCGGCCGATGGTCCAGGGCGAGGCGGCATCGGACCGGTTGGCGGCAGTGGCGACGAGATTCTCCCGCACGGTGAGATTGGGAAAGACCTGGCGGCCCTCCGGCACCAGTCCGAGGCCGAGCTGCGCCACGCGATAGGAGGGGAGGCCGAGAATTTCCTGTCCGCGAAACCGGATCGAGCCGCGCGCGGGGCGCGTCAGGCCCATGATCGAGCGGATGGTGGTGGTCTTGCCCATGCCGTTGCGACCCATGAGCGTCACCATTTCGCCGGCCCCGACCTCGAGCGAAATGCCGTGCAGGACCTGGCTGGTCCCGTAACTGGTGTCGATCGCCTCGACGGCGAGCATCGCCTGGTCAGCCATCCGCCGCCTCCGTGCCCTGGTCGCCGAGATAGGCCCGCCGCACTTCGGGGTTGGCACGAATGGTGTCCGGGTCGCCGGTGGCGATGGCGCGGCCATAGACGAGAACGGTGATGCGGTCGGCCAGTGCGAAAACCGCATCCATGTCGTGCTCGACCAGGAGGATGGTCAGCCGGCCCTTCAACGCGCGCAGCGTCTCCACCATGCGCGCGGACTCCTCCGGCCCCATGCCGGCCATCGGTTCGTCGAGCAGCAGCATGGTGGGCTCGGTTGCCAGCGCCATCGCGATCTCGAGTTGGCGGCGCTCGCCATGGCTCAGATTGGCGGCCCGGGCATCCGCCCGCGCATCGAGGCCGACCTGGCGCAGCGCCGCGCGTGCGGGCTCTTGCAGCCTGCGGTCGGAGGCGACCCGCCGCCAGAAACGGAAGGAATGCCCCGCATGGGCCTGCACCGCCAGCACGACGTTCTCCGCCACCGTCAGGTCGAGGAAGATCGAGGTTATCTGAAAGGACCGGGCAAGGCCCTGCAGGGAACGGCGGTGGGTCGGGCGTCGGGTGATGTCAGTGCCCTGGAAACGGATGCGTCCGCTATCCGGGCGGATCTCCCCGGTGAGCTGGCCGATCAGCGTCGTCTTGCCGGCGCCGTTCGGCCCGATGATGGCGTGCAGCTCCCCCGGCGCTATGTCGAGCGAGACCTGGTCGGTGGCGACGATGCCGCCGAAGCGCTTGACCAGCCCTTCGATGCGAAGCAGGGGGTCAGCCACGGCGCCGCCCCTCCAGCATGTCGAACAGGCTGCCGATCCCTCCGCGCGCGAACAGCACGACGAGTATCAGCAGCGGGCCGAAGATGATCTGCCAGTATTCCGTAATGCGCGAGAGCAGATACTCGACCAGCAGGAAGGCAAGCGCGCCGAACAACGGGCCGGCGGCGGTTCCCATGCCGCCCAGCACCACCATGACGATGAGATCGCCCGACTGCACCCAGTGCATCATGGCCGGACTGACGAACTCGTTGTGATTGGCCATCAGCGCGCCGGAAAGGCCGCAGATCATGCCCGCGATGACGAAGCCGGTGAGGCGATAGCGGTAGGTCGGAAAGCCGATTGCCTGCATGCGCCGGTCGTTCGACTTCGATCCGCGCAGGACCATGCCGAAGCGCGACTGCACCAGGCGGTGCACGAGATAGAGCGCGCCCACGAGAAGGGCGAGGCAGACATAGTAGAACACCCGCTTGTCCGACAGGTTGAGCAGGCTGCCGAAACTACTGCGGTTGTAGATGGTGAGGCCGTCATCGCCACCATATTCCTCGAGCCCCACGCCCATGAAGTAGACCATCTGCGCGAAGGCGAGCGTGATCATGATGAAGTAGACGCCGCGCGTGCGCAGGCAGAGCGCGCCGATCACCAGCGCGAACAGCGCCGAGATGGCAATGGCGAGCGGCCATTGCAGCCAGCCGGCATGCACCCCGTGGCTCGCCATTATGCCGACCACGTAACCGCCGATGCCGATATACATGGCATGACCGAAACTCACCATCCCGCCATAGCCGAGGATGAGGTTGAGGCTGGTGGCGGCAATCGCGTAAATCAGCATGCGCGTGAACAGCGTCACCAGGAACGGCGAGGCAAGCAGTTCGGCGAAGAGCGGCAGCAGCGCGAGCAGGACAAGAATGAGCGCCGCGGCGAGATTGCTCGGCGAGGACAGGGAAGCAGGGCGCATCATTTGCCCGGCGCGGGGAAAAGGCCCTGTGGCCGCAGCACGAGAATGGCGGCCATGAGCATATAGATCAGCATCGAGGAGATGGCCGGGGCCGCCGTCGCCGCTGCCGCCCGGTCGAGGAAGAGCCGCAACAGCTCGGGCAGGAACGCACGGCCCACCGTGTCGATCATGCCGACGATGAGAGCCGCGACGAAAGCGCCCCGGATCGAGCCGATGCCGCCGATCACGATGACGACGAAGGAGAGGATCAGGATATTCTCGCCCATGCCGATCTGGGCGGTGAGGATCGGCGCGGCCATCAGGCCGGCCAGCGCCGCCAGCGCCGCGCCGAGACCGAAGACGAGGGTATAGAGCAGCTTGATGTCGATGCCGAGCGCGCCGATCATCTCCCGGTTGGAGGCGCCGGCGCGGATCAGCATGCCGAGGCGCGTGCGTTGCACCAGCACGTAGAGGAAGACCGCGACCGCGAGACCGACTCCGATGATCGACAGGCGGTAGGTGGGATAGCGGACGTCGGGCAGGATCTCGACGGACGTGGAAAGGAACTGCGGCAGGGGCAGGGACATGCCGGCCGGCCCCCAGATCAGCCGGACCGCCTCGTTGAAGAACAGGATCAGGCCGAAGGTGGCGAGAACCTGATCCAGATGGTCCCGGGGATAGAGCGTGCGCAGGCAGATCATCTCGGTGACGATGCCGACCAGCAGGGTGGCCGGCAGGGCGAGGAGGGCGCCGAGAATGAAACTGTCCGTCCAGCCGGCAAAGGTGGCGGCGAGGAAGGCGCCGATCATGTACATCGAGCCGTGCGCCAGATTGACCAGGTCCATGATGCCGAAGACAAGGGTCAGGCCCGCCGCCAGCAGGAACAGCAGGAGGCCGAGCTGAAGGCCGTTCAGGGACTGTTCGAGAATCAGGATGGTCATGCGCTTGGCCGCCGCTCTGGGCTGGATCCGGCAGGAATCATGGGCGCGCCATATGGCCGATGGATGAAAAGGAGGCGGCGGGGGCCACACCCCCGCCGCCGCGGCCGACGCCGCCCTACCACTTCATCTGGCACTTGGGCTGATGCAGGTCCTTGTGGTCCTTGAATACCGTGGCGATCGTCTTGAGGTTAAGCTCGCCACTGGCCTCCCGCACCGTTTCCTGCAGATAGAAGTTCTGAATCGGGAAGTGGTTCTGGTTGAACTTGAACTCGCCGCGCACGGACTTGAAGTCCGCCTTGCGCAGCGCGGCGCGGATACCGTCCTTGTCGCCAAGCGCGCCCTTGACCGAGCGCACGGCGCTGTCGATGAGCATCACCGCGTCATACTGCTGGGCGGCGTAGAAGGAGGGCATGCGGTTGTATTTCTTGCGGAAGTCGGCGACGAACTTCTTGTTCGCATCGTTCTGCAGATCGTTGACCCAGCTCTGGGTTCCGAGGGCGCCGAGCGCGTTGTCCTTCTGCAAGGGCAGGGTGATCGCGTCGATGGTATAGGCCGAATAGAAAGGAACCTGCGCCTTCAGGCCGGCCTGGATGTACTGATTGAGGATCTGCACGCCGGCGGCGCCGGGATAGAAAACGAAAAGGGCATCGGGGCGTGCCGCGCGCACTTTCGACAGTTCGGCGGAAAAGTCGAGCTGATCGGGCCATTTGGTATATTCCTCGCCGACCACCTCGCCCTTGAAGGTGCTCTTCACGCCCGCGGCCATGTCCTTCCCCGCGGCGTAGTTGGGCGCCATGATGAAGATCTTCTTGATGCCGCGCTGATTGAGTGCTTCGCCCATCGCCATGGGCGTCTGGTCGTTCTGCCAGGAGGCCGAGAAGAAGTATGGATTGCACAGTTCGCCGGCAAGCTGCGAGGGGCCGGCATTGCCGCTGATCAGGAAGGTCTGTGAGTCGATCGCGCTCTTGACCGAGGCGAGCAGCACGTTGGACCAGATGTATCCGGTGAGGAAGTTGACCTTGTCCGACTGGATCAGCTTCTCGGTCTTCTGCTTGCCGACATCGGGCTTCTGCTGGTCGTCTTCGTAGATCGCCTCCACGTCGACGCCGCCCATCTTGCGGCCGAGATGGTCGAGCGCCAGTTCGAAGGCATCGCGCATGTCGTTGCCGATGGTGGCATTCGGACCGCTGAAGGTGTTGACGAAGCCGATCTTGACCTTGACCTGGCCCAGCGCCGGGCCGGCCATGAGAGCCAGAGCCGCGGTGAAACATAGCAGCGTGGTCTTGTTCATTTCCTTGTTCCTCCCGTGATCCAAGATTACCCGGCCGCGGTCATCCTAACCCGCCGTCCCGCTTCTGAGAATGCCGGTCGGGCTGCGAAGGCGCAGCGGTTCCCATTGCTTCAAACGTAAACTATTGGCCAATCAAACATCAAGCGCCACGCGCGCCCTTGCCGGACAGGCCCGCCATGTTGGCATGGACGCGGACGAGCAGCCTTTTGAGCTGGCGTTCCTCCGCCGGCGACAGGCCGGCCAGCGCCGTCCGTTCGTAGTTCAGGGCAGTGGGCGTAATCCGGCGGGCCAGCGCTCGCCCCGCCGGCGTGAGGCGTAGTTCGATGGAGCGTGCATCGCTGGCCACGCCCCGGGCGCGGGCGGCAAGGCCCCTTCGCTCCGATTGGTCGAGGATGCGCGAGAGGGTGGAGATGTCGATCGCCGTGCTGTCCGCGAGCTGGCTGACGCTCTGCCGGTCGCGGTGCTGCAACGCGGCAAGGACGCGCCAGATCGGCAGGGTTATGCCGTGCGCGCGCAGTTCCCGCGTGAAGGCCCGGGCGATCCGGCTGCCGGCACGGTTGAGCAGGTAGGGCAGATAGTCGTCGAGATCGAGCATGGCCGGGCCGGCTCAGCCGGCGAAGGCCGGCGCGATTTCCGCCATGAAGCGGGACATCTGGTCGCGCACCATGGGATCGGGCTTGAGGCCATAGTTGAAGTAAAGGATCACCTCGGAAATGCCCGCCGCTTCGACCTGCTTGAGGTCATCGATGATCTTTCGCGGATTGCCGACCAGGACGGATTTCGCGGTCAGGCTTTCCGGCTTCATGTTGCGCAGGATGTCGACGATCTCCAGGAAATAGCGGTAGGTCGGCGGCACCGTCTTCGTGTCGGAAGGGAAGGCGGCGATCAGCGCATCCTGGAAGTAGCGGATCAGGGCCGCGCGGCCGAACGCCTCTTCCTCCGGCGTGTCGGCGATGTGGATGAAATAGCTGCACATGGCCCGCCTCGGCGCGCGGCCATGCCGGGCCGCCTCCTCGTGAAAGGCGCGGACCGCGTCCGCAAGGGAACCATAGACCAACGCGGCGGCAAACGGGGCGAAGATGATGTTCCAGTCGCGCCGGGCCGCCAGTTCCATGCTTGGGCGCGAGAAACAGGCGACATAGGGCCTGAGCGGCCGCTGCGTCGGGCGCGGCCGCACCTCGATGTCGCGGAACTGCCAGAACCTGCCCTCATGCGACCACTTGCCCGGTTCCGTCCAGGCACGCCAGAGGATGTCGAGCCCTTCCTCGAACATCTCGGCCGAGCGGGCGAAGTCGGCCTGGAACGGTTCGTACTCGAGCCGGTCGTAGCCGCGCCCGGCGGCAAAGTCCACCCGGCCTCCGGAGAGCAGGTCGAGCGTCGCCCATTCCTCCGCCACGTGCAGGGGATGATGCACCGGCAGCAGCACCACCGCCGGCGCCAGGCGAATGCGCTTCGTCGCACCGGCGAGCTGGGCCAGCAGCATGTTCGGGCAGGCATTGACGCCGAGCAGGTTGAAATGATGCTCGCCGATCCACGCGGAATTGAGGCCGATCTCCTCGGCATGCAGGGCCTGGCCATAGATCTCCCGCACGAACTGTTCCGGTGAGCGGGTATTGCCGGGATAACGGTTGTCGCTGAGGGTGAAGTATCCGAACTGCATGCTGGCCTCCCCGTCGAGTTATTTGCATTTGCAAATACATTAGCGCGCGCGCCGCCCGCCGGCAAGGCGCTCCATGCGTGCTAGGATGGGGCGGGCGGACCGGCCGGTCCGCCGGCCATACCGGAGGGGTGCGATGGTGGAGGTCGATCCGAGGAAGGTGGCGCTGGTGCTGGGTCCGCTGCACGATTTCATGGCCGCGGCGCGGGCCGAGCCGCTCGATGCGGTGGCGGCGGCCGCGGAGCAGGTGGAGATCGAGGAGATGGTGCGCCATCCCCATGGAGCGGAGAAAGCGCTCTACGAGGCGGCGCTGGCCTTTCTGCGCCATGTCGAGAAGGAACGTGGCGGGCAGGGCGGGCCCGGCATCCTGTCGACCCTGGGACAGGCTCTGGCCGACGAGGAATGACGTTCAGGCGGCGTGGCGCCGCACCGCGGCCTCGTCCCATTCGAGGCCGATGCCCGGCCGTTCCGACGCGACGGCCATGCCGCCGCGCACGATGCAGGGTTGTTTCAGGATCGGCGAGGCCCAGTCGACATATTCAAGGTAATGCGCGGTCGGCGTCGCCGCCAGCAAATGGGCGCTGATCTCGGGAAAGAGGTGGCTCGACATCGGCATGGCAGCGGCGTCGGCCAAAGCTGCCGCGCGCAACCAGCCGCTGACGCCGCCGATCTTCGAGGCATCGGGCATCACATAGTCCATCGCGCCGGCATCGAGCGCCTTGCGCATGTCGTGCGAACCCCAGAAATTCTCGCCGGTTTGAACGGCGGTCCGCAGCTCATCGCGCACGGCGCGATGCCCGGCAAAGTCATCGAAGCGCACCGGCTCCTCTATCCAGTAGAGGCCAAGCGATTCCAGGGCGCGGCCGCGCCGGATCGCTTCCGCCGGCAGCAGGCACTGGTTGTAGTCGCTCATCACGAGGACGTCCTTCGGCACCGCCTTGAGGACCGCACGTACCACCGCCAGATCCTCCTCGAGCGTCGGATAGCCGAGGCGCACCTTGATGGCGCGGAATCCGCCTTCGAGCAGCTCGGCCGCTTCCTTCCCGGCCTTGCGTGCCCCGATCAGCCCGAGGCCGCAGGAATTGTAGGCCGGGATCGGCTTGCAGATCGCGCCCAGCGCCCGTGCCAGCGGCATCTCCCGGGCACGCGCGAAGGCGTCCCAGGCCGCCTGGTCGATCGCCGCCATGGCGATGGCCACCAGTCCCTGCGCACCGATGAGCATGGCGCGGGCGCGCAGTTTGCGCTCGATATCGTAAGGCGCCAGCGCATCGCCGGCCAGCATCTCGCCGAAGCGTTCGACCAGTTCCACGACCGGCTTGAGCGCCCATTGTCCATAGGTGAAGACATAGGCCGAGCCGGTGGGGCCGTTCTTGGTCGCCAGATCGACGAGGACGAGTGGAGCGCTGCCGACGGTCCCGCCGCCGGTGACGAGCGGACGGCGCATCGGCACGTTGACGGCACGTGCGCGCACGCCGGAAATGAAAATGCCAGGATTGCCGGAACTCGCCATATGCTCCCTCCCTTTGGGCGGCAGAGCCTACGCCCGGAAGCATGGGCTGGACAAGCCGGGCATGGAAGGGCTGACGCAATGACGCTGGTCGGGCGGCCTTGGCTCGGCTAGAGAACGCTGGCAGCGCGGCGGGAGGTTTCTGCTTGGAGTGGATCTGGATTCCGATAACCCTCGCCGGGGCGTTCCTGCAGGCGTTCAGGACGGCATTGCAGAAGTTCCTGAAAGGCCGCCTCAGCACCAATGGCGCCACCTTCACCCGGTTCGTCTACGGCGCGCCTCTCGCCGTGCTCTACCTTTTCGCGCTGCGGCACCATCTCGGGGCGGAGATGCCATCGCCCACCCCTGTGTTCCTCGCCTGGGTCGTGACCGGCGGGCTGTCGCAGATCCTCGGCACCTCGATGCTGCTGCACGTGCTCGGCCTGCGAAACTTCTCGATCGGCGTCGCCTATTCCAAGACCGAGACGATCCAGGCGGCGGTATTCGGACTTGTTTTCCTCGGCGACCCGCTCAGTCCCTGGGGTCTTGGCGCCATCCTGCTGGCGACGTTTGGCGTGGTCGTCTTTTCCTTTCAGGGCGGTGCGGCGTCCGGCGCCGCAGCCGCTCCGGCCGGCGGCTGGCGTGCCAATGCGGTGCTGTTCGGCATCCTGTCGGGGAGCTTCTTCAGCATCTCGGCGGTGGCCTATCGCGGTGCCGCGCTCGCCGTCCCCGTGGACAACCTCTTTCTTGCCGCCGCCTATGCCGTCGCCTGGGCGAGCTGCTTGCAGACCTTGATGCTTGGCGCCTATCTGCGCCTGCGCGAACCCGGGCAGATCACGCGCGTGTTCCGCAACTGGCGGATCGCCGCCCTGGCCGGTGTCACCAGCATGGTCGGTTCCGTCTGCTGGTTCACCGCCATGACCATCCAGACGGTCGCCTATGTGCGCACCCTCGGCATGGTCGAACTGATCTTCACGTTCCTGTTCTCGGTCTTCTGGTTCCGCGAGCGCGCGCGGGCGCGGGAGATCGTCGGCGTGCTGCTGCTGGTGGCCGGCATCGTCATGCTGCTCAACCCGCCCTGACCGGGCGGCAGGACCCACTACCGCGGGTTCTCCAATCAGCCTAGGATTGTGCCCGCCACTTGCGGGGCCAGGCATGACCGAGCGCGTGCAGCGAAAGCTGGTCGCCGTGCTCGCCGCCGATATCGCCGGCTACAGCCGGCTGATGGGGGCGGACGAGGAGGGGACCCTCGCGCGCCTCAAGACCCTGCGCCGCGTGGTGATCGATCCGATCCTGGGCGGCCATAGCGGTCGGCTGGTGAAGACCACCGGGGACGGTCTTCTGGTTGAATTTGCGAGCGTCGTCGACGCCGTGCAATGCGCGATCGCCCTGCAGAAAACTTTGAGCAGCCACGAAGGCGGGCGGCCGGAGCCGGAACGGTTCCGTTTGCGGATCGGCATCAACCTTGGCGATGTGATCATCGACGAGGACGACATCCACGGCGACGGAGTGAACGTCGCCGCGCGGCTGGAGGCATTGGCCGAACCGGGCGGCATCTGCATCAGCCGGTCGGTGCGTGATCACGTGCGCGACCGGATCGGCCTGCCCCTCGATGACCTTGGCGAGGTCCAGGTGAAGAACATCGCGAGGCCGGTGCGTGCCTTCCGCATCCGGCTCGATGGCGGCGTACCCGCCGCAGCGCCGGCCAGGGCGCGGCGCACCCCTCGGTACCCGGCGCTGCTGCGGCTCGGCCTTGCCGGCATGGTGGCGTTGCCGCTGCTCGGGGGGCTTGCCTGGCTTGCCGTTCCGCAATTCACGGACAGGCCGATTACTGCGGCGGGGCCCGCGTCGTCGCAGAAGCGCCTATCTGTTCTGGTTCTGCCGTTCAGCAACCTCTCCGACGATCCCCAGCAGGGCTGGTTCGCCGACGGGATCACGGAGGACCTGATCACCGATCTCTCGCGCATCTCGGGCGCATTCGTCATCGCGCGCAATACGGCCTTCACCTTCAAGGACCGCGCCGTCGACGTGCGCGAGGCGGCGCGGGAGCTTGGCGTTCGCTACGTGCTCGAGGGGAGCGTCCGGCGCGTCGGCGAGAAGGTGCGCCTCAACGTGCAACTCATCGACGCCCAGTCGGCGGCGCATGTCTGGGCGGAACGCTTCGATCGCGATCTCAAGGACATCTTCGCGCTGCAAACCGAGATCACCGGACGCATCGCGCGCACGCTGAATCTCGAACTTCTGGAGGCCGAGACCAGACGCGGCTCGGCGCGCGCCGCCGGCAACCTGGATGCGCACGACCTCGCCTTGCGGGCCTGGGTGACCCTGCTCAACAAGCCGCAGACCGCCGAGACCAACCGGGAGGGCGAAGCCCTGGCGCGACAGGCGATTGCGCTGGATCCGGACTCGGCGCTTGCCTGGACGGCGCTGACTTACGTGCATACCAGGGCCGGCAGCTTCGGCTGGACGGCCTCGCGCGAGGCATCGCTGCGCGAGGCGGTAGCTGCGGGGGAACGAGCCATCGCCCTGGACCCGAAGAGTTCGGATGCGATCTACATGCTGGGATATGCCCTTCGCACCAGTGGTCAGCATGAACGCTCGATGCAGGCCATGGAACAGGCGATCGCGCTAAATCCGAACAACCCTCTACCCTATCACGGCCTTGCCTATAGCCGAATCCTGCTCGGCCGTGCCGAGGAAGCTCTACCGCTGCTCGAACATGCCTTCCGCCTCAGTCCACGCGAGCCGCTGGCCGCCATCTGGCATTGGACCGCCGGTTATGCGCTCTTTCTGGTGGGCCAGGACGAGGCGGCGATTGCCTCGGCGCGAAAGGCCATTGCGGTCAATCCCGAACATCCGAACTCGTGGTGGCTGCATGCCGCCGCCGCCGGCCAACTTGGGCGTATCGCCGAGGCGAGTGCGGCCATCGAACGCTACCAGACCATGCCCGGCGCGGTGCGCTCGGCCGCGGCTTTGCGGGAGCGCATGCGCCTCGGCTCCGATAGCGAGGTCTACCTGCGCCAGCTCGATCGTCTGGTGGCGGGCCTGCGGCTTGCCGGCATGGCCGAATGAAGCTGCCTCCCGCCTAGGCCCGGCCGGCGGATGCCGCTATGCTCCCCGGCGGTCCTACAGGCGACGGGGAGGAAGAGCGGATGGCCGGCGGTGCGCGCATGATGGGGCGATTCGACTATGTCATCGTGGGCGCGGGCTCGGCCGGCTGCGTGCTGGCCAACCGCCTGAGCGCCGATCCGGGGGTGCGCGTGCTGATCCTCGAGGCGGGCGGTCGCGACACCTATCCGTGGATCCATATCCCGGTCGGCTACTTCAAGACCATGCACAATCCCCGCACCGACTGGTGCTTCGTGACCGAGGCCGAACCCGGACTCGGCGGGCGCGCGATCAACTATCCGCGCGGCAAGACCCTGGGCGGCTGCTCCTCGATCAACGGCCATATCTACATGCGCGGCCAGGCGCGCGACTACGACCAGTGGCGCCAGCTCGGCAATGCGGGCTGGGGCTGGGAGGACGTGCTGCCATATTTCCGCAAGTCGGAGGACCAGGCGCGTGGCGCCGACGAGATGCATGGCGCGGGCGGCCCGCTCGCCGTCACCGAACAGCGCATCCGCCTGCCGGTGCTCGATCTTTTCGCCGACGCTGCGCAAGAAGCGGGCATTCCCCGCACGGACGACTTCAACCGGGGCAACAACGAGGGCGTCGGCTATTTCCAGGTGACGCAGAAACATGGCTTCCGCTGGAGCACGGCGCGCGCTTTCCTCAATCCGGCCAAGAAGCGCCCGAACCTGACCCTGCTCACCGGCGCGCATGCGGCGCGCCTCGTGATCGAGCACGGGCGGGCCCGGGCGCTGGAATTCTGGCAGGGCGGCGAGCTTTGCCGGGCGGAGGCCGACGGGGAGATCCTGCTCGCCGCCGGCGCGATCGGCTCGCCGCATCTGCTGCAGGCATCGGGCATCGGTCCCGGCGAAATCCTGCGTGCCCATGGCATCGAGGTGCATCGCGAGCTGCCGGGAGTCGGCGAGAACCTGCAGGACCATCTGCAAATCCGCCTCGTCTATCGGCTGCAGGGCGTTCAGACGCTGAACGAGAAGGTCAATTCCCCGATCGGGCGGATGATGATCGGTTTGGAATACCTGCTGTTCCGCACCGGGCCGATGACCATGGGCGCGAGCCAGCTCGGCTGCTTCGCGCGCAGCGATCCGGACCGCGAAACGCCCAATCTCGAGTACCATATCCAGCCGCTTTCCACCGACCGGCTGGGCGATCCGCTGCATCCTTTCCCGGCGCTCACCGCCTCGGTCTGCAATCTGCGGCCCGAAAGCCGCGGCCATGTCCGGCTCAAGTCGGCCGACACAAGGACGCCGCCGGCGATCCAGCCCAACTACCTTTCGGCACCGGAAGATCGGCGGGTGGCGGTGGACTCGATCCGGCTGACCCGGCGCATCATGCTGGAAACCCGGGCCTTCGCTCCGCACCGGCCCGAAGAACTCAAACCCGGCGCGGCGGTGCAGCGCGACGATGAATTGCTGGCGGCGGCGGCGGCGCTCGGCACCACGATCTTCCACCCGGTCGGCACCTGCCGCATGGGGCGCGACCCCATGGCAGTGGTCGACGAGCGGCTCCGGCTGCACGGGGTGGCGGGCCTGCGGGTCGTCGATGCCTCCGTGATGCCGACCATCACCTCAGGCAATACCAACGCGCCGACGATCATGATCGCCGAGAAAGCGGCGGACATGATTCTCGAGGATCGGCGGCAGGGCCCTGTGGCTTGACGTAGGCTAATGGGCGTATCGTGGAGATACAGCATTACACTTTCGCAACTTTAAGTAATTGGATCATTTCGTGAATTTTCATTCGCGAACATGTGACCACTAACAATTCTGGCCTTGGTTATCATCGAGCCCACGCCATCGCCCGAGCGGCAATCATGGCGGCTTTCTGGGGCAGGTCGGTGAAACTGAATATTGACGGCGCGCTCTTGGGCAGCCCATCCCTGACGGACCACGAGGCAGAGGTTCAGGCCGACGTCAACGAGTTGCTGGCGGAACGCCGCCGCGCCCGTCCGCTCTTGGCCCAGCCATTCGGCGCGTTCCTGGTCGGCGTCGCGATGTGGAGCGAGGCGACGAAGCTCGCGCTCGTCACCCTCTTCTGCACCATGACGCTGGTGACCCTGGCGAACTACCTGATCCTGATCTTCTATTTTCGCGATGAGGCGCGCCGAAGCCGGGTACCGGTCTGGCGGGGATGGATGATCGGGGGCGTTGCCGGCACCGGGCTGGCCTGGGGCCTCGGCATCTGGTTTGTCAGTCTGACGGATCCGGTTGCCAACCAGTTTGGCCTGATCGCCCTGGCGGCGGTGGTGGGCACCGGTGGCATCGCCTTTTCGGTCATGCCCGCCGCCAGCATCAGCTTTGTATGGCTTTCCCTGTTGCCGAGCGTCGCCCAGTCGGTCCTCGGCTTCTTCACGGTGCGCGAGCTGACCGGCACCGACGTCGCGCTGGGGCCGCTTTTCGTCGCTTACGGCCTGATGATGACCGGCTCATGCCTGCGCTCGGGGCGCGATCTGCGTCAGCTCATGCTCCGCCACCGGGAGGCCGTAACGGCGGAGGGGCGGCTGGAGCGGCAGGTCCAGGCGCGCACCCGCGACCTTGAGGCGCGCACCTACGAACTGCTGCTCGAACGGGACCGGGCGATCGCCGCGAGCCGCGCCAAGACGCAGTTTCTGGCCAGCATCAGCCATGAGTTCCGCACCCCGCTCAACTCGATCCTTGGCTTCGCCGAGACCATGCGCATGCGGCTGTTCGGCAGCCTCGGCAACGCGCGCTACGAGCAGTATGCGGAAGACATCTTCCAGAGCGGCCGCCAGTTGCAGGAGATTCTGGACGGGCTGGTGGCCCTGTCGCATATCGAAGGCGGCCGCTTCGTCGCCAAGCGCGAGCCGGTCGATCTCGCCCGTGTGGTGGAGGATTGCCTCCGCGATCATTCCCAACTCGCCGAAAGCCGGTCGGCGAAGGTCGATATCGGGATCGCCGAGGATGCGCGCATGCTGACCGCCGATTCCAGGGCACTGCGCCTGATCCTCGGCAACCTGCTTTCGAACGCCCTCCGTTTCGGCGGCGAACGGGGAGAGGTGCAGATCGCCGCCCGGCTCGAGGCCGGCGAAACGGTCTGCATCTACGTGGCCGATCGCGGCGCCGGCATGAGCGAGGAGCAGATCTCCCTGGCCCTCGAACCCTATCAGCAGATCGACAACCTTCTGGCACGTCGGCGCAAGGGCGCCGGCCTCGGTCTGCCGATCGTGCGGGCTCTCGTCGACTTGCATGGCGGACGTTTCGGCATCGACAGCGCGCCGGGGCGGGGCACCAGGGTCGAAGTGCGGCTCCCGCGCGAACCTCTCCGGCCGGCGCGGAACGCGGCGTAAACATGAAAACGGCGGAACCCGGAAGGTTCCGCCGTCTCATTCATTGGGGCCTAACTGCGCCGACCCGAGCCTGACCGCGAGACTGCCGTCGATACGGAGCAGGGTCAAAGTCAAAAGGCCGCGGGTCCGGGCGGGCGTTCCAGGTCCGCGCCTTAGCGGGCCGTCCAGCCGCCATCGACCGGGATGGCGACGCCGGTCAGTTGCGCGGCATCGTCGCTCGCCAGGAAGACGGCGAGCCCGCCAAGCTGCTCGGTCGTTACGAACTGCTTCGAGGGCTGTTTTTCGCTCAGCAGGTCGACCACCGCCTCTTCGTAGGGGATGTTCTTTTCCTTGGCGATGGCTTCGATCTGCTTCTCGACCAGCGGGGTGCGCACCCAGCCGGGGCAGATCGAATTGCAGGTGATGCCATGCTCGCAATATTCCAGCGCCACCACCTTCGAAAAGCCGATCAAGCCGTGCTTGGCCGCGGTGTAGGCGGATTTCTTGGTCGAGCCGATCAGGCCGTGCACCGAGGCGATATTGATGATGCGGCCCCACTTGCGGTCCTTCATGCCCGGCAGGACCCGCCGCGTCAGGTCGAAGATCGAGCTGAGATTGACCTCCAGCACCTCGTTCCACTTGTCGAGCGGGAATTCGGCCACCTTGGAGACATACTGGATACCCGCATTGTTGATCAGCACGTCGACCTTGCCGAAGGCGCGGACGGTTTCGTCCACCAGCCGGCCGCGATCGGCCTCCTTGGTCATGTCGGCCGAGCAGTAGGCAAGCCGGGCGCCGGTCTCGGCCTTGATCTCGTTCAACAGCTTTTCGGCCTCCGCCGGCTGGCGGGAGCCGTTCAGCATGACATCCGCTCCCGCGGCCGCCATGCGCCGGGCGATCCCGAGGCCGATGCCGCTGGTCGAGCCGGTGACGATCGCCGATTTGCCTTTGAGAATCATCTGAACCCCCTCTACCGACATCCCCCCGATGGGACTTGTCGAACCGCTAGGAACTTGCCCCAATGCCGGGCGAGCGTCCAGCCCGACGCGATGACAAGCCCGTGAATCACATGCCACCGGGGGTGGTTCAGCGGGATAGCTCCCGCATTGCCCGCTCCAGCCCGCCCAGGGTCAGGGGATACATCCGGTCGGTCATGAGCTGGCGAATGACCTGGATCGAGGGAGTGTGCTCCCAATATTTCTCGGGCACCGGGTTGAGCCAGGCGACCTTCGGGTAGATCGTGGTCACCCGCTGCAGCCAGGCCTGGCCCGCTTCCTCGTTCCAGTGCTCGACGCTGCCGCCGGGATAGACGATCTCGTAAGGGCTCATGGTCGCGTCGCCGACGAAGATCACCTTGTAATCGTGCCCGTATTTGTGGAGCACGTCCCAGGTCGGCAGGAACTCCGAGTGCCGGCGGCGATTGTCCTTCCACAGCTTCTCGTACAGACAGTTGTGGAAATAGAAGAATTCCATGTGCTTGAACTCGGTCCGCGCCGCCGAGAACAGCTCCTCGCAGACGCGGATGTGGTCGTCCATCGAGCCGCCGATGTCGAACAGCAGCAGCACCTTCACCTTGTTGCGGCGTTCCGGCACCATCTTCAGGTCCAGATACCCGGCATTGTTGGCGGTCGAGCGGATCGTGTCCGGCAGGTCCAGTTCCAGTTCGGCGCCGTCGCGCGCGAACTGGCGCAGCCGGCGCAGCGCCACCTTGATGTTGCGCGTGCCGAGCTCCACCGTGTCGTCGAGATTGCGGTATTCGCGTTTGTCCCAGACCTTGACGGCCCGGCGGTTGCGCGACTTGTCCTGGCCGATGCGCACCCCTTCCGGATTGTAGCCATAGGCGCCGAAGGGCGAGGTCCCGGCGGTGCCGATCCATTTCGAGCCGCCCTGGTGGCGGCCCTTCTGCTCCTCCAGACGCTTTTTCAGCGTCTCCATGAGCTTTTCCCAGCCGCCGAGCGCCTCGATCATCTTCTTCTCGTCCTCGGTCAGCACCTTTTCGGCCAGCTTGCGCAACCACTCTTCCGGGATCTCGGCGGTGGTTTCCTCGGAAAGGAACTCGAGGCCGTTGAAGCACTTGCCGAAGACCCGGTCGAACTTGTCCAGGTTGCGTTCGTCCTTCACCAGGCAGGCGCGGGAGAGGAAGTAGAAATCCTCGACCTTGTGGTCCGCCACGCCCTCGCGCATGGCCTCGAGCAAGGTCAGGTACTCGCGCAGGGAAGCCGGGACCTTGGCCTGCCGCAATTCGAGGAAGAAGTTGATGAACATCGCCTTCGGTCCCGCCGGCGTTTCAGTTGCCGCCGCGCTCGCGCCGGGCGATGAAGGCCAGCCGCTCGAACAGATGCACGTCCTGCTCGTTCTTGAGCAGCGCGCCGTGCAGCGGCGGGATCAGCTTGGAGCTGTCCTTGCTGCGCAGCGCGTCCGGCGGAATGTCCTCGACCATCAGAAGCTTCAGCCAGTCGAGCAGCTCCGAGGTCGAGGGCTTCTTCTTCAGGCCCGGCGTCTCGCGGATGTCGTAGAAGATGTTGAGCGCCTCCCGCACCAGCTCCTTCTGGATGCCGGGGAAATGCACGTCCACGATCTGTTGCATCGTCTCGCGATCGGGGAAGCGTATGTAGTGGAAGAAGCACCGGCGCAGGAACGCGTCGGGAAGTTCCTTCTCGTTGTTGGAGGTGATGATGACCACCGGGCGGTTGACGGCCTGCACCGTCTCGCGCGTCTCGTAGACGTAGAACTCCATCCGGTCCAGTTCGAGCAGCAGGTCGTTCGGGAACTCGATATCCGCCTTGTCCACCTCGTCGATCAGCAGGACCGGGCGCTCGGGCGCGGTGAAGGCTTCCCACAGTTTGCCCTTGTGAATGTAATTCCGCACGTCCTGGACCCGTGCGTCGCCAAGCTGGCTGTCGCGCAGGCGGGAGACGGCGTCGTATTCGTAAAGGCCCTGTTGCGCCTTGGTGGTCGACTTGATGTGCCAGGTGATGAGCGGCCGGCTGAGCGCCTTGGCGATCTCGTGGGCCAGAACGGTCTTGCCGGTGCCCGGCTCCCCCTTCACCAGGAGGGGACGTTCCAGGGTTATGGCGGCATTCACCGCCACGTTGAGATCCTCGGTGGCGACGTAACTGTCGGTTCCAGAAAATTTCATGCAACGGTTCCCGGGCATTTGGCTTGCGATGGCTGCGGGGGAAGGTATTAGCCGCTGCCGCCGCTGGCAAGTGCCGCCGCCGCAGGGCTGCCGTTCGCCTGGAGTGGGCGAGGGAGCAAGGTCGAACCGGGCATATCGCTCCCTTCGCCTTCCGGCCTAGGTAGATATTCTGCTCGTGACAAGCGGAGGGGTTAAATCTAGTTTCTCGGCTATCTGCCGGGGGGAGGTTCCGGCGACCAAGATGGGAGCATGTATTCATGACACGTTCATTCGTGAAGTTCGCCGCTGTCCTGATGGCCGGCACGATGCTGGCCGGGGTGGCGGAGGCGCGGACCCTGAAATGGGCGCGCTCGGGTGATTCGCTCACCCTCGACCCGCATGCGCAGAATGAGGGCCCGACCTCGACGCTCGCGCACCAGATCTACGAGCCGCTGGTGACACGCAAGGTCGATGGCGGTCTGGAGCCGACGCTCGCCACTTCCTGGCGCATCCTGCCCGACGATCCGACGGTGTGGGAATTCAAGCTGCGCCAGGGCGTGAAGTTCCACAATGGCAATCCCTTCAACGCCGACGACGTGGTCTTTTCGGTCGAGCGCGTGATGTCGCCGACCTCCGACTTCAAGGGCCTCTGGGCCTCGGTCGAATCGGTGAAGAAGGTCGACGACTACACGGTCCATATCAAGACCAAGGGTCCGAACCCGATCCTGATCCAGAACATGACCAACACGTTCATGATGGACAAGGAATGGACCACGGCCAACAAGGCCGAGAAGGTGCAGGACTTCAAGAACAAGGAAGAGAACTTCGCGGTCCGTAATGCCAACGGCACCGGCGCCTTCCAGCTCGTCTCGCGCGAGCCGGACGTGCGCACAGTCCTGCGCCGCAACGATGCCTACTGGGGCAAGGGCAAGGTCCCGCTCGAGGTGAGCGAGATCGTCTATTCCCCGGTCAAGGCCGACGCGACCCGAATCGCCGCCATGCTCTCGGGCGAGGTCGATTTCGTGCAGGACGTGCCGGTGCAGGATATTCAGCGCCTGAAGTCCCAGTCGGGCGTCAAGGTGAACGAGGGACCGGAGAACCGCACGATCTTCCTCGGCATGGATGTGGGCTCGGCCGAACTGAGAAGTTCCGACCAGAAGGGCAAGAACCCGTTCGCCGACAAGCGGGTCCGCCAGGCGATGAGCATGGCGATCAATCGCGATGCCATCCAGCGGGTGGTGATGCGCGGCCAGTCGCGGCCGACCGGCACCATCGCGCCGCCCTTCATCGACGGCTTCACGCCGGAGATGGGCAAGCCGCCTGCCTACGACGTCGCCAAGGCCAAGGCGATGCTGGCGGCGGCCGGCTACCCGAACGGCTTTTCGGTGACCCTTAACTGCCCGAACGACCGTTACCTCAATGACGAAGGCATCTGTCAGGCGGTGGTCGGCATGCTGGGCCAGATCGGCATCAAGATCAACCTGGTGGCCCAGTCGAAGTCGATCCACTTCCCGCTGATCCAGAAGAACCCGCCGGAGACGCAGTTCTACCTGCTCGGCTGGGGCGTGCCGCCCTTCGATTCCGACTACATCTTCACCTTCCTCTATCACACCCGGGAAGGTGCGCGTGGCGGCTGGAATGCCATCGGCCTCTCCGACAAGGCGCTGGATGCGAAGATCCAGTCGCTGGCCTCCGAGACCAATCTGGCCAAGCGCAAGGCGACGGTGGCGGATATCTGGGCCAAGCTGCAGGATGAGACCTACTACATCCCGCTGCACGACCAGCTCCTCGCCTATGCGATGAAGCCGGAGATCAACATCCCGGTCCATCCGGACAACACTGTCTGGATCAAGTACGTGTCGTTCAAGAAGTAGCACGGCGCGACAGCGGCCCGGCGCGGACAATGATCCGCGCCGGGCCGTCCTGCCGGTCCCGTTCGTGGCTCCGACGCTCAGGCCGGATCCTGTCATGCTCAGTTACGTTGTCAGATCGCTCCTGCAGGGCATCGCCGTCATGTTGGTGGTGGCGGCCCTCGCCTTTTCCATGTTCCGCTTCGTCGGCGATCCGGTCGTCAACATGGTTGGCCAGGAAGCCAGCCAGCAGGATCGTCAGGAACTCACTGAACGGCTCGGCCTCAACGATCCGATCCCAACTCAGTTCCTGCGCTTCGTCACGAATGCGGCGCAGGGTGATTTCGGCATTTCCTTCCGACAGCAGCGCAAGGTATCCGACGTGATGCTGGAACGCCTGCCGGCGACGATCGAGCTGGCGCTGCTGTCGGCGATCTTCGCCACCGTCGTCGGCACCGTGCTGGGCGTCTATACCGCGATGCGCCGCGACGGCGTGCTCTCGAACGCGCTGATGAGCCTGTCGCTGGTCGGCGTCTCGTTGCCGACCTTCCTGATCGGCATCGGGCTGATCTATCTCTTCGCCGTGGTGCTCGGCTGGCTGCCGACCTTCGGGCGGGGCTCGCCGGTCAAGATCGGCTGGTGGTCGACCGGCCTCACCACCTGGGACGGGCTGAAGCGGCTGATCCTGCCGACACTGACCCTCGGTCTCTTCCAGCTCACGCTGATCATGCGGCTCGTGCGCTCCCAGATGCTGGAGATCATGAGCACTGATTATGTGCGCTTCGCCCGTGCCCGCGGCATACCGGAAAAGACGATCCGCTATCGCCATGCGCTCAAGAATGCGCTGGTGCCCGTCATCACCATTGCCGGCCTGCAGCTCGGCAGCGTGATCGCCTTCGCCATCGTCACGGAGACCGTTTTCCAGTGGCCCGGCCTCGGCGCCCTGTTCGTCAACGCGGTGCAGTTCGCCGATGTGCCGGTCATGGCCGCCTACCTGATCTTCGTCGCCTTCGTCTTCGTCGTGGTCAACCTGCTGGTGGACCTGGCTTACGTCGCACTCGACCCGCGCATCGCGCTCGGCGCGCCGAGGGGGGGTGAGGCACGATGAGCCAGGCGCCCGCCATGAGCCGCATCTCGGCGCGCTTCGCGCGCTTTCTCGACTCGGACTTCTTCTTTTCCTACCGAAACTCGCCGGTGGCGATCGTCGCTTCGTTCCTGACCGTAACCTTGATCCTGGCGGCGCTTTTTGCTCCCGTCCTCACGCCGCAGAACCCGTTCAACCCGGCCGAACTCAATCTGATGGACGGGCTGACGCATCCGATGCAGGCCGGCCTGGGTTCCAACCGCGTTTTCTGGCTCGGCGCCGACGAACAGGGGCGGGATGTGTTCTCGGCCCTGCTCTATGGCAGCCGGGTTTCGCTTTTCGTAGGCTTCGCCTCCACCATCTTCTCGGCTTTTCTGGGCGTCACGCTCGGCGTTCTAGCGGGCTATTTCGGCGGCCGGACCGATGCGCTCATCATGCGCGTGACCGACGTGCAGCTCTCCTTCCCCGCGATCCTGGTGGCCTTGCTGGTCTTCGGCGTGGCGCGCGGCGTCATACCGCCGGAATTCCAGGAGCGGGTGGCCCTCTGGGTCATGGTGGTGGCGCTGGGCCTCGCCAATTGGGCGCAGTATGCCCGCACGGTGCGCGCCTCGACCCTGGTCGAGCGGCAGAAGGATTACGTCTCGGCGGCGCGCATCATCGGCCGCTCGCCGGCGCCGATCATGGCAAAGCATGTGCTGCCCAACGTCGCCGGCCCGGTCTTCGTCATCGCCACCATCAACCTGGCATTGGCGATCCTGGAAGAAGCGACGCTCTCCTTCCTCGGCGCCGGCCTGCCGGTGACGCAGCCCTCGCTGGGCACCCTGATCCGCTTCGGCCAGCAGCAGCTCTTCTCCGGCGAATGGTGGATCCTGGTCTTCCCGGCGCTGATGCTCATCACGCTCGCCCTTTCCATCAACCTTCTGGGCGACTGGCTCAGGGACGCGCTAGATCCGAAGATAAAATAGCCGTGCCGCTGCCGAAGGCTTCAAGCCGGTTCGAGCCGACCGGAACGACCCGCCTTTCGCCGGCGATCCAGGCATGGAATCCGTGGCGGAAGATCGACCGGAAGGCCGGGTCGAGGGCGCAGAGTCCGCCCGCATAGGACCCGAAGGCGGGCATGACCAGCCGCATGCCATCGGTCAGGAAGGCCCGGCCGGTCAGTCGTCGGCCACGCACGCGGATGGCCGCTTTCGGATGCAGATGACCGGCGATCTCGCCGGCCTGCGCCTCGCCGGCCGGCTCGTGACGAAAGACGAGCGGGCCCAATCGCAGCACCTGCGAGGGCATGCCACCAAGGCCCGGTGGCGGATGCGGGTCGTGATTGCCCAGTATCCAGTGCCACTCGGTGGCGGCGACCATCTGGGCCAGCCGGGCGGTTTCCTCCCGACCCAACCTCCCCGATGCGTCCGCATCGTGGAAGGTATCGCCGAGGCAGATGACGCGCGCGGGCTGGAAACGGGCGATCAACCGGTCGAGCCGGAGAAGGCTGGCGCGGGAATCGTAGGGTGGCAGCAGCGCCCCGCGACGGGCCAGCGCCGAACCTTTCTCCAGGTGCAGATCGGCGAGCACCAGGCAGCGCGCCTCCGGCCACCAGAGCGCGCCGCTCGGATCGGGTACCAGTCTCGTGCCATTGACCAGCATGTGGCGATCGTTAGCGGAAGATTCGGGCGCCGTCGATGGGCCAGGCATCACATGGTCAGACGAGGCGCGCAGCTTCGGCATAAAGTTCGTCGGCGGCCTCCTCCAGCAGCGCATCGCGGGCCGCGCCCTGCACCGGCTCGCGGCCGATCTCCAGCATGACCGGCACGGCGAGCGGCGAGATGCGGTCGAGCCGGCGCCAGACGATGCGATCGCGCACGCGCGCCAGCATCGCGGCCAGGCGGCCAAGATCAAGCAAGCCGCGCGCCGCTTCCGCCCAGGTGGCCTGCATCAGAACATGGTCCGGCTCATGCCGGCGCAGCACGTCGTAGATCAGGTCGGAGGAGAACGTGACCTGCCGGCCCGACTTCTCCTGTCCGGGATGGCGCCGCTCGATCAGGCCGGCGACCAGCGCGACATTGCGGAAGCTGCGCTTGAGCAGACTGGACTCCGCCATCCAGGCTTCGAGGTCGTCGCCCAGCATGTCCTGATCGAGCAGCTCGGCGATCCTGTCCGGCGGGTCGAGGCTCCAGACCGCCACCGCATACTCGTTGGCGACGAAGCCCAGCGGATGATAGCCGAACCGCTCCATGCGCCGGGTGAGCAGCATGCCGAGGGTCTGGTGGGCAAGGCGTCCCTCGAACGGGTAGGCGACCATGTAATGGCGTCGGGCGCGCGGGAATGTCTCGACCAGGAGATGGTCGGCCGGTGGCAGCAGCGAGCGCCAGCGCTGCAGCGCGAGCCAGTCGCGCACCTGTCGCGGCAGTCCGCGCTGGAGCGCGGGCGTCGCCAGCATCCGGCGCACGCGCTCCGCCAGAAAGGTGGAGAGAGGGAACTTGCCGCCGGCATAGGCCGGTATCTTGGGCTCGCCGCCGCTCGTCCGGCTTACTTCCGCCTGCATCTCCCGGAGGCCGAGGAAGCGCAGCACCTCGCCGGCGAAGAGGAACGTGTCTCCGGGCGCAAGCTGCTCGATGAAGTATTCCTCGACTTCGCCCAGCACCCGGCCACGCCTGAGTTTCACTTTCACCATCGGCTCCTCGACGATCGTCCCCACATTGAGCCGGTACTGGCGGGCGACGCGCGGATGGGTGATGCGGAGGGTGCCGTCGGCCATGACGCGCATGCGCCGGTATTGTTCATAGCTCCGCAGGGCATAGCCGCCAGTGGCGACAAAATCCACCACCCGGTCGAAGGTCGCGCGCTCGAGCCCGGCATATGGTTCGGCGGTCCGCACCTCGGCGTAGAGCGCATCGACGCCCACCGTTCCCGCCACGGCCATGCCAAGGACGTGCTGGGCCAGGGCATCGAGCGCGCCGGCGCGGGGCGCCTCATCCTCTATCAGATTCTCGTCCAGCGCATCGAGCGCGGCACGGCATTCCAGGACCTCGAAACGGTTGGCCGGCACCAGCAGCGCCCGGCTCGGTTCGTCCATCCGGTGATTGGCGCGGCCGATGCGCTGCAACAGGCGGGCGATGCCCTTGGGCGCGCCGATCTGGATGACGAGATCGACCGCACCCCAGTCGATGCCGAGATCGAGGGTGGAGGTGCAGACCACGGCGCGCAGCTCGCCCCGCACCATGGCCGCTTCGACCTTTCGCCGCTGCCCGGCCGCGAGCGAGCCATGATGGAGCGCGATCGGCAGGTTATCCTCGTTGCTCCGCCAGAGTTCCTGAAAGATCATCTCGGCCTGCGAACGGGTATTGACGAAGATCAGCGCCGTCCTGGCCTGGCGGACGGCCGCCAGGATCTCGCCCAGGGCGTGGCGCGCGCTGTGGCCGGCCCAGGGCACGCGCTCAGCGGAATCGAGGATGCTGACGCGCGGCGGCGCCCCGCCCGGGCCCCGGATGATGCTGACCCGTTCCGTGCGGTCGAGATGGCGCGCCAGGCGGGCCGGGTTCGCGACGGTGGCCGACAGGCCGATCATCCGCAATTCGGGCCGGAGGGCGCGCAGGCGGGCGAGGCCGAGGCTCAGCAGGTCGCCGCGCTTGCTGCCCGTCAGTGCGTGCAGTTCGTCGACGATCACCGCGTGCAGCGCGCCGAACAGCGAAGGCGCGTCGCGATGGGCGATCAGGAGCGCGAGCTGTTCCGGTGTGGTCAGCAGCAAATCGGGGGGCGCCGTGCGCTGGCGTGCCCGGCGCGCGGCTGGGGTGTCGCCGGTGCGCGTCTCGAGGCGGATATCGAGGCCCATCTCGGCCACCGGGGCTTCCAGGTTGCGGGCGATATCGACCGCGAGGGCCTTGAGCGGCGAGACGTAGAGCGTGTGCAGCCGCCGCGCGCGCCGCGAGCCGGGCCGCCCGGCCAGTTCGATCAGGCTGGGCAGGAACCCGGCGAGGGTTTTTCCCCCGCCAGTCGGCGCCACGAGCAGGACGGAGCGGCCGGCCGCTGCTGCTTCGCAAAGGGCAAGCTGATGGGGGCGCGGCGCCCAGCCGCGCGCGGCGAACCATCGGTCAAACCGGTCGGGGAGCACGTAAGGCGGCACGGCACCGAGTTTAGCCCGTCGGCGCGTGCCTTCGGAAGTACGCCGCCTTCCGGCGGGCGGGGCCGGTCAGTTCGTCTCCGGCGCCTCGCTGGCCAGGGCGCGTGCCAGATGGCTCAGCGCGTCCTGATGGCGCTCGTTGTCGATCGACATGAAGTTCCGCGCCAGTTCGAGACACAGACGCTGCCGTCGCGAAATCTCCGGCCGGTCCGTCCGGTCGATGCCGTCATAGAAATAGCCGACCTCGACGCCGAGGACTTCGGCGATGGCGAAGAGCCGGCCGGCCGAAATGCGGTTGATGCCGCGCTCGTATTTGTGCGCCTGCTGATAGGTCACGCCGATCAGGTCCGCCATCTGCTGCTGGGTAAGGCCCAGCATGATGCGCCGTTCGCGAATGCGCGTACCGACGAACTTGTCCACGTCCTTGGCCCGGCTGCGTGCCTTGGGCGTGGAACCCGCTTCGCCAACTGCCTGTTGAAGCATGATCGGTCATCTCCCCTCGATTGAACATGTCATCCGCAACCCGGACGGCGCCGGTGGCACGCCGTCTCGCGCCGGTACAGGCAGGAGGTGCCACATTCGCCTTCTGGGTGAAGCAAGCCCCGTGCCGGTTGCGCCGGGCCGGGTCCGGCGGGCGGCCGGCGCGCTTTTCTGCGCAAACCATGGGGTTGGGAAGCCATGGTCGTGTCTCGCGGCTTTGGACCGGTACCTGGCGACTGTATCAAAACCGGACGCGCGTCCCAGCCGGGGACAATCGCCGGCCGATCGCGAATCGGCTTGACCGGGCAAGGCCTTGGCGGGAATGCTCTGGATCGTGCGGGCTGCCCGTCGGCGGCAGGCACGGGCGAGGCGGACATGACCGTGGCGGAGAGAATTCGACACAAGCTCACCGAGGCGCTCCAGCCGGTGCATCTCGAGGTGCGGGACGATTCGCACCTCCATGCGGGGCATGCCGGCGCCCGCCCGGAAGGCGAGACCCATTTTTTCCTGTACGTTGTTGCGGATGCCTTCACCGGCAAATCGAGGGTCCAGCGGCAAAGGCTCGTCAATGAGATCCTGGCAGAGGAGCTGGCTGGACCGGTGCACGCCCTGTCGATGCGCACCCTATCTCCGGGCGAGGCCGGAGGCGCTGTTTAACTTGCGATAGTATTTTCACGGAGTTGTTATCTCCACTGCCGACGCTTCTGCTTAATAGCAACTTTAAGACGAGAAAATATACTGCTATTACGACTATATGAGCGAAGGCGACGAGGATCCGGCAAGCAGCTCCCAAGGGCGGCAAAATCCGGTGCACACGATCTGGCTCGCGGGACGGCGGACCAGCGTGCGGCTGCACCGGCTCGAGCGGGCCGCCCTCGACAGGCTTTGTCGGGTCGAGGGCCTGACCCTGTCGGAGTTCTGCGAACAGGCCGTGGCGACCCACGGACTGCGTAATCGTAGCGCCAGCCTGCGGCTCGCCCTGCTCACCTACCTGCTGCGGCGCGCCGATGGGTTCGTGGATCTCGCGGTCGATGGCCTCGTCGGACTAACCGCCGGCAGGCAGGACGAAGAGCAGCAGGAGCGGCAGGGCGAAGAAGGCGAGGGCGGTTGAAATCAGCACCATCGAGGCGACTTCCTCGGGCTGGCGCTGGTAGCGGCTGGCGAACAGGTAGTTGAAGACCGCGACCGGCATGGCGCTCTGCAGGATAAGGACGCCTTTCTGCACCGGGTCGAGATCGAGCAGGGTCGCGACCAGAAGGCTGACCGCGAAGCCGAGGCAGAGCCTGAGCGCCGAGAAGGCGATGGCGCGCGGCAGGCTCGATACCCTGAGCCGCGCCAGCGACACGCCGAGGGCCATCAGCATCAACGGTATGGTCAGTCCGCCCACCAGGTTCACGGTATTGGTGATCCATCGCGGCGCCTGCACCTCGAAGATCATGCAGATGACGCCGAGCACCACCGTGTAGATCAGGGGGGTGCGCAGCAATTGCCCGAAGGAGGCCCGTCCGGCGGCGATGCCGGCGCCGACCGTGAACTGCATGGTGGCGGCGACCGTGAAATATCCGATGCCGAGCGCAAGCCCGCGCTCGCCGAAGGCGAACAGCGCCAGCGGCAGGCCCATATTGCCGGCATTGGGAAACATCAGCGCGGGCAGGTAGGAGTGAAATGGCAGGCGCAGGACGAGCAGGATGGCGCAGCCGGCGAGCGCCACCAGGGCAAAGACCAGCGCCGCCGCCAGTGCCTGGGCGCCGAAGGCCGCCGAGGTGACTTCGAGCTTGAGCAGAGTGGAGAGGATCAGGCACGGCGTGCCGATCGTGGTGACGAGGTTGGTGACGAAGTCCACCTGGAAGGTCTGGCCGAGCCGGGCCCAGCCATACCCCAGCGCCGCGCACAGGAAGACCGGCGCGATGATGGCGAAGAGATCGGCGCTCATGCTGCGGTCGAATCCGCGGATTTGACCGGCGGGCGCACGCGCAACAGCGCGATGCGATGCCGGTGCCGGCGCAGAACCTCGAAGGTGAAATCGTGGAAGACGAAAGCCTGCCCCACTTCGGGAATGACGCGCGCCTCGTGGATGACGAGGCCGGCGATGGTGGCGGCTTCGTCGTCGGGCAGGCCCCAGTCGAATTGGCGGTTCAGGTCGCGCAAGGTGACCGAGCCGTCCACAAGGTAGCTGCCATCGGGCTGCGGCCTGACGCCCGACACCGGCTTGTCGTGCTCGTCGGAGATATCGCCGACGATTTCCTCGAGTATGTCCTCGAGCGTGACCAGGCCCATGAGCGCCCCGTACTCGTCGACGACCAGGGCGAAATGCATCCGCTTGCGGCGGAAGGCGTTGAGCTGGCTTTGCAGCGTGTTGGTTTCCGGCACGAACCAGGGCGGCGTGAGCAGCGATGCGATGTCGACCTTCGCTAGATCGCCGCCGGCATTGCCGACCGCGCGCAGCAGGTCGCGCGCATGCAGGACACCGATGATGTTGTCGTGATCGTCCTGCCAAACCGGCAGGCGCGTATGCGTCGATGCGATCACTTCCGCCACGATCTGCTCCGGCGGCAGGGCGCCGTTGATCGTCTGCATGTTCTGCCGGTGCACCATGATGTCGCCGATCTGCACCTGCTGCAGGTCGAGGATCGAATCCAGCATGTCGCGTTCGAGTTTGACCAGGCTGCCCTCGCGCTCGTGCAGTTCGAGTGCGCCGCGAAGTTCCTCGCTGGCCGAGATCAGCGCTTCCCGCTGCTTCAGATCGACGCCGAAAAGACGGAGCAGGACGACAACCAGGCGCTCGACCGCCATCACCATGGGCGCCAGGCCATGCACGATCAGCCGCACCGGCCGGGAGACGAACAGTGCGACGCGGTCGGGGCGGTTGATGGCGTAAGTCTTGGGCAGCACCTCGGAGAAGATCAGCACGAGGAGCGTCATGACGATGGTGGCATAGGCGATGCCCGCCTCGCCGAAAAGGGCGATAAGCAGGCCGGTGGCAAGCGCCGAGGCGGCGATATTGACCAGGTTGTTGCCAAGCAGCAGCGCGCCGATCAGCCGCTCCTTGCGTTCGAGCAGGCGGTTGACGATGGCGGCCCGCCCGTCGCCTTCCTGCGCCATATGATGCATGCGTGCCCGCGAACTGGCGGTGAGCGCCGTCTCCGAACCCGAGAAGAAGGCGGACAGCACCAGCAGGATGACGATGCCAAGGCAGGTCAGAATCAGTTCGATATTGGCTTGTATGACGGCGATCATCGCTATGTCAGCCGGCGGCGCGGGCCGCCGCCTCGGCTCCTTCCTCGCAGGCTTCGCGCAGCACTTCGAGCACGGCGTTCTCCGCCACCTCGCGCGTCTGGAACGCCTGACCGATGCCGCGCGCCAGGATGAAACTCATGCGTCCGTCGACCACTTTCTTGTCCTGGCGCATGAGTTCGAGAATCTGTTCGGGGCGGGCGCCGAACGGTCGGGTGGGAAGGCCGACGGCGGCAAGATGGCTCTCCGCCCGGCCGGCATCCTGGCCGCTGGCCAGCCCCAGGCGAACCGAAAGACGCAGCGCGAGGCACATGCCGATGGCCACCGCCTCGCCGTGGAGCAGGCGGTCGGAAAAGCCATGGGCGGCCTCCAGCGCATGGCCGAAAGTGTGGCCCAGATTGAGCAGGGCGCGCTCGCCATCCTCCCGCTCGTCCCGCGCCACGATCGCCGCCTTGGCGCGACAGGATGTCTCGACGGCGTACTGTCGCGCGGCGAGGTCGCCGTCAAGCACGGCCGCGCCGTGTCTCTCCAGCCATTCGAAGAAGGCCGCATCGCCGAGCAGGCCGTACTTCACCACCTCGGCATAGCCGGCCAGAAGTTCGCGCCGCGGCAGGCTGTCCAGCACCCCCATGTCGGCCAGCACCAGCCGGGGCTGATGGAAGCTGCCGACCAGATTCTTGCCATGGCGGGTATTGATGCCGGTCTTGCCGCCGACCGAACTGTCGACCTGGGCAAGGAGGGTGGTCGGCACCTGGATGAATCCCATGCCGCGGCGAAGGATCGAGGCGGCGAAGCCGGTGATGTCGCCGATCACCCCGCCGCCCAGCGCAACGACCAGGTCGCGCCGCTCAACGCGCAACTCAAGCAGTTTCTCGCAGAGATCCTGCAATCCATTGAAACTCTTAATTCCTTCGCCAGGAGACAGGATCACGTGCCGGCAGGCGATGCCGGCACCGGCAAGCGCCTTCTCGAAGGCCGCCAGATGGTGGCGGGCGACATTTTCATCGGTCACGATCACGGTGTAGGGGCGCGGCAGGAGCGGGCGGATCAGCCCGCCCGCCCGGCCGATCAGGCCTGGGCCGACGAGAATGTCATAAGCCCGCGCGCCGAGCGCGACCGACACGCGGCTGGGGGTGGGGGCCGGTTCGGGGTCCGGGGTCATGGCGTGGCTTCGGCCCGCAGCAGGCGCAGGATCTCGTCGACGACCAGCTCGTGCGGGCCTTCTCCGCTATCGACCGTGAAGTTCGCCTGGGCATAGACCGGATGGCGCACCTCCATCAGCCGCTCTAGCACCACGCGGGGATCGCCCTCCTTGAGCAACGGGCGGTTCTGCCGCTTGGCGCAGCGCCGGACCAGCGTGTCCAGCTCCGCCTTGAGCCAGATCGAGCGACCCCGCGCGCGGATCAGCTCGCGCGTCTCCGGGTCCATGAAGGCACCGCCCCCCGTTGCCAGTACATGGCGTGGTCCTTCCAGCAGGCGGCGGATCACGCGCCGTTCGCCGTCGCGGAAATGCGGTTCCCCGAACCGGTCGAAGATATCCTCGATGGTCATGCCGGCGGCCTTCTCGATCTCCTGGTCGGCATCGACGAAAGGCAGGCCGAGCCTGGCCGCCAGCCGCTTGCCCACGGAACTCTTGCCGGCGCCCATGAGACCAACCAGCACAATGGAGCGCTCCGCCGCGGGAGCACCCTCGCCGGTCACATTTGACGTATCCATATCGGGGCGGAGTTTCGCATGTCCCGTGCCGCTTCGCCAGTGGCAGGGGCGGTGGCGTTGAACCGGCGGGGTGCGGGGGCTAGATTGACACAATGTTGCCGTCTTGGGCATCGATTCTGGTCATGCGCGCGGGCCGGATTCGGAACTGTAACCGGGGCGGTCGGGGCTCAACACGAACACCAGGCATCCATCCATGTCCAAGATCGTGCTTTTCCTGATAGCTGGCCTGGTCCTGATCGTGCTGGGCGGCGGGGCTTTCCTCGCCGCCTGGGACATTCCCGCGCCGACGCAGCGCGTCGAAAAGGTGATCCCCACTGACCGCCTGCCGCGCTAGGGGCCCCGGGCGCCGCGTCCTGGCGCCGGCGCTGGCGGTTGCCC
>JAHCJR010000025.1 GCA_026126165.1 Alphaproteobacteria bacterium
CGTGATGAAGCGTTCCTCGAACTCGCGGGTCTGGAAGCCGGCGCGGACCAGGATCGCCATCTGGGACAGGCGGTGGTGCTCGCGCTGCAGCGCCTCTATCTCCTCGCCCACCATCCGCGCTTCTTCCGCGCCGTCCCAGACGCCGCGCAGCGTGACCTTTTCCCCCTCGTTGAGTTCGGTCCAGAGCGTCTTGCCGAGACGGCCCTCGTTTCTTGCGATGAGCGCCGCCGCGGCGGCGAGGATATGGGGCGTCGAGCGGTAGTTCTGTTCCAGTCGCACGACCCTGGCGCCTTCGAAATCGCGCTCGAAGCGCAGGATGTTGCCGACTTCCGCGCCGCGCCAGGCATAGATCGACTGATCGTCGTCGCCGACGCAGCAGATGTTGCGGTGCGCCTGCGCAAGAAGCCGCAGCCAGAGATACTGCGCGATGTTCGTGTCCTGGTATTCGTCGACCAGGATATAGCGGAAGCGGCGCTGCCATTCGGCAAGCACGGCGGCATCCTTGCGGAAGATGACCAGGAGGTGCAGCAGCAGATCGCCGAAGTCACAAGCATTGAGTTCCAGCAGCCGGCGCTGGTAGAGACGATAGAGTTCGCGTCCCTTGCCGTCGGCGAAGCTGCCTGCCTCGCTTGCCGGGATGTCCTCGGGCGTCAGTCCGCGGTCCTTCCAGCGATCGATCAGGGCGGCGAGCGCGCGCGGCGGCCATTTCTTCTCGTCGAGATTTTCCGCCTGGATGATCTGGCGCAGCAGCCGATGCTGGTCGTCGGTGTCCAGGATGGTGAAATTGCTCTTCAGTCCGGCCATTTCCGCATGCCGGCGCAGCATCCGCGCCGCCACCGAATGGAAGGTGCCGAGCCATAGTCCCTCGACCGCGCCGCCGATCAGGTGCTGAACCCGCTCCCGCATCTCCCGCGCCGCCTTGTTGGTGAAGGTGACCGCAAGTATCTGCGAGGGATAGGCGAGCCGCGATTGCAGGATATGGGCAAGGCGGGCGATCAGCACCCGTGTCTTGCCGGTGCCCGCGCCGGCCAGCACCAGGACCGGACCGTCCAGAGCTTCCACGGCCTCGCGCTGGGCCGGGTTGAGGTCGCCGAGATGGGGCGCCGCGACAGCCACGCTTTGCGTCGGCGGAGTGCTCGTGCCAAGGTCGAATGGATCGGACATCGAAGGGGTATATAACGGATTCGCATTGTCGGGCGATAGGCCGGCTTGCGAAGCGCCGGCGGCGCACTATAACCGTGCTTTTCCTCGGGAGTTTCTTGGCATGCGTTGCCCGCCTGGGATGGGAATCCTTGTTTTCCTGCTGCTCGCCTGCCTGCTTCCCGGGCAGCCGGCGCGTGGCGAGGAGACGGGCTGGCGCCTTGAGCGGGTCGCGCGCGGCGGCGACTTCCACGGCTTGCAGGGCCTCGCCTTCGATGCCGGCGACAATCTCCATGCGGGGAGCTTCGCCGGACCGCCGATCCTGCGGGTGAACGTGCGCAACGGGCGCACCAGCGAGGTTGCCGGCATCCAGCACGCCATGGCGGGCGGCATCGCGTTCGGCCCGGATGGCGCCATGTACTGGACCTCGCCGCTGCTCGGCAGTATTCGCGCCTTTCGGCCGGGCGAGCCGGTGCGGGTCGTGGCCGAAGGGTTGCCTGGTGTCAAGGCCATCGGTTTCGATCGTCGGGGCAGGCTGTTTGCCGCGCAGATCCACCTCGCCGACACCCTGCTCGAAATCGATCCGGCGGGACGCCGGCCGCCACGCAAGGTCGGCGAGGGACTGGGCGGCATGAACGGCTTCGCCCTCGCGCCCGACGGCAAGCTGGTCGGCGCAATCTGGTCCAAGGGGCAGGTGGTGGAGATCGATCCCGACAGCGCGCGCCAGCAGGTCCTAACCGACGGCCTGCGGGTGCCGAGCGCGGTGGCGTTCGATGGCGAAGGCGCGCTGTTCGTCGCCGATGGCGCCACCGGGCAGATCATCCGGGTGGAGCGGCCAGGCGGAGACAAGTCCCTGCTCGCGCGCATGGCCGCCGGCATCGATGCGCTGGCGATCGATTCCCGCAACCAGCTTTTCGCCGCCAATCCTGTCGACAATGCCATTCATCGCATCGACCGCCTGTCCGGGCGCAGCACGCGGGTGCTCCAGGGACGCCTCGGCCTGCCCGGCGGGCTGTCCATCGCCGATGCGGGCGAGGAACAGATGCTCTATGTCGCCGACCTCTTCGCCTTGCGGGCGATCACGCTTCGCACCGGGTCGCTGGCCGATATCGCGCGCACGCCCGCCGATCCGCTGCGCTTCCCGACCAACGTCAATGTCTCGAGTGCCGGAACGCGATACGCGTATCTGAGTAGCTGGTATAGCGGGACGGTGCAGCGGATCGACCGCCGCAGCGGCCGCGCACCGGTGCTGTTCGAGGGCTTCAACGCCCCGATGCACGCCATCGACCTGCCGGGCAACGCCATGCTGGTGGCGGAATACGGCGAGGGGCGGCTGGTGAAGGTCCTCGGTCGCGATGGTGCGGAACGGCAGGTGCTCGCGGAAGGGCTGGGTGGCCCGGTCGCCATGGCCCGCATCGGCTGGGAGGCGGTCTATGTCAGCGAGGAGCTGACCGGCACGATCAGCCGCGTGTCGCTCGAGACCGGCGAGCGGCGGATCGTGGCGCGCGATCTGAGCCAGCCGGAAGGCATTGCTCTACTTCCGTCCGGCCGCCTGGTGGTCGCCGAGGTTGGCAGGCAGCGCCTGATCGAAATCGACCCTGCCGACGGGCGTATCGAGGTCATACTTGGCAATCTGCCGATCGGGCTGACGGCCCCAGCCAGCCTGCCGGCAAGCTTCGTGCTGACCGGGGTTGCGGTCAGCAAGGCAGGCGACGTCTATTTCAGTTCGGATGTCGAGAACGCGATCTACCGGGTCAGCCGCCGCTGATCGCCTCGCTCGGCGCCGGATGGCACTGGCCGACGGAATTGTCGGCGCAGCGCGTCTTGCCATCGACCCAGAGCGCGCCCGAGAGGTCGGCATGCAGCAGATCGGCGCCGTCCATGTTGGCGGCGGTGAAGTCCGCGTCGCGCAGATTGGCGCGGAAGAAACGGCTGCGCCGCAGGTCGGCGCCCCGGAAACTGGCGCCTTCGAGGCTGGCGCGGCTGAAGTCCGCCTCGAACAGCCGCGCATCGGTGAAATCGGCGCCCTTGAGCGAAGTGGCGATGAACTTCGTCCGTCTGGCGTCGGCGCCAGGGAGCTTCGTCTTGTCCATGCGGCTGTTGTTGAGGGTTGCCTGTTGCAGCACCGCGCCGGTCAGGTCCACGCCGAGCAGGTCGCGGTTGGGCGAAAAGCAGCGGGACCAGTCGACGCCGGGCGCCGGCGGATCGGCGCAGGCCGCCTCGGCCGCGCCGGAAATCCCGGAAGCCAGCACGAGGGCGAGCAGGAATGGTGCGGAGCGCAAGTTCAGCGCTCCGGCTTGCGCCTGATGCCGATCACGCGTCCGGCTTCCGGCGGGCGAGGCAGGGTGCGGTGAAACTCGAAAATCCTGGCCAGCATCTCCCGCGAGGAAAGGGGCATCGGCGCCGCGCGCCGCTGCTCCAGTCCGACATGCAGCATGATCTGCTCGGAGGTCGCCGCCAGGTAGCCCTTCTCGGCATGGAACATGCGCATGAAGAAATGCACGCGCTTCTCGTCGAAATCGAGCATCTGCAACGTGATGCGCAGCGGGTCGTTGACCATCACTTCCTGCTGGTAGGTGACGTGCGTCTCGAGGACGAACACCGACTCGTTGCGTTCCTTGATGGAACTCCAGCCGATGCCCACATGGTCGCAGAAACGGTCGAGCGCCTGGTCGAAGGCCAGCACGTAATAGGCCACGTTCATGTGCCCGTTGCTGTCGATCCATTCCGGCAGGACCCGGGAGCGTGCGAGTTCCTCGTGCGGCAGGAAATTCTGGGTCATTTCGTTCATGGCCTTCGGAATATAGTGAGCGCTGGCCGCCTTCGCCACCCCGGCGGTTGGTCAATGGCCTGGAAATGGTCTAGATTGGCCGAAATACGCAACTACAGGGACGCCACATGCAGGCCCATGCCCTTTCGAAGGTCGCGCCGGATCGCGTTGCGGCGGCCTTCGCCGAGCTGAAAGCCCTTCTGGGCCCGCGCGCGACTACCGCCCAGGCGGTGCGGGACCATCACGCCAAGGATGAATCCTGGCACGTGCCGGTCGCGCCGGACGCGGTCGTCTTTCCGCACAGCACCGAGGAGGTGGCGGAGGTGGTCCGTATCTGTGCCCGCCACGAGGTCCCGATGGTCCCGTTCGGCACGGGAACCTCGCTCGAAGGGCACGTCATTCCGGTGCGGGGCGGTGTCACCATCGACATGACGCAGATGAACCAGGTGGTTCGGGTCTCGGCCGAGGATCTCGACGTCACCGTGCAGCCCGGCGTGACGCGCAAGCAGCTCAACGAACATCTGCGCGCCACCGGCCTGTTCTTCCCGATCGACCCCGGCGCCGATGCCTCGATCGGGGGCATGACTGCCACGCGCGCCTCCGGCACCAATGCCGTCCGCTACGGCACGATGCGCGAGAACGTGCTCGCCCTCACGGCGGTGATGCCGGACGGGCGAGTGATCCGCACCGCGCGCCGCGCGCGCAAGTCGGCCGCCGGTTACGATCTCACCCGGCTTCTGGTCGGCTCCGAGGGCACGCTCGGCGTCATTACGGAAATCACGCTGCGCCTTTACGGCATTCCCGAGGCGATATCCTCCGCGGTCTGTTCGTTCGAGACCATCGCCGGCGCGGTGGACACGGTGATCGCGACCATCCAGTCCGGCATTCCCGTCGCCCGGATCGAACTTCTCGACGACCGGCAGATGGAGGCAATCAACAAGTATTCAGGCTTCGACTATCCAGTCCGCTCGACCCTGTTCCTCGAGTTTCACGGCACGCCGGCCAGCGTGCGCGAGCAGGCCGAGCAGGTGCAGGCGATCTCGGCCGAGAATGGCGGCGGCGGCTTCAGTTGGACGACGAAACCGGAGGAGCGGACCAGGCTCTGGCAGGCGCGGCACGATGCGGCCTATGCGGCCAAGGCGATGCGTCCGGGCAAGAGCCTCTGGGCGACCGATGTCTGCGTGCCGATCTCGCGGCTGGCCGAATGCATCACGGAGACCAAGCGCGATCTCGACGAGAGCCAGCTCTATTCCGCCATCGTCGGCCATGTCGGGGATGGCAATTTCCATATCGCTTTCGTGCTCGATCGCGACGATCCGGCGGAGATGGCCGAGGCGGAGCGCCTGAACGAGCGGCTGGTCATGCGCGCCCTCGCCATGGAAGGCACCTGCACCGGCGAGCACGGCGTCGGACTGGGCAAGATGAATTTCCTGCTGGCCGAGCATGGCGAAGCGATCGCCGTCATGCGGCAGATCAAGCAGGCGATCGATCCGCTCGACCTGATGAACCCGGGCAAGATCTTCTCGCTCTGAGCCTCGCGCGGCGGGCGTCATTTCTCCGGCAGTCTCGTCATCAGCCGGTCGACCAGCCGGTCGGGCAGCATGGTGACGAGACGGATCAGCGCATACATCGGCCAGGGGAAGGCGATGCGGCCGCGATTGCGCGCGAGCCCGCGCATGATGATCGAGGCGGCGTTCGGCGCATCCATGATGAAGGGCATGGGGAAGCGGTTGCGCGCCGTCATGCGGCTGCGGACGTAGCCCGGACAGATCACGCTGACGCCGATCCCCTGGCGCGCCAGCCGCCCGCGCAACGCCTCGCCATAGGCCCGCACCGCATTCTTGCTGGCGGAATAGGCGATGGCGCCGGGCAAGCCGCGAAAACCGGCTATGGAACTGACGATGGCAAGCTGGCCGCGGCGGCGCGGCAGCATCAGTTCGATGGCGGGGTGGAGGGTGTTGAACACGCCGGTCACGTTGACCGCGAAAGTCTCGCGCGTCAGCGCGTCCAGCTCGCCAAGGTCCTTGAGCGTGCGCGACACGCCGGCATTGGCGATTACCAGATCGAGCGGCGCGCGCGCTTCGGCCTGCCGGAGGAAAGCCGCCATCGCCGCCTCTTCCTCGGCCGCGACCGCTTCGGCCAGCACCGCCGCGCCACGGGCGCGGCAGGCATCGGCGACCTTGGCCAGCCGTCCGGCATCGCGTCCCGTCAGCGCCAGCGTTCGGCCGGGGCCCGCATAGCCCATGGCGAGCGCCTCGCCGATGCCGCTCGATGCGCCGGTGATCAGGATGGATCGTGGATCCCGCATCGTCAGTCCCTGTTGCGCAGTCCGCGGCGCTGCCGTCGGGGTTGTTGCCGGTGACGGCCGATAATATAGTGGGCGCCTGTCCCGATCGCCACCAGATGTCGTTGTTCGCGCGGCCCAGGAAGCAGGATGAGCTTGCAAAGCATGACCGGATTTGCCCGCGCCGAGGGCGCCGACCCGTCCTATGCCTGGGTCTGGGAGGTCAAGAGCGTGAACGGTCGCGGGCTGGATATCCGCTTCCGCCTGCCGCCGGGCATGGATGGGCTCGAACCCGGCGCGCGGCGGCTGGTGAGCGAGCAATTCCGGCGCGGCAATGTTGCGATCAGCCTGAGCCTCGCGCAGACGCGGCCCGTGACCGGCTTTCGCGTCAATCGCGACCTGCTGCGCCAGCTCGCCGCCATCGTGCGCGAGGTGGAAGGCGAGATCGATGCGGCGGCGCCGAGCATCGACGGCCTGCTCGCCCTGAAGGGCGTGATCGAGGCGGTCGAACCGGAGGAGACGGCCGAAGCGCGCGAGCAGCGCGAGACAGCCATCCTGGCCACGCTCAGATCGGCGCTCGACAAGCTGAGCCTCGCGCGTGCCGAGGAGGGAGAACGGCTCGCCACCATTCTCGAGCAGCTTCTGGACGAGACAGAGCGGTTGACCGGCGAGGCCGCGGCGCAGGCGGCCATGCGCCCGGACGCGATCCGGGCCCGCTTCGTCGAGCAGGTCCAGGCACTTCTCGGCCAGGTGCCGGCGCTGCCCGAGGAGCGGCTTGCACAGGAGGTTGCCATCCTGATCGCCAAGGGCGACGTGCGCGAGGAGCTCGACCGGCTGACCGCGCATATCGGCGCGGCGCGGCGCATCGTCGCCTCGGGCGGCGACGGGGCCGGTGCCGGCCGGCAGCTTGATTTCCTGACGCAGGAATTCAACCGAGAGGCCAACACGCTCTGCTCCAAGTCCGGCGACCGGGAGCTGACCCGCATCGGCCTCGCCATCAAGCTCGCGGTCGACCGGCTGCGCGAGCAGGTGCAGAACATCGAATAGCGGGGAGGCCGGCAGGGGATGCAGCAGAAGACCATCGCGCGGCGCGGGCTGATGCTCGTGCTTTCCTCGCCCTCCGGCGCGGGCAAGACGACGATTTCGCGCCGCCTGCTGGAGACGGATGACAATCTGGTGATGTCGGTATCGGTCACCACGCGGCCGCCGCGTCCGGGCGAGCAGAACGGCATCGACTATGGTTTCATTGACAAGCTCGAATTCAACCTGATGATCAATAAGGGCGAGCTGCTCGAGCATGCCAAGGTGTTCGATCACTATTACGGGACGCCAGCCGGGCCGGTCCTCGATCATCTGGATGCGGGCCGCGACGTGCTGTTCGACATCGACTGGCAGGGGACCCAGCAGCTCGCCCAGACCGCGCGCGACGATCTGGTTTCCGTCTTCATCCTGCCGCCTTCGACCGCCGAGCTGGAACGCCGTCTCAAGCGGCGCGCGCAGGATTCCGACGAAGTGGTGGCGCGCCGCATGTCGAAGGCGGCGGACGAGATCAGCCACTGGGCAGAGTACGATTATATCGTGCTCAATTCCGACATCGAGGAATGCCTGGAGAATGTCTATGCCATCCTGCGGGCGGAACGGTTGCGGCGCCAGCGCCAGACCGGCCTGCTCGATTTCGTCAAGGCACTCCGCGAAGGGCAGTAGCGCGGATCAGATCTCGTCGAAGGCGCGAGCGAGCCGGCAGAAGGCGTCGATGCCGAGTTCTTCGGCGCGCGCGGTGGGTGCGATGCCGGCGCGCGCCAGCGCCGCCTCGGATGCCGGAGAATAGGCGCGGAGCGCAGCGCGCAGCATCTTGCGGCGCTGGCCGAAGGCGGCGGCGAGCACCGCTTCCAGACGCGCGCGTTCGGCGGGATGGCGCGGCGCGGGCAGGGGCGTGAGCGCGACCAGGCTCGACGTGACCTTGGGCGGCGGGGTGAAGGCACGCGGGGGAATGTCGAACAGCCGCCTTGCCTCGCAGAGCCACTGCACCAGCACCGAAAGGCGGCCATATTCCTTGCTGCCCGGTGCGGCGACGAGGCGAAGCGCCACTTCCTTCTGGAACATCAGGGTGTAGCCGTCGAAGCGTTTCGGTCGTTGCAGCCATTTGAGCAGCAGCGCGGTTCCCACATTGTAGGGAAGGTTGGCGACGACGCGGCAGGGCCCCGGGTCCAGCACGGCATCCTCGTCGATGCTGAGCGCGTCGCCCTCGATCACCTCGAGCCGGCCGGGCCAGGCCGCCGCCAGTTCGGCCAGGGCGGCGATGCAGCGGCGGTCGCGCTCGACCGCCACCACGCGCCTTGCGCCCGCCGCCAGCAGCGCGCGGGTCAGGCCGCCGGGCCCCGGTCCGACCTCGTACACGGTGCAGGCGGAAAGATCGCCGGCGGCGCGGGCGATGCGCGCGGTCAGGTTGAGATCGAGCAGGAAGTTCTGCCCCAGGCTTTTCAGCGCCCCGAGGCCGTGCCGGCGGATCACCTCGCGGAGCGGCGGCAGCTCCGGCGCGGCTTCAGCCATTTGCCTTGCCGGCACCGGCGCCGGCGCGCTGGCGGGCGATGCCGGCGGCACAACGGATCGCGGCGATGAGGCTGCGCGGACTGGCGGAGCCGCGGCCGGCGATGTCGAGCGCCGTGCCATGGTCCGGCGAGGTGCGGACGATGGGCAGCCCCGCCGTGACATTGACCGCGCCGTCGAAGTCGAGCGTCTTGAGGGGAATGAGCGCCTGGTCGTGATACATGCAGAGTGCGAGGTCGTAACGCTGGCGCGCGGCCGCGTGGAACATCGCATCGGGCGGCAGCGGCCCGAAGGCATCTATGCCCTCGGCCTGCATGGCCTCGACGGCAGGCGCGATGACGTCCAGATCCTCCCGGCCGAGACTGCCCTGCTCGCCCGCATGGGGATTGAGGCCGGCGACCGCTATGCGCGGCCTCTTCACGCCGAAATCCCGGCGCAGGCTGGCCGCCGCGAGGCGGGCCGAGACGAGCAGAAGGTCGCGGTTCAGCATCGAAATGGCCTCGCGCAGCGGCACATGGATGGTGACGGGCGCGACCCGCAGCAGCGCCGAATCGAACAGCATCAACGGATGCATGCCGCCACAGAGTTCGGCCAGATATTCGGTATGGCCCGGATGCCGGAAACCCGCATCCTGGAGGGCTTTCTTGTGGATCGGGTTGGTGACCAGGCCGGATGCCTCGCCGGCGCGGCAGAACTCGACGGCGACGTCGATGGCGCGCAGCACCGCTGGCGAGTTGCGCGGATCGAGATGTCCGGCCCGCGCGCGTTCGGGCAGGGCAACGGGCAGCACCGGCAGCGCCCGATCGAACAGCGCCGGCGCCTCGGCCGGCCGGGCAATCTCGGCAAGCGGCAAGGTGAGGCCGAGACTCGCCGCCGCGTCGGTCAGGACCGCCGGGTCGCCGATGAAGAAGAAAGGTGCCAGCCGTTCCTCGCGCCGCGCGATCCAGGCCTTGAGCGTGATCTCGGGTGCGATCCCGGCCGGCTCGCCCATGCTCAGCGCGAGCGGAGCTGCCATTCAGCGGAACTCCACCACCGCATCCCGGCGCAGATCGCGCAAGATGCGCCGTGCCTGGAGTTCGACGCGCCGCTGGAGAAGCTGTTCGCGGATCTCCTCGCGACCGATGCCGCCTTCGGTCCGGTCGCACACCATGTAGACGAGGACGGCGTTCTCCGCCCGAACCGGCTGGCTCGCCTGTCCGACGGGAAGCGGCTCGATGAGCTGGCGGGCCTGCGGCGACAGGGCGCTCAGCGGCACGCGGCCGAGATCGAACTGGCCGGCGCTGCGCACCTCGCGCGCCACGCGTTCGAATTCGCCGCAGCCCCGCGTCGCTCCGGCGATCTCGCCGGCAAGGTTCCAGAGCGCCTGCAGGTCCTGCTGCGTCGCCTGCGCGGGCAGCGGCAGGGCGATCTGGCGCAGCGTCACCGTCGGGTCCGCGGCCGCTTCGCCCTGGCTGCGCCGGTTGCGCAGGGCGATGATGTAATAGCCGCCGGTGGTGCGGATCGGATCGGAGATCTGGCCGGGCGCGAGCCTGGGCAACACCGCGTCCACTTCCTCGGCCAGCACGCCGGGCTGCACCCAGCCGATATCGCCGCCCTGCGAGGCGGTGGCGCCCTGGCTGAACTGGCGGGCGATGGCAGAAAAGTTCTGCTCGGCGCGCACCAGTTCGGCCAGCCGAATGGCAGTGCGCCGGATCTCCTCCTCCTGTTGCACGGAATCGACCGCCAGGAAGATCTCGGACACGAGATATTCGGGCTGGTTCTGCGTCTGCCGGTGGCGCAGCAGGGCGGCGTCGATCTCCTCGTCGGAGATGTTGATGGTCGGCAGGACGCGCCGGCGGACGACCTTGCTCCAGGCCACCTCGGCACGGATCTGCGCGACCACGGACTGGACCGGAATGCCTTGCGCGCGCAGGGATTCCTCGAATGCCCCGGGTGGAATCCGGTTCTGGCGCTCGACCACCGCGATGGCGCGGTTCATTTCGTCCTGGGTGACCGGGATCTTGAGGCGCGCGGCCTCCTGCATCTGCAGTCGCTCGGTGATGATCGCCCGCAGCACCTGGTCGCGGATGCGCCGTCGCGTCTCCGGAGTATTCTCCAGTCCCGACAGGATCACCGCCACGTCGATGCGCTGTTCCAGGTCCTGGGCGGAAATGACCTCGTCGTTGATGATGGCGGCAATGCGCTGGATGTCCTGGGCATGCGCGCTCCCGATGGGCTGCAGCCCAAGGAAGGCCAGGGCCAGGAACGCGGCCAGGGCGCGCAACAGAGCGGCGACACTATCGGGCAATATCTCGACCTCGCTTTCGATGCGGCTTGCAGGCATCACGTTAGACCGACCGGCGCGCGCTTGCAAAGCGCCAGAAAAGCCGGCACTGCGCGACACTAGCCCAGGTTCTTCAGCCGGAAACGCAGCCCGAACTCGTACGAGGGCTCGATCTCGCGGTCGCGGGTGTTGGAGCGGCCGAAGACGAACAACATCTCGAAACACTCGTCCAGATACCGCAGGGCGATGTCATAGCCCAGGGTCCGGTCCTGCTGGAGGTCGCGCCGCCAGTCGGCGGAGATGCGCCAGAAACGGCTGACCTGCGCATACCCGTTCAGCGTGAGCTGCTCGCGGTCGCCGAGACGGGAGGTGGTGCCCTCCCGGTCGATCTTCGCATAGGTCGCGCCGAGTTTGAGGAAGCTGGGCCCGACCAGCGCACCCACTTCATGGCGGCGGATGGTGAAGTCGTCCTGGTCTAGACGCATCCGGTCGAAAATGTCGATGTAGGACGTGGGCGAGATGACCGCGCGGGCGATGTAGTCGGAGCGCGACTGCTCGAGCCCGGTATCGCCCGGGAAGGCCCTGCCGCCGCTGTCGTCGAAGCGATGGGACTGGCCAAAGAGAAATTCGGTATAGGCGCCACTCGGCTCATGGAAGGAGGTCTTGACGCCATAGGCGACGCGCATGCCGCCCTCGTAGCGGTCGAGGCCGGGGAAGCGGTTGATGGCAAAGAGGTTGGTGTCGTCGAACTCGAAGTTGCGGCTGTCCTCGTTGGGGATGCGCCGCGGATTGCCGCCCTTGGGCGTCGCCACGAACGAGACGATCGGCTCGATCACGTGCTGCACCGGGCCGAAAGAGCGTGCGAAGGGATAGCGCCAGTCCAGGGCGAAGAGCGGTTTGAGCCGGTGCTCCGTGCCGCTGCTCGAAGGCGACGGCCGGCCCTCGGGATCGACGCCGTCGTTGACCCAGTAGAAATCGCCGCGCAATTGCGCGGTGACGGAATAGATATCGCCGATCGGGCTGACATAGGGAACATGCCAGCCGATGGTGGTGGATAGCCGCCTGGTGTCGACGCCTTCGCTGCGCTGGATCGAAAGGAGGCTGGCATCGACCTTCGGATAGCCGAAGGCACCCTGCGGCTCGCCGACGAAGGAATAGTCGAGAAGCGGCAGCACCAGCGGCGAGCGGCCGCGCCGGTCGATCTGGCGCAGTCCCTGGAAGTAGTATCCGGTCGCCAGCGCGTAGGATCGGCCGCTGAAGCCCTCGAGATAGGCCGTGTTGGTCAGCGTGTCGAGCTTCGATATGCCGTATCGGCGCAGATAAGTGTCGTCGGAGGCAAGGAACAGGTCGAAGCCGCTGCGCCAGACCGGGGAATTGATGAAACGGCCCTCGCCCCGGATGTGGCCGCGCGTCTCGCGTCCGCCAATGCGTTCGTTGTCGTCGTTGCGCTTCTCCGGCCGCGTGATCGAGCCGTCGAAGGCGAAGTTGCCGTTGCCGGTCCGGTGCCTGTATTCGCCGGCCAGGATCGGCCCTTCCTTCGTCGTCACTGTGGGCGAGAGCGTGAGGTCGATATTGGGTGCGATGACATAGTAGTAGGGCAGGGTGATCTGGAAACCGAGCCGGTTGTCGAGGCCGAAGCCGGGCGGCAGGAGGCCGCTTTGGCGCTCGACCGTCGGATCGGGCACGCGGAAGAAGGGCAGGTAGGCGACGGGAATCCCGAAGATCTCCAGGAACATGTCCTTGAAGTCGATATGCTGCGCCTCCTCGTTGTGGATGACGCGCACGGCGCGGATCTGCCAGAGCGGCGGGCGGGACGGGTCGTCCTTGCAGAGATCGCAGGGCGAATAGACCGCGTTCGCCACCGTGGTCCGGTTGCCATCGTTGCGGATGGCGTAGTTGCCGGCGACGCGCGCATTGTCGGTGAAGAGCAGGCGGAAACCGGCGATCAGTCCGTTCTTGAACTCGTCGCGCAGTTCGATGAAGTCGGCGAAGAACACATTGCCGTTCTTCTCCATGATCACGACATTGCCGCTGGCCGTCACCTGATCGACCCGCTCGTTATAGGTCACGGTGTCGGCGAGCAGGGTGCGGCCATCCTGGTTGATCTCGACCCCGCCGCGCGCGGTCATGGTGCCGAGCGTCTCGTCGTAGACCACCTCGTCGGCCTGCACGAGGAGCGGCCGGTCGGCGGCGAGCGCGGGCCGGGGCGCGGGGCCGGCCATCGCGAGCGACGCGCAAAGGAGCGCCAGCAGCAAACCTATGAAGCAACGCCCTTGCGACAAGTTCAGCCGTCCTCGACGAAGGCCAGGCAGGAGAGAGCAGCCAGAGATGCGACGCCAGCCGGAATCCAGGCGGCCAGCGCCGAGGGAATCGCGCCGACCGCCCCGAAGGCGGACGCCAGTTCGGCGACGATAAATAGCAGGAAGCCGAGGCCGATGCCAAAGATGATCGCCCGCGCCGGGCTGGCGCGGAGGGGCAGGCGCAGCGCGCCGGCGCCGGCGACGAGCGCGAGCGCGGCGAGCAGGACGGGCATGGCCAGCCAGCCGTGCAGCGCGAGTTCGTGGCGTCCGGCCGGCCGGCCGATGGCGCGAAGTTCCGCGATCTCGCGGCCGATCGACCAAAAGGCGATCGAAGTTGGCCCGCGGACCGGCCTCAGGATGGCATGTTCCTCGAGCGCCGTCGGCTCTTCCTGGCGCGCGGCCCGTGCCGCGCCCGTGCCGCCCTCCCAAAGGGTGGTGCCGGACAGGATCCAGGCCCCGTCCGCGAGCTGCGCCCGTTCCGCATCGATTCGCGCGCTGAGCTCGCCGCCGTCATCGAAGCGCAGCAGCAAGGCTTCGCGCAAGCGCAGCGGGTCCCGCCCCTCGATCCGGCCATGCACGATGAGCCGGCCTCCGCCCTGGCGTTCGTCGAGCCAGATCGTCTCGCCAGCCGCCGGCGCGTCGGTCCGGCCCTCGATGCGGGCCAGCCCGTTCGCCGCCATGGCCTGCAGGCCGAGTGCCAGAAGGCCGAGCGCGAAGCCGGCGATGGCGAAGCTCGCCAGGAAGCGGCGCATCGGCAGCCCGGCGGCGCGCGCCACCGCCAGTTCGGATTGGCGGGCGAAGTGGCTGGCCACCAGTGCGGCGGCGAGGATCAGCGCCAGTGGCAGCAACCGCAATGCCTGGGCCGGCAGGCGCATGAACGCGGTTGCCGTGGCGTCGGCGAAGCCGGGCCCGGTAAGCGCGGCGGCACGGCGCAGCAGCTCGACACAATCGACCAGGAACGCGAACATGGTCAGGACGAGCAGGACGAGGAAAAGCTGCGCCAGCAGCTTGCGCACCACGTAGAGCGGGAAGATTCCCGGTCTCATCGACCCGGCTCCGGGGCATGGCGTGGCAGGCTGGCGAGCAGCAGGGACAGTAACGCTGCAAGGATGGGCAGGGCGAGGGCAAGCCATCCGAACAGGGCAGCCTGCGCCGCCAGTTGCGCCAGCCCGAAAGAGGCGGCGGCGAGCAGGCAGGCGCCAAGGCCGGCCTGGCCGGCCAGGCGCCGGTATCCGGCGGGCAGATGCATGCGTCGCACGAAGAGGGCGGCGGCGAGCAGGGCAAAGGCCGGGGAGAGTAGCGGGGTGACCAGGCGGCGGCCGAGTTCGGCGCGCAGCCGCGCCGCGTCGACGGCGCTCGCCTCGTCGTCCGCCAGCCGTGCAATGAGCGTCGAGAGAGGCAGGGCATCCGGATCGAGGCGCCGGCGGGCCGTGTCGACGTCCCGCCGCACCACGAAACGGAAACTGTCGAAGGCGAGGGTCTGGATGCGGCCGCTCGCGCGGTCGCGTTCCTGACGCAGGCCATCGCGCAGCAGGAGTTCGAGCCCGTCCTCTCCCGGCCTGGCGATGGCCTCCCGGGCGAGGAGGATGACCGACCGGCCGGCGGCGCGTCCATCGTGGGCGATGAAGTCGTGGATCCGGCCACCGCCGTCGACCTTGCGGGCATGCAGGGTTAGGCCGGGCGTCAACTCGACGAACCCGCCCTGGGCCAGCGCCGCCCGCCCCAGGCTCGCGCGGAGGTCGAGCTGTTCGGCGCGCAGGGCCTGGGCCGCCCGTGGCGCCAGTTCGGCGGCGATCAGCAGTCCGGCCAGCAGGCCGCCAAGCCCGACCGTTGCCGCGGGGCGCAGCAGGCCGCCATTGGCGAGGCCGGCCGTGCGCAGCGCCACCAGTTCCGAATCGCGCGCCATCGCGCCGTAGCACCACAGCGTGCCGACGAGAATTCCGACCGGCAACGCGAGCGCCAGCGGCGCGGGCAGGGCCAGCACCGCCAGCTTGAGAAACAGCGATACCGGCACGCCCTCGCCGACGATCTTGTCGGCATGGCGCAGCACGAGGCCAAGCCAGAGCAGGCCCACCAGCGCCGCCGTGACCAGGACAGCGCCAACGGCCAGTCGTTTCAGCAGATATGTCTCCGCCCCCGTCATCGCGCGGGAAGTATAGCGATCACGGCGAGGGGTCGCTAAGATGCGTTGACGTGGAGACATCCTTCCAGCCCCAGCCATTTTTCCAGAGGTTGCAATGAAGATCGGTTTCAAGGCTTCGGCGCTGTCCCATTCCGGCGCCGCTGTCGTGTTCGTCCTTGCCGAAAGGGAACTTTCGGCCAGTGCGCGGGAGCTGGACAGGCGCAGCAAGGGCGCCATCCGGCGCGCCATCGCGCATAGCCGTTTCACGGGCGCGCGGGGGCAGGTGCTCGAGATCATGGCGCCCGCCGAACTCAAGTTCTCGCGCGTCGTTCTCTACGGCCTTGGCAAGGCATCGGAGGCCAACGAACTTGCCTTCGAGGCAGCGGGCGGCGAGGTGACGCGGCGGCTGCTCGCTTCGGGCGAGAAGGAACTCAACTTCTTCTGCGACGACCTGAAGGGCGCCAAGATCGCCTGCGGCGAGGCGGCGGCCCGCATTGCCTATGGCGTGCGCCTCGGTTCCTACCGCTTCGACAAGTACCGGACCCGCCAGAAGGCGGAACAGAAGCCGAGCCTCAAGGACGTGATCGTCGCCTGTGAGGAGACGGCGGCGGCCAAGGCAGCCTTCAAGCCGCTGGAGCGCATCGCCGAAGGCATCTTCTTCACCCGCGATCTGGTGACGGAGCCTGCCAATATCATCCATCCCGAGAGCCTGGCCCATGAATGCCGCAAGCTTTCGTCCCTCGGCGTCAAGGTCGAGGTGCTGGGCGAGGCACAGATGAAGAAGCTCGGCATGGGTGCGCTGCTCGGCGTCGGCCAGGGTTCCGCGCGGGAGTCCCAGCTCGTCGTCATGCAATGGCAGGGTGCCTCGCGTTCAAGCCAGCCGGTCGCCTTCATCGGCAAGGGCGTCTGCTTCGATACCGGCGGCATCTCCATCAAGCCGGCCGCCGGCATGGAGGACATGAAATGGGACATGGGCGGCGCCGGGACCGTGATCGGCCTGATGCGGGCGCTGGCCGGCCGCAAGGCGAAGGTCAATGCCGTCGGCGTGGTCGGCCTGGTGGAGAACATGCCCTCCGGCACGGCGCAGCGGCCGGGCGACGTGGTCACGTCCATGTCGGGGCAGACCGTCGAGGTGCTCAACACCGATGCGGAAGGCCGGCTGGTTCTGGCCGATGCGCTCTGGTACACGCAGGACCGTTTCAAGCCGCAATTCATGATCGACCTCGCCACCCTGACCGGCGCCATCATCATCGCGCTCGGGCACGAGAATGCCGGCCTCTTCGCCAATGACGAGCAGCTGGCGGAGCGGCTCCTGGGAGCCGCAAAGGCAGAGGGCGAGGGGCTCTGGCGCATGCCGCTGTCCGATGAGTACGACAAGGCCCTCGAATCGCCAATCGCCGACATGCAGAACATCGCCGGCCCCGGCGTGGGCGGCGGTTCGGTCACGGCCGCGCAGTTCCTGCAGCGGTTCGTGAACAAGCTGCCCTGGGCCCATCTCGACATCGCAGGCACGGCCTGGTCGAAGAAGGATCGTCCCACCTCGCCCAAGGGGGCCACCGCCTATGGCGTGCGCCTGCTCGACCGGCTGGTGCGCGATCACTACGAGTCGAAGTGACGGATATCGCCTTCTATCATTTGCAGCGGCAGCGTCTGGAAGAGGCGTTGCCGCTGCTGCTCGAGAAGGCGTACGAGGCGGGGTTGCGGGTGGTCGTGCTCGCCGGTTCGCCGGAGCGCGTGGAGGCGCTCGACCAGCATCTCTGGACTTACCGGCGGGAGAGCTTCCTGCCGCACGGCACGAAACGAACCGGCAACGCGGCGGAGCAGCCCATCTTCCTGACCCCGGAGGAGGCAAATCCGAACGGCGCCAGCCTGCTCTGCCTGGTCGATGGCGAAGCATCGCCGGACTTCATTGCGGGTTTCACCCGCTGTCTCGACCTGTTCGATGGCAACGACGAGGCGGCACTGGTGGCGGCGCGCGCGCGCTGGAGCGCGGCGAAGGCGGCCGGGCACCGGCTGACCTACTGGCAGCAGGGCGAGCAGGGCGGCTGGCAGAAGAAAGCCGAGGCTTGAGGCCGGTCAGAGTCCGAGGCGGGCGAGCAGCTCGGGCAGGTCGGTGATCACGTGGTCGGGGTCGGCCGGCCGGTTGTCGGGCAGGCCGACCTTGTGCATGTCCGCCCAGACCGTGCCGATGCCATGGCGCTTCGGCGCCGCCACCTCCCATTCCAGGTTGTCGCCGACGATCCAGGCTTCTCCGGCGCCGACCTCGCAGCGGCGCAGCAGTTCGGAATAGACCTGAGGTTCGGGCTTGCCATAGCCAAGCTCGCCCTCGATCAGCACGTGATCGAAGCGCGGTGCCAGCGCGAACCGTTCGATCTTGGCCCGCTGCGGCGCCGCCGCGCCGTTCGTGACAAGGGCGAGGCGGAAACCCGCCATGCGAAGCCGCTCCAGCGTTTCATGCGCGCCGGGGAAGAGGCGATACTCCGCCTCCCGCGTCCGGCTGAAATGATCGGCCAGCCGGTCGGCCATATCCTGCTCTGCATAGCCGAGGGCGGAGAAGGCCCGGCGAACGACGATACGGCGGGCTTCGAAGAGGTTCTGGCGCCAGTGCCGGTGATCGACCGGATCGGCCCAGAAGTCGCGCGCCTCCTGCAGCACGGTGGCGACGAGTCCCGACCGGTCGAGGCCGGCCGGCAGGTCGCCATAGCCGGCGATGGTGCGCGACCAGGCCTCCTCCGGCCGGCCATAGGCGGAGATCAGCGTGTCGTCCATGTCGAAGAAAATGGCGCGCGGCCTCGTGCCGCGCCGGACTGCGGTCATTGGCCATGCTCCGCGGCTTCCAGCGCTTCCTGCGCCGCGAGCCATTCGAGTTCCAGGTTTTCCATCTCGCTCCTGATCTGTCCCTGCCGCCGCAGCAGCTCGTTCAGTCGGTCCCTGGGGCCGTCATAGACGGAACCCTCAGCCAGTTCCGCCTCGATCGCCGCCTTTTCCCGGCCAAGTTTCTCGAGCGCCCGTTCCGCCGCCTTCGCCGCCTGGCGCAGCGGCTGCATCTCCGCCCGCCGGTCGGCGGCCTGGCGCCGGGCTTCGCGCCGCGCGCCGGCGCCATGCGCGGGCGATGGCGCGTTCCGTTCCGCCGCGGCGGAAGTCGCCTCGGCGCGGCGGCGTCCGAGCAGCCGCTCGCGATAATCGTCGAGATCGCCATCGTAGGGCTCGACCCGCCCGTTCTCGACCAGCCAGAGCCGGTCGGCGGTGGCCTGAAGGAGGTGGCGATCGTGGCTGACGATAATGACGGCGCCCTCGTAGTCATTGAGCGCCTGCACCAGCGCCTCGCGGCTGTCGATGTCGAGATGGTTGGTCGGCTCGTCGAGAATGAGCAGGTGCGGAGTTTCCCGGGCGATCATGGCGAAGAGCAGGCGCGCCTTCTCGCCGCCCGAAAGATCCCCGATGCGCGTATCGCCGCGCGCCTGCGAGAGACCGAAGCGGCCGAGCCAGCCGCGCACTTCGGTCGGCGCGCGCTCCGGCATGGCCGATTGCATCTCCTGGAAGGCGGTCCGTTCGAGATCGAATTCCTCGGCCTGATGCTGGCCGAAATAGCCCACCTTCAGTTTCGGCGCCGCCACCATGCTGCCGGCGAAGGGTTTGAGGCGCCCGGCAATGAGCCGGGCGAACGTCGATTTGCCATTGCCGTTGGCGCCAAGCAACGCGATGCGGTCGTCAGGGTCGATGCGCAGGTTCAGCCGCGCGAGGACCGGATTTGCCGCCTCGTAGCCGACCGAGACATTCTCCATGGCGATGATCGGTGGCGAGAGCGGCGCCGGGCTGGGAAAACGTAGTTCGAGACCGGCTTCCTCGATCATCGCCGCCACCGGCTGCAACCGTTCGAGCATCTTGATGCGGCTCTGCGCCTGACGCGCCTTCGATGCCTTGGCGCGAAAGCGGTCGACGAAGGATTGCAGGTGGCGGCGCTGCGCCTCCTGGCGCTGGCGCAGGCTCGCCTGGCGCTCGAGCCGTTCGCGGCGCTGGCGCTCGTACTGGTCGTAGCCGCCGGCATAGAGGTATAGCTTCGCCTGCTCGAGCGCCAGGATGTGCGTCGCCACGCCGTTCAGCAGGTCGCGGTCGTGGCTGACCAGGATCAGCGTGTGCGGATAGGTCCGCAGATAGTTCTCGAGCCAGAGCGCGGCCTCGAGATCGAGATGGTTCGATGGCTCGTCGAGCAGCAGCAGGTCGGGCTCGGCGAACAGGACCGCGGCCAGCGCCACGCGCATGCGCCAGCCGCCGGAATAGGAGGATAGGGGGCGTGCCTGCGCCGCTTCGTCGAAGCCGAGACCGGCGAGGATGGCGGCCGCCCGCGCCGGCTGCGCGTCGGCGCGGATCGCCTGGAGGCGGGCATGGATCTCCGCGATGCGGGCGGCATCTGTCGCTCTTTCCGCCTCCTGCAGGAGGTTGGCGCGTTCCCGGTCGGCGGCAAGGACGAAATCGCGCAAGCTCTGTTCGCCGCCCGGCGCTTCCTGCGCCAGCCAGCCGATCCGCGCCCCGCGCCGAAGCTCGATGCCGCCCGATTCCGCTTCCGCCTCGCCCATGATCAGGCGGAGCAGGGTGGTCTTGCCCGTCCCGTTGCGCCCGATCAGTCCAACCCTGTATCCGGCCGGGATCCGCGCTTGCGCCTGGTCGAGCAGCAGGCGGGAGCCGATCCTGTAGGTGAGGCTGGCGATATTCAGCATGGTTGGCGGTCGGGTTCAGGGGCGTTGCGGCGGGCCGCATTAGTAGCTATAACGCCCGCCACTTCAACATCCAGATAGCACGGAACCCGATCCCATGGCCAAGGAGCGCACCTTTTCCATCGTCAAGCCCGATGCCACCCGCCGCAACCTGACGGGCGCCATCGTCGACCGGCTCGAACGGGCCGGCCTCCGGGTCGTGGCGCAGAAGCGCATCTGGCTGACGAGGGCCCAGGCGGAAGCCTTCTACGGCGTGCACCGCGAGCGGCCGTTCTTCAACGATCTCTGCACCTTCATGACCTCCGGCCCGGTGGTGGTGCAGGTGCTGGAAGGTGACAATGCGGTCGCGCGCAACCGCGAGGTCATGGGTGCGACGAACCCGGCGAACGCCGCCGCCGGCACGATCCGCAAGGACTTTGCAGAATCGATCGAAGCGAATTCGGTGCACGGCTCCGACAGTGCGGAGAATGCGCGCAACGAGATCGCCTTCTTCTTCTCCGAGTGCGAGATCGTCGGCTGAGCTGAAGCTGGCCCTGCCCCGGCAGCGCCGGGGCGGGCATTCAGCGCGGCGCGCGCATCGAGGCCCAGGCCAACACCAGCGCAAAGACGCAGGCGCCCGCCACGACCATCGCCAGATAGGCCATTTCCCCACCGGTCATCGCAACCTCCCGAAACAGATCCATGGTTCCGGGGGAAGCTATGGCGTGCGGTCGCCCTCCGCTTTGACCTGCATCATGTCGGCTCGATGGGATTGACCAGCATGCCGCCGGCCGTGCGTGCGCCGCTGATCTCGACCCGTCCGTCGCGGAGCGCGATGCGACCTTCCGCGATCCAGCGCAGCACCATCGGATAGAGCCTGTGTTCGGCGCCGAGTACGCGCTCGGCCAGGCTCGCCGCATCGTCCCCCGCCTCGACCGGTACGGCCGCTTGGGCGATGATCGGGCCGGCATCCATCTCCGGCACGACGTAATGTACCGTGCAGCCGCTCAGCCGCACGCCGGCCGCGATCGCCTGGCCATGTGCATCGGCACCCTTGAAGGCCGGCAGCAGGGAGGGATGGATATTTATGATCCGCCCCTGCCAGCGCAGCACGAAGTCGGCCGTGAGGATGCGCATGAAGCCGGCGAGGCAGACGAAGTCCACGCCGTGGCGCGCCAGCACGGTCCCCACCTCGCGCTCGAACTCGGCGCGGGACCGCCCGCGATGGTCGATGGCGATGGCCGGCACGCCGGCGCGGCCGGCGCGTTCCAGCCCGGCCGCGTCGGGCCGGTTGGAGATCACGCAGGCGATCCGTGCCGGAAAGGCCGGATCGGCGCAGGCATCGAGCAGGGCCTGAAGATTGCTGCCGCGTCCGGAAATGAGTACGCCGGCCCTCAAGCCCGCCATGCCTCGTCGAGATAATCGATCTCGACCCGGGCCGGCCCGCCATCTGCCGCTGCCTCGATCCGGCCGATCTGCGCGACGCTCTCGCCGGCATCGGCCAGGACCTGGCCGAGGCGCCCGGCCTGCCCCGGATCGACCACGGCGACCATGCCGATGCCGCAGTTGAAGGTGCGCGCCATCTCGCCTGATGCGATGCCGCCGGCACCGGCGAGCCAGCGGAATACCGGAGGCGGCGACCAGCTACGGGCATCGAGGCGTGCCAGCGTCCCCTCGGGGAGGACGCGCGGAATATTCTCGACCAGGCCGCCACCGGTTATATGCGCCAGCGCCCGGACACCGCCTTCGGCGATGGCGGCAAGCGCGCTGCGGACATATATGCGCGTCGGCGTCAGCAAAGCCTCGCCAAGCGCCTGGCCGGGGGCGAACGGCGCCGGGTCCGCCCAGCGCAGTCCAGCGGATTCCGCGACGCGGCGCACGAGGGAGAAGCCATTGGAATGCACGCCGCTCGATCCCAGACCCAGGATGACATCGCCCGCCCGCACCTCGCGGCCGGTGAGCAGCCGCTCCCGCTCGACGGCGCCGACGGCGAAGCCGGCCAGATCGTAATCCTTGGCGGCATACATGCCGGGCATTTCGGCGGTCTCGCCGCCGATCAGCGCGCAGCCGGCCTGGCGGCAGCCCTCGGCGATGCCGGCAATGACCTTGGCCGCCGCCGCGGGGTCGAGCTTGCCGGTGGCGAAGTAGTCCAGGAAGAACAGCGGCTCGGCCCCCTGCACCACCAGGTCGTTGACGCACATGGCGACCAGGTCGATGCCGACGGTCCCGTGGCGATCCGCCTCGATGGCGATCTTGAGCTTGGTGCCGACGCCGTCGGTGGATGCGACCAGGATCGGATCCCGGTAGCCGGCCTGGCGGAGATCGAACAGCGCCCCGAAACCTCCCAGCGCCGAATCGGTCCCCGGCCGGCGGGTCGCGGCGGCCAGCGGCTTGATGGCTTCCACCAGCGCATCGCCGGCGTCGATATCGACACCCGCGTCGCGATAGCTCAGGCCGTTTTTCTGCCCCTTGTTGATGGCAGCCCCGCTCAGGGTTAAGGTGAAAGAAAGCGGCGCTGAAAATACCCTATCTGAACTGGTTTGCAATGATCGACCGGCGCGGCCGCCAGCCGCATTCCCAGGCGTTCCACATGGCGTTGCTTGCGCTCGCCGGCTTCGCGCTGCTCGTCTGCGCGCTTCCCCGCGCGGCCCTGGCCGCGGACCTTTACATGGTCAAGCCCGTGCCGGTGGACGCGGCCGCGGAATCGGCGACCCAGGCGCGCGCGCGCGCCCTGCTCGAGGGCCAGCGCGAGGCGTTCCGCAGGATGCTTCGCCGGCTCACTTCGCCGGCGGATTGGCCGCGGCTGCCCGAGCCCGACCAGGGCACGCTGGAGCGCGCAGTGCGTGGCATCGAGATCGCGGGCGAGCGGGCGACGGCCACGCGCTATCTCGCGACGCTGTCGGTCTCCTTCGACCGGCGTGTCATGCGCGCCCTGCTCGGCCAGTCGGGCATTCCCTTTACCGACAGCCAGGCGCGACCGACACTGGTCATCGCCCTGCCGCCTGTGCAGGAAGGCGCGGAGCGCGATCTGTGGGCGAGCGAGAATCCCTGGCGGGATGCCTGGGCGGCGCGGGCGGAGCAGGGCTCGCTCGTGCCGCTGGTGCTGCCGGCAGGCGATGAAGCGGATCGCGCCACGCTGGACTACGAACAGGCGGCGCAATTCGACCGGGAGCGGCTGCTGGCCCTGGCGCGCCGCTACCGCGCGGGCAGCGTCATGGTGACGTCCGTCCGACCGGGCCTCGCCAGCATGGAGGTGACCGCGGGCCTGGAGGGCGCGGAGATCGAGCGCATCGACGAGACGGTCCCGGCGCCGGCGGGGACGGAGGGTTTTGCGGCGGCGGCGGCGCAGGTGCATGAGCGGCTCGAGCAGGTCTGGAAGGAGCGCAACCAGATCAGCGCCGGCGAGGGCGGGACATTGGCCGCGTACGTGACTTTCGCATCCTTCGCGGAATGGCAGGCCATTCGCGAGCGGCTCGCCAGCCTGCCGGAGGTGAGCCGGGTGGAAATCACCGGTCTCTCGCACCGCGATGCACAGCTCGTCCTCCACCATATGGGCGACGCCGCGCGCCTCGCGCGGCTGCTCGCCCAGCACGAGATGGAACTTTCCGACAGCGAGGGTTTCTGGACGTTGCGGCTGTCCGGCGGGCGACCGCGAGAGACCGAGGTCAAGCCAGGCCAGTGAACCTGCCCAACTTCATTTCGCTGGCGCGGCTGCTTTCGGTCCCGCTCATCGTCTGGCTGATCCTGCAGGAAGCCTGGACGGCGGCGTTCCTGGTTTTTCTCGCCGCCGGGATCTCGGACGCCGTCGACGGCTATATCGCCACGCGCTTCCAGATGCGCACCGATCTCGGCAGCTTCCTCGATCCACTGGCCGACAAGGCGCTGTTGGTGGGTATCTATGTCACCCTCGGCGTGAAGGGCGAATTGCCGGCCTGGCTCGTCATCCTCGTCGTGTCGCGCGATATGCTGCTCATCGGCGGCACGCTCCTGTCACTGGTGATGGAGACGGAGGTGGTGATCCGCCCGCTCTTCATCAGCAAGCTCAATACCGTCTGCCAGATCGCGCTGGCGGTCGTGGTACTGGCGGCACTCGGCGGCTTCGCTTTGCCCTGGGTTCCGGCCTGGCCCTTCATCTGGCTGGTCGCGGCGACGACGCTGCTCTCCGGCGCGGGATACCTTGTGCAATGGGCGCGCGCGCAGGGGGCGCCCGAGGGCCGGGGCGGCCCGCACTGAAGGAGGCGGGGATGACGGTCAGGAATCAGGCGCTGTTCTGGCTGGCGGTGGTGGCCGCGAGCTTCCTGCTGCTCTGGCTGCTGAGCGACATCCTGCTGCCCTTTATCGCCGGCATGGCGGTCGCCTACCTCCTCGATCCGCTGGCCGACCGGCTCGAGCGGGCGGGGCTCTCGCGCACATTTGCCACCTCGATCATCCTCGGCCTGTTCTTCGGCGCCTTCCTCCTGGTCACGGTCCTGCTCTATCCGGTTCTCGTCGGCCAGCTCGTCAACCTCCTGGCCGGACTGCCGGCACTGGTCGAGAAGCTGCGCGAGGCGCTGCTGCCGATCGTCTCCCGCCTTCTTGTGGATTTCCCCGACGCGGGCAACGTGAGCTTGCGTCAGGCCTTCGGCGGCTCGGCGGACAAGGCGGTTTCCTGGATCGGCGGCCTGCTCGGTCGCATCTGGGGCGGTGGCATCGCGCTCGTCAATTTCCTTTCGCTCCTTGTGGTGACGCCCATCGTCGCTTTCTACTTGCTGCGCGACTGGGACAAGCTGGTGCAGCGCATCGATTCCTGGCTGCCGCGCCAGCATGCAGCGACGATCCGCGCGCAGGCCGGCGAGATCAACCGGACCTTGGCCGGTTTCGTGCGCGGCCAGCTCAGCGTCTGTCTGGTCATGGCGGTCTATTACGCGCTTGCCCTCAGCATCATCGGGCTGGATTTCGGCCTGATCATCGGCCTGTTGAGCGGCGCCATCAGTTTCATCCCCTATGTCGGCGCACTGCTCGGCTTCGGCGTCTCGGTCGCCGTGGCGCTGGTGCAGTTCTGGCCTGAATATCCCTGGATCATCGCCACCATCGCGGTCTTCGCGCTGGGGCAGTTCGCCGAAGGCAACCTCATCTCGCCCAAGCTGGTGGGCGACCGGGTGGGCCTGCACCCGGTCTGGCTGATCTTCGCGCTGCTCGCTTTCGGATTGCTGTTCGGCTTCGTCGGCATCCTGATCGCGGTGCCGGCTGCCGCGGTGATCGGCGTGCTCACGCGCTTCGCCATCGCCCGCTATCTCGACAGCCGCCTTTATCTTGGACCGGCGGGACGCGATCCGGAGCCTCGGCCCGCGACGCCACCGGCGGACGATCCGTGAACGCCCGCCAGCTCGTCTTCGATCTGCCGGTCAGGCCCGCCCTCGGTCGCGACGACTTCCTGGTTGCGCCATGCAACCGGGAGGCCCTGGCCTGGATCGACCGCTGGCCCGACTGGCCGCAGCATGCGCTGGCGCTCGCGGGCCCGGAGGGTTGCGGCAAGACCCATCTCGCCCATGTCTGGCGCGCCAGTTCCGGCGCACTGCTGCTGGATGCCGCAACGCTGGACGAGGCATCGCTCGCGCATTTGCCGGAAGTCGCGGTGATCGTCGAGGACGCCGATCGCAGGCTTGTCTCGGAACGGGCGCTCCTGCATCTCTTCAACATGCAGCGCGAGCGGGGAGGGCATCTGCTGCTGACCGGCCGTGAGGCGCCGGCACGCTGGGAGGTGCGGCTGCCCGATCTCGCCTCCCGGCTCAATTCGCTGCCGGTCGCCACCGTGCGTCCGCCCGACGAGGCGCTGATCGGCGCGCTGCTGGTCAAGCTGCTGGCCGACCGGCAGGTGCGCGTCGGCGAGGAGGTGTTGGCCTGGCTGCTGCCGCGCATGGAGCGCTCCTTCGCTTTCGCCCGCCGCCTGGTGGCCGCGCTCGACGACGCCGCGCTGAGCCGCCGGCGCAACATCAGCGTTTCGCTGGCGCGCGAAATCCTGCAACATCTGGCGCCTGAAGAGTAAGGGAGGAGAAGATGGATCTCGGCATTCGCGGCAGGAACGCCATCGTCTGCGCGGCCAGCAAGGGGCTGGGACGCGCCTGCGCCATGGCGCTGGCCAGGGAAGGCGTCAACGTGGTGATCACCGCGCGCACGAAGTCCGAACTGGAAGCGACCGCGGCGGATATCGCGCGGGCGGCGCCCGATGTGAAGGTGACGGCCGTCGCCGGCGACATCACGACGGAGGAGGGCCGCGCGGCGGCGCTCAAGGCCATGCCGGACCCGGACATCCTGGTGAACAATGCAGGCGGTCCGCCGCCCGGCGATTTCCGCGAGTTCACCCGCGAACAGTGGATCAAGGCGGTGGAGGCGAACATGCTGACACCGATCGAGATGATCCGCGCCACCATCGACGGCATGATCGCGCGCAAGTTTGGTCGCGTCGTCAACATCACGTCGAGCGCGGTCAAGGCACCGATCGCGGTTCTTGGCCTCTCCAACGGCGCCCGTTCGGGCCTCACGGGGTTCGTCGCCGGAATCTCCCGCCAGGTCGCCGTGCATGGCGTCACCATCAACAACCTGCTGCCGGGCCGCTTCGAGACCGACCGGCTGCGTCAGACCATCCCGGTGCAGGCCAAGAAGGCCGGCCGCACGGTCGAGGAGGAAATCAAGGCCGTGACTTCCGCCATTCCTGCCGGCCGCTTCGGCGATCCGGACGAGTTCGGCGCCTGGTGTGCGTTCCTGTGCAGCGTCCAGGGCGCCTATATGACGGGCCAGAACGTGCTGCTCGATGGCGGCTCCTATCCCGGAACCTTCTGAAGGAGGCGGCCTTGCATCCACGGCTGTTTCCCCTCGCGGCCGCACTGTTCTGTCTGCAGATCCTTGCCGCCGGCGGCGCGCACGCCTCGGGCGTGCTCGGCCGCTGGCTCACCGAGAGCGGCAATGCCCAGGTCGAGATCCAGGAATGCGCCGGGCGGCTTTGCGGCCGCGTCGTCTGGCTCAAGGAGCCGCTCAACGAGGAGGGCACCCCCAAGCGCGACCGTCACAACCCGGACCCGGGCTTGCGCGCGCGGCCGATCATCGGCCTTGCCATGCTGGAAAATTTCGTGCCCGACGATGATCCGGGGAAGTGGCGCGATGGCACCATCTACAATCCCGAGGATGGCAAAACCTATAGCTGTACGCTGACCTTGCAGGACGATGGCCGGCTGCGGGTTCGCGGCTATGTCGGGCTCCCGCTCTTCGGCAAGACGCAGATCTGGACGCGGGCGCCCTGATCCGCCTCTATCCGGCAAGCGATTTCGGCGTCACGTAACCATCGAGCCGGCCATGGCCCGGGGCGATGTCCTGCCAGCGGGCCACTTCGAAGACGAAGGTGGCAAGCGCCCCGGTCGGGAACTTGGCCCCGAGAGTTTCCAGCCGCTGCCGCTCGGGCCGCGTGCAGAGCCGTTCGGCCAGTTCCGCCATGCCCGGATTGTGCCCGACCAGCATGGCGCTCGGCTGCCCGTCCGGCAGGCTCCGCAGGATGGCCAGCATGCGGCCGGCTTCCGCCAGATACAGATCGTCGCGATACTCCGCCGGCCATTTCCGGCCGAGATGCCGGGTCAGCTCATCGAGGGTCTGGCGCGCCCGGCGCGCGGTCGAGCAGAGGACCAGCGCCGGCTCGACATGATGGCGCCGGACATGGCCGGCCAGCCTTTCGCAGGCTTCCCGGCCGCGCCGGTTGAGAGGCCGGTCGTGATCGGCGAGGTCGGCCTGGTCCCAGGCCGACTTGGCATGCCTCAGCAGATAGACCGTCTTCATGATTCCATCATCCGATTCATGCCACTCTTTCATGTTCTTGACATGATGCGGTAGCATTCTCAGTTAATCTGTTGCAGGTCGGCTTCACACCCTTACGACAGGAAGGCCACGAGCGCCATGGTTGGCAGCGCGATTCCCATCGCCGAGCCGTTGCAGGTCGGTCCGAAGTTCGGCTTCGAGCCGCCGGAGCGCTTCATCAACCGCGAACTGTCCTGGCTTGCGTTCAACCTTCGCGTGATGGAAGAAGCGTACAATACACGTCACCCGCTTCTGGAGCGGTTGCGCTTCCTGTCGATCTCCGCCAACAACCTGGACGAGTTCTTCATGGTCCGCGTCGCCGGCCTGTGGGGCCAGGTGAAGGCGGGCATCACCGTGGTCAGCCAGGACGGCCTGACGCCGCTCCAGCAACTCGAACGGATCAACGAGACGGCGGCGGCACTTATGGCCGAGCAGCAACGCTGCTGGCAGGTGCTGCTCAAGGAGATGCGCGGCGCCGGCATCCACGTGCTGGAACCGGACGAGCTGACCGAGGCGGACCGGGAATGGCTGCACACCTACTTCCTGGAAAAGGTCTTCCCGATCCTCACGCCACTGGCGATCGACCCGGCCCATCCGTTCCCTTTCCTGCCGAACCTTGGCTTCGCCATGGTGATGCAGCTCAGGCGGGAGAAGGACGGGCGTTCCATGGACGCGCTGCTGCCGCTGCCGAACCAGACCGTGCGTTTCGTTCGCCTGCCGGGCGATGGCATCCGCTTCCTGTCGCTGGAGAATCTGGTGGGGCTGTTCCTGCACCGCCTGTTCCCCGGCTACAGGGTGGTCGGCCGTGGCCTCTTCCGCATCACGCGCGACAGCGACATCGAGATCGAGGAGGAGGCGGAGGATCTGGTCCGCCTGTTCGAGACGGCGCTGAAGCGGCGCCGGCGCGGCAGCGTCATCCGCCTCAAGCTCAACGCCGCCATGCCGGAGGACCTGCGCCGTTTCGTGCTCGACGAACTGGAAGTCAGCCAGAGCGCAGTGATCGTGGTCGATGGACTTCTGGGGCTTGCCGACACGGCGCAACTCATCGTGGCGGACCGGCCCGACCTCAAGTTCGAGCCGCATAATCCGCGCTTTCCGGAACGCATACGCGACTTCGGCGGCGACTGTTTCGCGGCCATCCGGCAGAAAGACATCATCGTCCATCATCCCTACGAGAGTTTCGATGTCGTCGTGCAGTTCGTTCGTCAGGCGGCAGCCGATCCGAATGTCGTCGCGATCAAGCAGACGCTCTACCGCACTTCCGACGACAGCCCCATCGTCAAGGCCCTGATCGAGGCGGCGGAAGCCGGCAAGTCGGTGACGGCGCTGGTCGAGCTGAAGGCCCGCTTCGACGAAGCGGCGAACATCAAATGGGCGCGCGATCTGGAACGGGCGGGCGTGCAGGTCGTCTTTGGCTTTCTCGAACTGAAGACCCATGCCAAGGTGTCGCTGGTGGTGCGGCGCGAGAGCGGCCAGCTCCGCACCTACGTGCATTTCGGCACCGGCAACTATCATCCGGTGACAGCGCGCATCTACACGGACCTTTCCTTCTTCACCGCCGATCCGGACCTCGGCTACGACGCCACCTGCCTGTTCAATTTCATGACCGGCTATGCTCCACCCGAGGGCCTGCGCCGCATCGCCATCTCGCCCTATTCGGTGCGCGCCACGCTGCTGCGCCTGATCGAGGAGGAGATCGCCTTTGCCGAGGCCGGACGGCCGGGCGTGATCTGGGCCAAGATGAATTCGCTGGTGGATCCGATCGTGATCGACGCGCTCTACCGTGCCTCGCAAGCGGGTGTGCAGATCGACCTTGTGGTGCGCGGCATCTGCTGCCTGCGGCCAGCTGTCGCCAACCTGTCGGAAAATATCCGCGTCAAGTCCATCGTCGGCCGCTTTCTCGAACATTCGCGCATCGTCTGCTTCGGGGCCGGGCATGGCCTGCCCTCGCCGGAAGCCAAGGTTTTCATTTCCTCCGCCGACTGGATGCCGCGCAATTTCGACCGGCGTGTCGAGACGCTGGTGCCCATTACGAATGCCACGGTGCACGAGCAGGTGCTCGACCAGATCATGCTCGCCAACCTCAAGGACGAGGCGCAGAGTTGGCAGCTCGGGCCGGACGGCAAGTACCGCCGGGTCGAGTCGGGCGAGGGCGGCTTCAGCGCGCACGACTACTTCATGACCAATCCCAGTCTCTCGGGCCGAGGCAAGGCCCTGCGCGCCGACAAGGTCCGCAAGCTGGAGCTGCGGCGCTCCTGAACCGGCCGTTGGCGGCCCGCATGGCGCGGCCGGAACGCTTGCAACCTTCCGCCCGGTAGGGCAGAAGGACGGCAACCGCGAGGTGCCGATTCCAAGCATGTCTTCTTCAAGCGCCAGCGACAGGGGTCCCCCGTCCTCCAATCTCGGCCCGCTCATCGGCGTGGTCGATATCGGGTCGAACTCGGTCCGCCTGGTGGTGTTCTGCGGACCGCCGCGTGCGCCGACCCCGGTCTTCAACGAGAAAGTCCTGTGCGGGCTGGGCCGCAAGCTGACGCGCACCGGGCGGCTGGACGAACAGGGCATGGAGCTGGCGCAACTGACCTTGCGCCGTTTCGCCAGCCTGGCGCGGCGCATGGGGGTCGCCGCCTTGCAGGTGGTGGCCACCGCGGCCATCCGCGAGGCGGAGAATGGCGCCGAGTTCGTCGCCGAACTGGAACGGAGCTGTGGCGTCACGATCGCCGTTCTCTCGGGCGAGGACGAGGCCCGCTATTCCGCGCTTGGCGTGATCTCCGGCATGCCGGAGGCCGAGGGCCTGATCGGCGATCTCGGTGGCGGGTCGCTCGAACTGGTCCGTGTCGAACGTGGCGCGGTGCTGGACAGCGTGACGCTGCCGCTCGGGCCCTTCCGGCTTGCCAGCGTCGCCGCCGACCGGCTCAAGGAACATGTGGATGGATTGTTGAAGGGGGTACCCTGGCTCGGCCGCACGCGCGGCAAGCCATATTTTCTCGTCGGCGGCGCCTGGCGTGCGATCGCGCGCATCCACATGGCGCAGTCGGCCTATTCGTTACGCATCATCCACAATTACCGGATACCGGGCCGCGAGGCCGAGGATGTGGCGCGCCTGCTCTCCAGGCAGAGCAGGGATTCGCTGGTCCGGCTCGAGGCGGTGCCGCGCCGGCGCCTCGATACCCTGCCGCTCGCAGCTCTCGTCATGCGCCGCCTCATCAAGGCAGGGCAGCCCTCGGAACTGGTCTTCTCCGCCCTCGGACTGCGCGAAGGACTGCATTTCGCCACGCTCGGCGAGGCGGAACGCAAGGAGGATCCGCTGATCGCCGCCTGCCGCGACATGGCGGCCCGCGAAAGCCGTTTCTCCGAACATGGCGACGAGCTGGCGGATTTCACCGCCAGCCTGTTTGCGGGAGAAAGTTCCACGGACAGGCGCCTGCGCCTGGCCGCCAGCATGCTGAGCGATGTCGGCTGGCGCATCAATCCGGACTATCGCGGCGAACAGGCTTTCCGCCGTGTGCTGCGCGCCCCCTTTGTCGGCATCGACCATCCGGGTCGCGCTTTCGTCGCGCTTTCTGTCTATGCGCGCTACCAGGGCGACATCGCCGGCGATGCGACCTTGCCCGGGCGCCAGCTCATCGACGACCAGACGGCGCGCCGCGCGCTCACGCTCGGCCTCGCGTTGCGACTGGCCCATACCCTCTCCGGCGGCACGCCGGGCCTGTTGCAGGATTTCCGCCTGCGTCCGCAGGATCGCCTGCTGACACTCGACGTGCCAGCCTCGGCGGAGGCACTGCTTGGCGAGGTCACGGAGCGCCGTTTGCAGGCGCTCGCCGCGAGCCGCGGCCTCGACCATGCCATCAGGATCAACCGTCGCCGGTAGTCCCCACAGGGACTCGCGGACGGATCGGCGGGACCCTCACCCAACCGCTTGATCCGCTTCGCGGCTCAAGCCCACTCGCGGGAGAGGGCTACTTTCTTCTCCCTCTCCCACGGATGTGGCAGAGGGGCGGGGCGAGGGCGACGTTCAGTCGATCTCGGCGGTTTCCTTCAGCCGGACCAGCTTGATGCGCCGGTCCTGGGCGGCCAGCGCCAGGCGGCCATGCTTGAGGTCGAGTGCGGCGGCGCCGAAGACTTCCCGGCGCCAGCCGGAAAGGGCGGGCACGGCTGCATTGTCGTCGGCCGCGATGCGCTCAAGGTCGGAAGTGGAGGCGACCAGCTTCTGCGCCACGTCGTGCGTCTCGCATTGCAGCTTGAGCAACACCTTCAGCAGGTCGACGAGCGGGCCGATGCCGCGCGGCAGCGGCTGCTCGCGCTCGATATGGGGCAGCGCCTCGGCCGGCATGGCGAGGCCACGTTCGACGGCGGCGAGGATATCCGCGCCCATGCGGCCATCGGCGAGCGAGCGCGAGAGGCCGCGCACCCTTGCGAGCTGTTCGGCCGACTTCGGCGGGTCGGAGGCGATTTCGAGCAGCGCCTCGTCACGCAGCACGCGGTTACGCGGGATGTCACGCGTCTGCGCGAAGCTCTCGCGCCAGGCCGCGACCTCGGCGAGAACGCCGAGAAAGCGCGGATTCGTGGTGCGCGTCTTGAGACGCTTCCAGGCATCCTCCGGCCGGAGCTGGTAGGTTTCCGGGTCGAGCAGGGTCGCCATCTCGTCGTTCAGCCAATCGGCCCGGCCCGATTTTTCCAATCGATCATGCAGCTTCTCGTAGACGGTCCTGAGATGCGTCACGTCGGAGAGTGCGTAGCGGATCTGCCGCTCGCTCAAGGGCCGCCGGCTCCAGTCGGTGAAACGCGAGGACTTGTCGATCGTCGCCTTCGCGAGTTGCGCCACCAGATTCTCGTAGCTCGCCTGCTCGCCGAAACCGCACACCATGGCGGCCACCTGGGTATCGAACAGCGGTTCGGGGACGTCGCCCCCCATCAGGCGGTGAAAGATCTCGATGTCCTGGCGGGCGGCGTGGAAGACCTTGAGCACGTCGTGATCGCGCATCAGTTCGAGCAGGGGCTCGAGCGAGATGCCCGGTGCCATCGGATCGATCGCTTCCGCCCGGTCCGGTCCGGCCACCTGGACCAGGCAGAGGATGGGCCAGAAAGTGCTTTCGCGCATGAACTCGGTATCGACGGTGATGTAAGGCGCCCGGCGGAGTTCGCGGCAGAAATCGGCAAGGGAATCGGTGTCGGAAATGATATTCATCGCGGCCATGCTATACACCAGCCGGGGCGGCCGATCACCGCCAAATATCGGGCCCGCTTGACAAGCCGGGCCGGTCCGTATTTGGTCACGCGGTTTTTCCGCCCCGTTTTCCCCGGTTGGACCCATGCACGCCTATCGCACCCACACCTGTGGCCAGCTTCGCAACGCCGATGTCGGCGCGCCCGTTCGCCTTTCCGGCTGGGTGCATCGCAAGCGCGACCACGGCAACCTGCTGTTCGTCGATCTGCGGGACCATTACGGGATCACCCAGTGCGTCGCCGAGAGCGGGTCGGCGGCCTTCCGGGTGCTCGAGGGCGTGCGGGCGGAAAGCGTCATCACCGTGACCGGGCCGGTGGTCCGGCGGACGCCGGAGACGGTCAATACCCAGCTTCCGACCGGGGAAGTCGAGGTGCGGGCCGAGGAGGTGGCGGTGCAGTCGGCGGCGGAGGAGCTGCCGGTGCCGGTCTTCGGCGAGCAGGAATATCCGGAGGAGCTGCGCCTCAAATACCGTTTCCTCGACCTGCGCCGGGATCGCCTGCACCGGAACATCGTCCTACGTTCGTCGGTGATCGCATCGATCCGCCGGCGCATGGTGGCGCAGGGCTTCACCGAGTTCCAGACGCCGATCCTGACTGCTTCGAGCCCGGAGGGCGCGCGCGACTTCCTCGTGCCGAGCCGGCTGCATCCGGGACAGTTCTACGCGCTGCCCCAGGCACCGCAGCAGTTCAAGCAGCTCATCATGGTTTCCGGTTTCGACCGGTATTTCCAGATCGCGCCCTGCTTCCGCGACGAGGATGCGCGGAAGGACCGCAGCCCGGGCGAGTTCTACCAGCTCGATCTGGAGATGAGCTTCGTCACCCAGGAAGACGTGTTCGCGGCGGTCGAGCCGGTCATGCATGGCGTGTTCGAGGAATTCGCCGATGGGCGCCGCGTTTCGCCGCGGCCCTTCCCGCGCATCCCCTATCGGGAGGCCATGCTGAAATACGGCTCCGACAAGCCGGACCTGCGCAATCCCATCGTCATCGCCGATGTGAGTGAGTGGTTCCGCGGCTCCGGCTTCGGCATCTTCGCCCGTGCCGTGGAACAGGGCCAGGTGGTGCGGGCCATTCCCGCGCCGGGCGCGGCGGCGCGGCCGCGCAGCTTCTTCGACAAGCTGAACGACTGGGCGCGCGGCGAGGGCAAGCCGGGCCTCGGCTACGTCGTGCTCGAAGGGGGCGCCGCCAAGGGGCCGATCGCCAAGTTCCTCGACGCGCCGCGCCTCGACAGCCTGAAGGCGCTGACCGGTGCCGCCGACGGCGACGCGGTGTTCTTCGTCTGCGACAAGCCGCTCGACGCCGCGAAGTTCGCCGGCACGGTGCGGCGCAAGCTCGGCGACGAGATGGAGCTGATCGCCAAGAACGAGTTCAAGTTCTGCTGGATCGTCGATTTCCCGATGTACGAGCGCGACCCGGACACCGGCAAGATCGACTTCAGCCACAACCCGTTCTCGATGCCGCAGGGCGGGCTCGAGGCGCTGGAGACCAAGGATCCGCTGACGATCAAGGCGTTCCAGTACGACATCGTGTGCAACGGCGTCGAGCTGTCCTCCGGCGCGATCCGCAATCACCGCCCGGACATCATGTACAAGGCGTTCGAGATCGCGGGCCGCACCCGCGAGGACGTCGAGGCGCATTTCGGCGGCATGCTCAACGCCTTCAAGTTCGGCGCGCCGCCGCATGGCGGTTCGGCGCCGGGCATCGACCGCATCGTCATGCTGCTCGCCGACGTGCCGAACATTCGCGAAGTCGTGACCTTCCCGATGAACCAGCAGGCGATGGACCTCCTGATGGGGGCGCCGTCCAGCGTCGATGCGGCGCGGCTCAAGGAACTCCATATCCGGCTGGAACTGCCCAAGGCGAAGAACTGACGGGCAGGTCCGCGCGATGGCGCGGCGCGGCGGGCCCGGCTCGGCTATAATCCGCGGCGGGTCTGTGCGCGGCGCGGGCCAGATGCGGACGAAGGTCGCGAGAGAGGCGTGATGAAGCTCAGATCGGTGATCGGCGCGCTCGGCTTCGTCGCGGCGCTGCTGGCGAGCGTACCGGCTTGCGCCGAGATCGTGCCGCATCGCGCGGCCTATTCGCTTAGCCTCGGCTCGGCGCGTCCCAATAGCGGCATTACCGGCATCGACGGCGTGATGGTGTTCGACTGGAGCGCCGTCTGCGAGGGCTGGACGCTCAACCAGCGGATGACCTTCCGCATCTACGACAGCGACGGTCAGGCGATCGAGAACGACATCAGCTTTTCCAGCTTCGAGTCGGCGGACGGCCGCAACTACCGGTTCAGCGTACGCACGGTGGTCGACAACGAAGTGACCGAGCAGCTTCGCGGCCGGGCCGAGCGCGCCGGAGACGGGGCCGCCAACGGAGGTGGTCGCGCCGTCTTCAGCGAGCCCGACGGCGAATCGGTCGAGCTGCCGCCGGGGACGGTGTTCCCGACCGAGCATACGCGGATGCTGATCGCGCGCGCTGCCGCGGGCGACCGCTCGATGGCGCGCATGGTGTTCGACGGCGCGACGCTCGACGGCGCCTTCGACACCAACGCGGTGATCGCCCAGGAAGTGACCGGCGACCCGCCGAGCGGCCCCAACATCGCTGCGGGCCTCGTGTCGGGCCGCTCGTGGCGCGTGCGCATCGCCTATTTCAAGACCGGCGACGGCGCGACCGAGCCGGACTACGAGCTCAGCATGCGGCTGTTCGAGAACGGCGTCGGCGGCGACTTCCTTTTCGAATACGGCGAATTCTCGATCCGCGCCCGGCTCGACCGCCTTGAGCCGCTGCCGCAGAGCGGCTGCTGAACCGGGGCGGTCAGCGCTCCGCCGGCCACAGCCAGGCGGCGCCGCGCACGCCGCTCGCGTCGCCGAAGCGCGGCGGCAGTAGGCGGGTCTCGATCGGCAGGCGCTCGCCGTCGGGCCGTGCATCGGCAGCGAAGACATAGTCGAGCCAGCGGACCGGAACCTCGCGGTAAAGCAGCGCCGCCTGCGACAGGCCGCCGCCCAGCACGATCACCTCCGGATCGAAGATGTGGATCACGCCGGCGAGGCTGCGGGCGAGCCGGTCGACGTAGCGGTCCATCGTCGCGCGCGCCGCCCTGTCGCCGCTGCCCGCGGCAGCGACGATGTCGGCCGGTGCGACATCGCGGCCGGTGGCGGCGCGGTGGTCGCGCGCCAGTCCGGGCCCGGCAAGAAAGGTTTCGATGCAGCCGAGCTTGCCGCAGTAGCATTGCGGGCCAGGGCGCTCGTCCATGTAGTCGTGCGCGCGCGGCCACGGCAGGGGGTTGTGGCCCCATTCGCCGGCGATCGCATTCGGCCCCTGGATCAGGCGGCCCTCGTAGACGAGCCCGCCGCCGCATCCGGTGCCAAGGATGACGCCAAAGACGCTGCGCGCGCCGGCAGCGGCGCCGTCGGCGGCCTCGGACAGCGCGAAACAATCCGCGTCGTTGGCGATGCGGATCGGCCGCGACAGCGCGGCCGAGAGGTCGCGGGCGAGCGGCCGGCCGATCAGGCAGATCGAATTCGCATTCTTCACCAGCTCGGTGCGCGGGGCGATTGTGCCGGGAATGCCGACTCCGACGGTCGCGGTGTCGCCGATCTCCGCCTCGATCGCGCGCACGGTCTCGGCGATGGCGCGCACCGTACCGTCGTAGTCGCCCTGCGGGGTCGGGGTGCGACGGCGGGCGAGGCCGCGGCCGTCGCGGGCAATGGCAAGGCCTTCGATCTTGGTGCCGCCGAGATCGATGCCGATCCGAAGTCCAGGGGGTGTTGCCAACGTGTTGACCAAACGTTAATCAAAACCAGTCTATCAAAGACACGGGCCAGTGCCAGGGGCGATCACTGCGATCGCCCGACGGCACCGGCTTCAGCGCCGGCACGGCGTCCGGAACCTGCCCGCCCGATCGCCCGGGGCGGGGCCCCGGGTCCCCGCCGACGGCCCTGTATCATCGGAGCGAATCCGTGGTATCTCAAGCTTTCGAACGGGCAAGGCCGACGGCACTCCGGGGTGACGGCGGCGCAACGGGACCGAGCCAGGGCGGACGGCGCGAAGACAGCGGGGCCGGGCCGGACAGCCATGGGATCGGGAGAGGTATGATGGCAAAGACGATCCTGATCGTCGAAGACAACGACCTGAACATGAAGCTGTTCCAGGATCTGTTGGAAGCGCACGGATACAAGACGCTGCCCACGAAGGACGGCCTCGAGGCGATGAAGCTGGCACGCCAGCA
>JAHCJR010000026.1 GCA_026126165.1 Alphaproteobacteria bacterium
GGGCCCGCGCGAGCGCATGCTTCGAGTGCAAGAACAAGGGGGAGTGGCACATGCGTCCGCGTCACAAGGTCAAGTCGGTATTCGTCCGTCGGATCAATCCGTTCCTGTTCCTGCCGCTCCTCCTCGCGGCGTGGCTTCTCTCGCTTCCTGGCCTCGGCCAGGTGCAGCTCCAGCCGGGCCGGCCGCTGCAGGTCGACCGCGAGACGTCCCGCCATGCCGGCGAGTTCGTGGTTCCGGTCAACAAGTCGCAGATCCTGAGCCTCGACCAGCGTTTCTCCGACCTTCTGGTCGGCAATTCGGAGATCGCCGACGTGCTGGCGCTCACCGACCGCACCATCTATGTGCTGGGCAAGAAGCTGGGCTCGACCAGCCTTACGATCTACGCGCCGGGCCGCCAGCTCATCGCCGTGCTCGATCTCACGGTCGGACTCGATACCGAAGGGCTCAAGTCGCGCCTGCACGAACTGATGCCCTCCGAGACCATCGAGGTCCGGGCGGTCAACGGCTCGCTGGTGCTGAGCGGCACCGTCTCCTCGGCCTCCGCCCTGTCGCGGGCGCTGGCGGTGGCGGAACGCTACGCGCCGGGCAACGTCTCCAACCTGCTCAGCATCCGCGGCAGCCAGCAGGTCATGCTGGAAGTGCGTTTCGCCGAGGTCTCGCGCAACCTGATGAAGGATATCAGCGTCAATACCAACGTCTCCAACAACGACTTCTCCTTCACCACCGGCACCGCCTTCCTGAGTGGCCTGCTCGCGCCGTCTACCTTCGGCGTCGGCACGCTCGCCATCACTGCCGGATCGGTGGCCATCGACCTGCTGCTTGAGGCGCTCGAGCGCAAGGGCGTGGTCAAGACACTGGCCGAGCCGAACCTGATCGCCATGTCCGGCGATACGGCAAGCTTTCTTGCCGGCGGCGAGTTCCCGGTCCCGGTCGCCCAGCAGGGCGGCGCCGGCGGCAACGTGGCGATCACGGTCGAGTTCAAGGAGTTCGGCGTCAGCCTCGCCTTCACGCCGACCGTGCTCGAAGGCGGCATGATCAATCTGCTGGTCGCCCCGGAAGTCAGCCGCATCGACCCCAACAATTCGGTCACCCTGCAGGGCTTTGTCATTCCGGGCCTGACGACGCGGCGGGCGCGCACCACGGTCGAGCTGCGCGACGGCGAGAGCTTCGCCATCGCCGGCCTGATCCAGAGCGACTTCCAGGACACGGTGCGGCAGTTTCCCGGCCTCGCCGAGGTACCGATCCTGGGCGCGCTGATGCGCTCGAGCGACTTCCAGCGCAACGAGACCGAACTGGTCATCATCGTGACGCCGCGCCTGGTCAAGCCGACGCGGGCCGGGCGGCTGCTCACGCCGGCGGATGGCTTCCTGCCGCCCTCCGACTTCGATCTGTTCCTGATGGGCCGGCCGGAAGCGGGCGCCTCGGGACAGCTTCCCGCCGGCGCGCGGGCGCTTGGCGCCTCCAGTGCCGGCGGCATCGTCGGCGCCCATGGCCATATCGTGAAATGAACATAGCAGCGATCGGGGACATCCCATGAGCAAGCGTATCCGTCCAGGTCTCGCCGCAATCCTCCTGCTGGGTCTCGCTTCCTGCTCCGCGCCGCCCGCCCTCAATCCGAGCTTCGGCGAGGCGGTCCGACGCAACATGCAGCAGCACATCATCGATCCCGATCCGGTCTATGCGGAGGAGGAAACCCTGACCTCCGGGCCGCGCGCCGCCGGGGCCATCGACCGTTACGAAAAAGGCCGCGTGACGCCCATCGTCGTGCCGCGCACCACCACCATCGGGTCGGGTGGCATGGGCGCCAGGCCGCAGTGAGCGGAGACGGGCGATGACCTTGCGCGAGCGGCGCAATCTCCCGTCCACATCGCCCCGCTTCTGGCGGGATGAAAGAGGCGCGGTCGCGGTCATGGTCGGCATCGCCGCCGGCGCGCTGGTGGGTGTCACCGCGCTCGCCATCGAGCTGGGCAAGGCATGGAACCTGCAGACCGAGCTGCAGCATGCCGCCGATGCCTCGGCCCTTGCCGGCGCGACGCAACTCGACGGCACCGATGGCGCGCGCGAGCGCGCGCGGACGGCGGCCATGGGCGGGCTCGCCCAGAACCAGCAGCGTTTTGCTTCCGACGGACAGGGCGCCAGCGTCACCATCACGGCTGCGGATATCCGCTTTCTCGTTTCCCTGGGCGGCCCAGTGGCGACCTCCGACGACACCGCCAACTTCATCGAGGTCACCGCCGCGCCGCGCACCGTTGCCTGGCCTTTCGCGCGGCTGGTCGGCGGTCCGGCCAGCGCCGAGACCAGCGCCCGCGCCGTGGCCGGCATGGGCACCGCCTATTGCAAGGTGCCGCCCATGTTCTTCTGCGCGCCGGCCGATCCGGCGGCGCTGACACCGGGCAACGGCGTCTGGATGAAAGGCAAGAACAACGGCGACAGCACCGCCTGGGGGCCGGGCAATTTCGGCCTGCTGGCGTTGCAGCAATTCGATGGGTCCACCTCGCTCAGCGCCTCGCTCATCACCGATGCCATGGCGCGGGTCAATCCGATCGCCGAATGTTTCAGTCCCGATGGCGATGTCGAGACCAAGCCCGGCCAGACGACAAGCATCGCCGATGGCATCAACATGCGCTTCGACATCTATCCCCAGGGCACGCACCAGGTGCCGCCGGGCGAGCCCGCGGTGCGCAACAACCCGCAATACCGGCCGAGTGCCAACAACGTGAAGGGCCTGTGGAAGGACGGCAACAACTGCAACCTCGCCTCCGGCGGCGCTTCGGGCTGGAAGCTGCCGCCGGCGAACGAGCGCTTCGACGGACCGGGCCAGCATGCCGATCTCGCCGCCAACCCGATCCGCGCCATGGGCTATCCGCGCGACAATTGCGCCTATCCTTGGAGCCCGACCAATCTCTCCGGCGGCACCTGCGTCCCGGCCAGCGCCGATGGCGTCAACGGACGCTTCGGCGATGGCATCTGGGACGTTGCCACCTATATGGCCGTCAACCATCCGGGTATGGATCTCCTGGCGGCGGACCTGAATGGCGATACGAAGGTCACGCGCTACGAGATGCACCAGTGGGAAATCGCGAACTCGCTGGTCGGAGCGGAACAGGGAAAAATTCCAGATAACCCGCCTAACGGAGAACGCGGCCTGCCGGTCTGCAACACCACGACCGGGCCGGCGGATGCGCTCGACCGGCGCGTGATGACGGTGGCGGTCCTCGACTGCACCGGCCTCGCCGGTGCGGCCGAGGTGACGCCGACCACCTACTACAACGTCTTCCTGACCGAGCCGGTCGGCGTCTTCGGCGATCCGCCGGACAACAAGAGCATCTATGTGGAGATCATCGGTCCGGCGGCGGAGCCGGACTTCGAGGCCAAGATCGCCCGCTACATCATCCAGCTCTACGAGTAGGCCATGCGCGCATCGCTCTTCAGACGGATCGGGCGTATCGGCGGCGAGCAGGGCGGCGTCGCGGCGGTGGAGTTCGCGCTGGTCATGCCGATCCTGCTGTTGCTGCTCTTCGGCAGCATCGAACTCGGCCGGCTGATGCGCGATTACCACGTGGCGAGCAAGGGCGTGCGCGATGCCGGCCGCTATCTCTCCCGCGTGCCGGCTTCCTGCGCGGCGCCGGGTGCCGGCACCATCGCCGCCGACGAACTGACGCGCGCGCGCAACCTGGCGCTGACCGGGCGGGTGCAGGCGCCGAGCGCGCCGTCCGACTATCTCTTGCCCTACTGGACCGACCCGGGCTCCATCGCCATCGAAGTGGACTGCGTAGCCAACGACGGCAGCTATGCGGGCCTCTATGCCGCCAGTGCCTTCATCGCGCGACTGACGGTGACGGCGACCGTGCCCTTCACCTTCGTCTCCGGCTACGTCTTCGCCGAGGACGGGCTGAACTTCAGTATCGCGCATAACCAGGTGAGCATCGGTGAATAGGCTTGCGATATGGGCGCGATGGGCGCGCTTCGGCCGCGAGGCGGGCGGGACCAGCGCGGTCGAGTTCGCGCTGATCGTCCCGCTTTTTCTCATGCTGATCTTCGGCATCGTCGATTTCAGCCGCGCGCTCTGGGCCTGGAACCAGGCGGAGAAGGCGACGCAGGCCGGCGTGCGTTTCGCGGTCGTCAACAATCTCGTCGCCGGCGGTCTCAACTTTGACGGCGTTCCGCTCGCCGGCGGCAGCGGCCTGCCGGTGCCGGTCGCGGCGGTGAACAACGGCAATCCGATCGTATGCACCTCGACCTCGGCCGGCGCGGTGAGCTGCACGCCCAACGGCTGGGGACCGATCAACACGGCGGCCTTCAACGCCATCGTCGCCCGCATGCAGGTGTTCTTCGCCGCGGTCGGCCCCGAGAACGTGGTGATCGAGTATCGCCATGTCGGTCTGGGCTTCGCCGGCAATCCGTATGGACCGGACATCGCGCCCGCCGTCACCGTGCGCCTGACCGGCCTCACCTTCAACTTCCTCACCCCCATCGTCGCCGGGCTGGTGTCGATCCCGATGCCGGCCTTCGCCGCCACCCTGACGGGCGAGGATCTATCGAGCTAGGAGCGGGCGGCCGGTCGGGCACGCCAACGGGAAAGTCGAGATGAATGCAATGACGCCAACGAGCCATGAGCTACCCGCCGCGACCAGCCTGCTCGCGATCACGCGCACGGGCGAAGCCGGCGCGGCGCTGCGCGAGGCCTGCGCGCAGATCAACGGCTCGAGGGTCGCGCTCCGCATACTGAGCGCCGATGGATTCTCCTGGGGTGCCGGCGAGCGGCGGCCGGATGCGATCATCGTCGAGGTCGATCCGCGCGACCAGCGGGCGCTCGCTCTTGCCGGCGGGCTGCTGCGCCGGCATTTCGCCGACACGCCTGCCATTGCGACCGGGGCGGACTGCACGCTCCAGGACGTCCGCCAGTTCATGCGGCACGGCTTCGCCGATTTCCTGCCGATGCCGATCACGCGCGCCGACCTCATCGAGTCGCTGCGCAACCTGACCCGCCTTGCCGCCGGTCAGCGGGCGCCGACGCGGCAGGGTAGGATCGTCACCTTCCTCAAGGGCGGCGGCGGGGCCGGGGCCACCACCCTGGCGGTGCAGTCGGCCTCGGCGATTGCCACGGATCGCGCCGCCGGACAGCCGCGCACCTGCATCCTCGATCTCGACGTGCAGTTCGGCACGGTCGCGCTCTATCTCGACCTCGACGAGAAGATCGACTGGGGCGAGCTGCTGGCGGCACCCGAGCGGCTCGATGCGGCGCTGTTCCGCGGCCTGCTCCGCCGTCACGCAAGCGGGGTATCGGTGCTGCCGGCGCCAAGCGACATGCTGCCGCTCGACCGGGTGTCGGATGAGTTCGTCGGCGCGCTTCTCAAGGCGGCGCGCGATGAGTTCGACTATGTGTTCATCGACCTTCCGGAAGCCTGGACCACCTGGAGCTATTCCGTTCTGCGCCAGTCCGACCTCGTCGTGCTGGTGACGCAGACCGGCGTCTCCGGCATCCGCCAGGCCCGTCGCCAGCTCGATACCTTGCGCGCGCACGGGCTCGACGAGGGGGCGGTACGGGTCGTGCTCAACCGCTTCGCCGGTGGCTGGTTCCGCCGCCGGGCCCTTGCGCGGGTCGAAAAGGCGCTGAACCACGCCGTCGATTTCTGCGTGCCCAGCGATTACCGCACGGTCTCCGAGGCGCTCGATCACGGCGTGCGACTTGCCGACGTGAAGCGACGCTCGGCCGTGGAGAAGGGCGTGACCCGCATGGTTCGCGCCATCGTCAGCCAGGTCGGCGCGGGCCGGCCGGAATCGAGAGCGGAGATTCCGACATGATGTTCGCCAAGTCAAAGCCCAAACAGTCCGATCCGCGCAAGACGTTCGAGGTCGTGGCGGAGACGGTGCCCGTCGACGTGATCGAGCTGGACGAGCCGGCGCATCGCGTCTCGATGCGCTACATCGAACTCAAGGTCCGCCTGCACCAGCGGCTCCTGGACGCGATCAACCTGTCGGTCATCGACAAGATGCCGCTCGAGCAGTTCCGCCACGAGGTGGGCGACGTGGTGCGCGAGCTGCTGCTCGAGGAGAAGACCGCACTCAATTCCAGCGAGCAGACCCGCCTGGTCAACGACATCCTGGACGAAGTGCTGGGACTTGGTCCGCTCGAGCCACTGCTGAAGGACACGACCATTACCGATATCCTGGTCAACACCAGCAGGCTGGTCTTCGTCGAACGCTTCGGCCGCCTGCAGCTTACCGCCGTGCGCTTCAAGGACGACCGCCATCTGCTGCGGATCATCAACAAGATCGTGGCGGCGGTCGGCCGGCGCGTCGACGAGAGCCAGCCCATGGTCGATGCGCGTCTCGCCGATGGTTCGCGCGTCAACGCCATCATTCCGCCGCTTGCCGTCGACGGGCCGCTCCTTTCCATACGCAAGTTCGCGGCGGAGCGGATCAACATGGCAAAGCTGGTGGAACTTGGCACGGTGCCGAAGGAATGCGCCCTGCTGCTCGAGGCGATCGTCAAGGCACGACGCAACGTGCTGATCTCGGGCGGAACCGGCAGCGGCAAGACGACGATGCTCAATGCCATGTCAGCCTTCATCGATGGCGAGCATCGCATCGTCACCATCGAGGATGCCGCCGAACTGCAACTCCAGCAGCTTCATGTGGCGCGCATGGAAACCCGCCCACCCAATATCGAAGGAAAAGGCGAGGTAACGCAGCGACACCTGGTGAAGAACGCGCTCCGCATGCGCCCCGACCGGATCATCGTCGGCGAGGTGCGCGCGGGCGAGGCTTTCGACATGCTGCAAGCCATGAATACCGGCCATGAAGGGTCAATGACGACCATCCATGCCAATAGCTGCCGCGATGCGATCTCGCGCCTGGAGCAAATGATCGGCATGGCGGGCATGGACGTGCCGGCGAAGAGCATGCGCGCCCAGATCTCTTCCGCCATCAATGTCGTGCTGCAGCTCGAGCGGATGAGCGATGGCAGGCGGCGTCTGGTCAGCCTGAGCGAGATCACCGGCATGGAGGCGGACGTGATCCAGATGCAGGAGATCTTCCGTTTCGAGCGGCTCGGGACCGAGGCGGACGGCCGCATCAATGGCCGTCACGTGGCGAGCGGCATACGGCCAAAATTCATGCGCGAGTTCGAGACACGGGGTATCCGCGTGCCGGCCGACCTTTTCGACCCCAACCGCACCATCGTCTAGGGGGAACGCGTCATGCCCGATCCGATCCTGCTGATCTATGCCGCGATCTTCATCGCCGCCATCCTTCTGGTGGAAGGCATTTTCTACCTCGTTCAGGACAGCGTGGTCGGGCCGCGGCGGGTCAACCGGCGCATGCAGATGCTCAATGCCGGCCATGGCAGGCGGGAGGTGCACGAGATGCTGCGCCGGCGGCCCGACCCCGGTGCCGGCCTGCCGGAGCCCCTGCGCGGCATGCTGCGGCGACTCGACCAGCTCGTCGTCGAGTCGGGTGCGCGCATTTCGACCCTCACGCTGCTCCTGGTCATGTCCGGCCTTGGCTTCGGCGCCGTTTTCCTCGCCACCAGCCTGGTGGCGGCGCGCCAGCTCCCGCTCGCCTTCGCCTCGCCGCCGGCCCTCCTCGGCATCGCGCTGCTGGCCGGCGTCGGCCTGCCGCTTGGGCGCATCCTCCAGATGCGCCGCCGCCGCAAGAAGAAGTTCGCCGAACAGCTTGCCAATGCCCTCGATCTGATGGTGCGCAGCCTGCAGGCCGGCCATCCGATTCCGGCGGCGCTCGACATGGTGAGCACAGAGATGCCCGACCCGATCGGCACCGAGTTCGGCATCGTCGTCGACGAAATGACCTACGGGATGCATTTGAACGAGGCGCTGGAGAACCTGACGCGGCGCGTCGGTGTCGACGATCTGAAATTCGTCGAGGTGGCGATCAACATACAGCACGAGACCGGCGGCAACCTGGCGGAGACACTTCAGGGCCTGGCCAACGTCATCCGCGACCGCTTTCGCATGTTCAAGAAGATCCGGGTTCTGTCCTCGGAAGGCCGGCTCTCGGCGCGGATTCTCGCCGTGCTGCCCTTCGTCTTCGCCGGCTTCATGCTGGTCGGGAATCCGGACTTCTACCTGGCCGTCGTCCGCGATCCGCTCTTCGTGCCGGGCGTGGCGATCGCGCTCGCGCTCGAACTGTTCGGAATCCTGATCATGTGGAAACTCGTGAACTTCAAGGTGTGAGGAGGCGCCGGTCATGGAGAAGCTGCTTGGCACCCTGCAGGACCTGACCCAGACGCTGCCGCTCGGCGCCATCCCGCCGGAGTTCGCCATCCTGGCGGGCATCTTCGGCGCGGTGCTGCTGACCGTGATCGGACTGACGCTGCTGCCGCGCGGTCAGGGCGCGGTCGAGCGCCGGATGGGGGGCGATGGCGGTCCGGGCGCCGCGCAGGCTTCGATCCGCTTCGACCAGGGTCAGGCCCGCTGGGCCGGGATGCTCAAGGCATTCGAGAAATATCTGGGCCCGATGCCGGAGGCGGGCCGCTCGGGCATCGGCCTGCTGCTGGTGCGCGCCGGCTATCTGGGGCCGAATGCGCCGCGTCTCTATTACATCCTGCGCATCCTGCTCGCGGGCGGCCTGCCGCTCGCCTTTCTCGCGATATCGCCGCTGTTTCCGCGCCTCGACACGCAGGCGATCATGTTCATTGCCGCCGGCTGCGCCGCTCTTGGCCTCTACCTGCCCTGGCGCTTCGTCAGCTCGAAGGCGGAGGCGCGCCAGTCGGCGATAGCGAACAGCTTCCCCGACGCTCTCGACATGCTGGTCGTTTGCGTCGAGGCCGGCATCGGCCTTGACGCAGCCTTCACCAAGGTCGGCATGCAGATCGAGCGGGCGCATCCGGTGCTCGCCTCGCACTTCGCCATGGTGGCGCTCGAACTGCGCGCGGGGAAGAGCCGGGAGGACGCGCTCCGCAACTTCGCGCTGCGTACCGGCGTCGAGGAGATCCGCGCCTTCACCACCCTGCTGATCCAGTCGGAGGCGCTTGGCGCGAGCGTGGCGCGCACGCTCCGCGTCTATGCCGAGGAGATGCGGACCAAGCGCATGCTGCGGGCCGAGGAGATCGCGCACAAGCTGCCGGTCAAGCTCGTCTTTCCGCTCGTCACCTGCATTCTGCCGGCGATGATCACGGCCGTCCTGCTGCCGGCCATCATCCGCATCGTGCGGCAGGTCCTGCCGCACCTTTGAGATCCGGGAAGGGGAAAGAAATGACACGCACGATCATTGTCCTTCTCGCAGCCGCCGCCACGCTCGGCGGGTGCGCGGGCACGGCGCCCGACGTGCGCGCCGTCTGGCATGGGTCGGAGAAAGCGGCCGGCGTGACGCCAGAGGAGATGCGCGCGCGCGGCGTCGAACATTTCCGCGCCGGGCGCTATGGCATGGCGATCAATGCCTTCCAGGCGGCCATCGATGCGGGCGAGGCGGGGGTCGAGACGCTGAACGGCCTTGGCGCCAGCTACGATCGTATCGGCCGGCACGACCTTGCCGAACGTGCCTACCGGCGCGCCCTCAAGCTCGAACCGCAATCCGCGCAGACCCTGAACAATATCGGCTTCTCGTATCTGATGCGGGGACGGGTCGACGTGGCGGCCGCTTTCCTCATGGATGCGGAGGCACAGGCGCCCGACAGTCTGGCCGTCGCGGTCAACCTCCAGGCGGCGCAGGATGCGCTGCAGGGCGAGACGGAACGCAAGACCGCGCGCGCCGAACCGGCTGCTGCGCCCGTTGCCGAGAGGGTCGCCATGCCGCTCATGCGCATCGAGCGCCGCACGCCCTCGGTCCAGCATCTGGTGACCTATCGGGACCAGGGCCGCGCCGCCGTGATCCGGATCGGCGTCCAGCCGGCGGAGGAGCGGGCGGTCAGCGTGGCGGCGCTGCCGCCGCCACCACAGCCGCCGCGCTCGCCCGCCGCGCCCGAAAAGCCGCTTGCCGCGCAGCCGTCCGGTGCGCCGGTGATCGAGGTCTCGAACGGCGCCGGCCGCAACGGCCTGGCCGCGCGCACGCGCGACTGGCTGCGCGCCGAAGGTATCGCCGTGCAGCGCCTGACCAATGCCGATCACTTCAACCATCTCGAGACGACGATCTATTTCCGCGCGCCCTGGCGGGAGCTCGCCGCAAGGCTCGCCGATCTCATGCCGGTCGGGGTCGCGCTGCGCCAGCAGGACGACCTTCGTTCGGGCGTCCGGCTGGAACTCGGCGCCGATTTCCTGCGTCACGACGACGGGCAGACCGTCATCACCAAGGAGAAGTCCAATGCGGTATCGGGTTGATGGGGCTCAATGCCGGGGTCTGCGCGCCGGCTCTCTGCTTCTTGCCGGCGTCCTGCTGCTCGGGGGCTGCGCCGGCATGGCCGGACCGGAGCAGGCGGCCGGCATGCCGGCGGCGTCCGCGCCCGGCATCGCCGACCGTACGCTCGATCTCGCCGAAAGAGCCATCGCGGAAGGACGGGTCGGCGACGCCAAGGTTCTGCTCGACCGGCTGGCGGTCGCCGGGCTCGAATCGCCGAGGCTCGAACTGGCGCAGGGCGAGCTGCAACTGGCGCTCGACCAGCCCAAGCGCGCCCTTGCGCTGTTCGAGGCCGCATCCCGCGCCGAGGACCTGGCGGCGCCGGCCCTGCAGGGGATGGGCCTCGCCCTGCTGCGCCTGGGCCGCACCGAGCTTGCCCTGCCCAAGCTCGCGCAGGCGGCGGAACTCGATCCCGCGCTCTGGCGCGCCTGGAACGGGCTTGGCGTCTGTCACGACCGCGCCGGCGAGTTCGCCGACGCCGAACGGGCCTACGGCAAGGCGCTGGCGATCCATCCGAGATCGGCGCTGATCCGCAACAATCGCGGCTTCTCGCGCCTCATGCAGCGGCGCACGGACGAGGCGATGGCCGATCTCGCGGAGGCGCTTCGCCTCAGTCCGAACCTGAAGCCGGCGCAGGAGAACATGCGTCTGGCGCTCGCCTGGAAGGGCGACTACGAAAGCGCCATTTCCGGCGTGCATGGCCGGGAGGCGAGCACGGTTCTCAACAATGTCGGCTATATCGCCATGCTGCGCGGCGATCTGGAGAGCGCCGAATCGTATCTGCTGCGTGCCATGGAGGCGAGCCCGAGCTTCGATACCGCGGCCTCGCGCAACCTGTCCTATCTCAAGACGCTCGGCCGCGGCGCGGAGAAGCCGCAATGAACGTGACGGCCTCGATTTCCGGACCGGGCCAGATGGCGGTGGCATCGGCCTTCGTGCTGCTCTTCGCCCTGGCGGCCTTGTCGGATCTGCGCCGTTTCGTCATTCCCAACGCCATCGTGCTGGCGCTTGGCGCGCTCTTCGTCATCGCCCGGCTGCTGGTGTGGGATGGCGTGGCCTGGCATTCGCACGTCCTGGCGGCGGCGCTGATCCTGGCGCTTGGGCTGCTCGCCTACCGTTTCCGCGTCCTGGCGGCGGGCGACGTCAAGCTGCTCACCGTGGCGGCGCTCTGGTGCGGGCTCGGGCATCTGCCCGCTCTGGTCTTCGCCGTGGGCATTGCCGGCGCGGTCCTTGCGGTCGCCCTGCTCGCGCTGCGCCACGCCATCGCGGTCCTGGCGGTGGCACGGCCGGAGGTGGGGCGGATCGCGCTGCACCGCGCGCTGATCCTGGGCGAGGGGGTTCCCTACGGCCTGGCGATCGCGGCGGGCAGCATCTGGACCGGCGCCAGACATCTCATCACCTGAAGGCGCCGGCGCGGCGCGGAACGGGACTGCTGTCATGGAAAAGCAGATACTCGATCACCAGATGACCGGCGCGGAACTCCGGCGGATCGGCGCGGGCGAGATCAATCAGCGCCTGCGCCAGCGCATAGAGATGATCGCCAACATGCTGGACGGCATGCCCTGCGCGGATGCGGCGCGGGCGGTCAATATCAGCCAGCATCGCGCCTATTACTGGCTGGCGCGCTTCGAGGCGCGCGGGCTCGACGGCCTGCGCGATCATCCGCGCCCGGGCCGGCCGAAAAAGATCGACGAGCACGCGGCGCAATATGTCGTGCTCCGGCTGGACAAGCTGAAGAGATCCCGCGCGACGCCATCCGCCGGATCGACCGCCATGCTGGTGCGCGACATCCTCCGCAAGGAACTGGGTATCGATTGCGGCCTGTCGGTGGCCTATTCGCTGGTCCGGCGGCTGCGCGACGAGGAGCGACAGAATGCCGCGGCCGGCGCGCGAGCCGCAGCCGCGGGGGGCGCGCGCGACTGACCGCCGGGGGCGAAATCAACCGATCGTGAACCATTTGTAAAGCCTGTTCATGGCAGGATCCGGCCCGGAAAGGGACGGATCGGCATGCGCATCTTCACAATCCTGGTCAGGCTATTCCTGCTGGCGATCCTGGTAAGGATCGCCTTCGAGGGCTTTCTCGGTCCCGGCCTGGTCCTGGGCAGCCTGATTCTGCTGCTTTCCTGGCGCGACATCCTGAAGGCCCGCGCCGGGCATTCGCCGGCCGATGCCTGAGCCTTGCGGCCCGCGGCCCGTCCGGCGCGACGCAAGCCGCTATACCTGAAGGCGGAATCGGCTTAAAGCTCCACCCCGTTATTACTCTGGGGGAACGGCCGGCTTGCGGCCGTGCGGGGCGCATGGCAAATCCCTTGAAACGCAAACTTGCCTCGGGCGCGAGCTGCATCGGCGCCTGGATGGTGACATCGTCGGCGGACATGGCGGAGATCCTTGCCTATTCCGGCCTCGACTTCCTGCTCATCGACCATGAACACGGGCAAGGCTCGATCGAGACGGCGATCGCCCAGATGCGGGCGATGAAAGGGACGGACTGCACCGCCGTGCTGCGCGTTCCCGCCAACGACCGGGTCTATATCAAGCGCGCGCTCGATGCCGGCGTGGGCGGCATCATGGTGCCGGCGATCGGCACCGCCAGCGAGGCGCGGGCGGCGGTGGCGTCCTGCCGCTATCCGCCGCACGGCCAGCGAGGGGCCTTTGCCGGCATGCGGGCAATGCAATTCGGCGCGCTGGCGGATTATCACGCGTCCGCCTGGGACGATCTTCTGGTCGTCCTGCAGATCGAATCCGCGGCCGCGGTCCGCGAGGTTCCCGCCATCGGCGAGGTTGAAGGGGTCGACGTGCTGTTCATCGGACCGCGCGATCTGTCCGCCTCGATCGGCCGGCTCAACCGCTTCGAGGATCCGGCGGTGCGCGCGCTGACCGCTGAGGCCGAGCGAGCCATTACGGCCACCGGGCGCATCCTCGGCAGCACGGCGAGCAGTGGCGCGGCGGCAGGGGAGATGACGGGGCGGGGCTATCGCTTTCTTATCGCCGGCAGCGATGCAACCTTGCTGTTGCAGGGAACAAGAAGCATGCTGGCGGCGGCCGGGCGTTGAGCGTCCGGACCTTCGGAGCGAAACCTCGTGACCAATACCAGCCCGACCGCGATCCTGCTCAATATCGGCCATGCGATGGACCACTGGATCCTCGTGGTCTTTGCCTATTCGTGGGGCGTGATCGCCGGCGCCTGGGGCACGGAATGGACCGAACTCACCCCCTACAACTACGGCGCCATCTTCATGTTCGGCGCCGGCTCGATCCTGTCCGGCCGGCTCGGCGATCTCTGGGGCCGGCGGGTCATGATGCTGATCTTCTTCTTCGGCATGGGCCTGTCCTGCTTCCTGATCGCGCTCTGCGCCAATCCCTGGCAGATCGGCGCGGCCCTGACCCTGATGGGGGCCTTCGCCTCGATCTATCACCCGGTCGGGATACCGATGCTGGTGCAGAAGGCTGCCCGTCCTGGCTTCACCATCGGCGTCAATGGCCTGGCCGGCAATCTCGGCATCGCCATCGCCGCCGGCATTTCCGTCTATGTGGCGACCAACCACGGCTGGCAGAGCGCCTTCATCCTGCCCGGCCTGATCTGCATCGCGGCGGGCATCGCCTTCTGGTGGCTGGTGCCGCGGGAGAGCGAGGCCCCGGCGCGGCGCAAGCCGAAGCTGCTCGACCTGCCGCCCGGAACCATGGCCACCGTCTTTGCGGTCATGACCGTCACCGCCGTGACGGGGAGCATCATTTTCAACTTCACCACCAACGGCAATGGCGAGCTGCTGCGCGCGCGCGCCGCCGCGCTGGCGGAAGATCCGGCGCTGCTCGCGCTCATGCTGTTTGCCGTCTTCGCGCTGGCCTCGCTGGCGCAGCTCGTGGTCGGCAAGCTGATCGACCGCTATCCGCTCAAGCGCCTCTATCTGACGATCGCCGGCCTGCAGGTGCCGCTGTTCCTGCTTGCCTCGCAGGCGGAAGGGATCGCCCTGTTCTTCCTGGTGATCGTCTTCATGCTGCTGGTCTTCGGCGCCATCCCTTTCACCGATGCGATGATCGTCAAATACGTCGACGACCGGATGCGCTCGCGCGTGACCGGGCTGCGGCTGGCCATCGGCTTTCTCGTCAGCTCGTTCGCGGTGGCGCTGATCGGGCCGGCGGTCAAGGTCGCCGGTTTCGGCGCCATGCTGATCCTGCTCGCCGCCGTCGCCGCCTGCTCCGTCGTGGCGATCATGTTCCTGCCCGGCAACGAGCCGGCACTGCGGCGTGCCGCCGAGGCGGCCGAATGACGCCCTAGCGCCGGTTCGCGCGCCAGACCAGGAACAGTGCCGGAACCGCGAGCGCGAAGCCGGTCAGGGCGAATTCGATGTTGCTGAGGCCGATATGGGCGCCGCCCGGCGCCGCGAAGGACAGGCCGGCGATCACCATGAGCGCCAGCACCGGCCAGCGCAGCGCCCATTTCGCATCGATCCAGCCGATGCCGATCACATAGCCCTGCAGCGCGGCGGCGATGAGCGCGGTGCCGAGGAAGGCGCTGATCGTCACTTCGATCACGTCGAAGGTGGAGCCGACCAGGATCAGCGCCGGGTTCAGCACGAAGAAGAACGGGATGATGTAGATGATCGAGCCGAGCCGCATCGCCTCGAAGCCGGTGCGCATCGGGTCGCTGCCGGCAAGGCTCGCCGCCGCGAAGGCGCCGAGCGCCACCGGCGGGGTAATGAAGGAGAGCATGCCCCAGTACATGATGAAGAGATGCACCGCCATCGGTTCGAGCCCGATCTTGACCAGCGCCGGGGCGAGCAGCACGGCGAGAAAGATGTAGCAGGCCGTCACCGTCATGCCCATGCCGAGGATGAAGCTTGTAATGGCGCCCATCGCCAGCAGCACCAGCGGCTGGTTGCCGGCGAGGTAGAGCAGGCCGTTGGCGAACGAGCCGATCACTCCGGTCATGGAAAGCGCGCCGACGATCATGCCGACACCAAGCAGAAGCACGGCGATCTCGACGAAGATGCGGCCGACGCCATCCAGGAAGCGCAGGAGTTCCGGCCAGCCCCAGCGGGCATGGGGCATGATCTGGTTCACCACCAGTAGCAGGCCGGTCGCATAGAACGGCGCCAGCACCTCCTGCTTCAGATAGAGCAGCATGAAGATCAGCAGCACGAAAACGGTGATGTAGTGCCAGCCGCGCTTGAAGGTGGTCCACGCCGAGGGCAGCTCGGCGCGGGGCAGGCCCGTCATGCCGTTGCGCGCCGCATAGGCGTCGATCTGCATGAACAGGCCGAAATAGTAGAGGAGCGAGGGCACCGCCGCGGCGATGCAGACTTCGATGTAGGGCACGTTGAGGAAGGTCGCCATGACGAAGGCGGTGGCCCCCATCACCGGCGGCATGAGCACGCCGCCCGTCGAGGCGCAGGTCTCGACGCCGCCGGCGAAGGCCGGGCGGAAACCGGTGCGCTTCATGGCGGGAATGGTCATCGAGCCGGTCGTCAGCACGTTGGTAACCACGCTGCCGCTCATCGAGCCGAGCAGGCCGGAGGCAAAGATCGCGACCTTCGCCGCGCCGCCGCGCACGCCGCCGAACAGCGCGAAGGACATGTTGATGAAAAACTCGCCGGCACCGGTATGCTGCAGCGCCGCGCCAAACAGCAGGAAGCCGATCACCAGCGTGGCGAAGGCGCGCATCGGGATGCCGAAAATGCTTTCCGTCGAGAGCGCGTGATAGGCGGCGACATCCTGCAATGGCACAGCAGCGGCGAAGAACGGGCCGAGCGCCAGATTGGCGAAGACCGGGTAGATCGAAAACAGCGCCACGATGATCGTGATGGTCCAGCCGCCGACGCGGCGCAGCGCCTCGATCAGCAGCGCCCAGAGCAGGTAACAGGTGGCGAGCACCGGCCATTCGTCGCCGGGAATGGCATATTCCCAGCCACCATCCACCACGTCGCGGCCGCGCACCGTGAGATAGGCGGCGGCGGCCATCGCCAGCAGCCCGAGCGCGATGTCGTGCGGCGGCACCCGTCCGTCGCCGGAACCCTTGCGTCCCGGCCACATCACGAAGGCGAACGGCAGGAGCAGCGCCACCAGTACGAACTGGTACTGGTTGTCGAGCAGGACGAAACGTCCGGCGAAGTTGAAATTGAAAAGCTGGTTGAGGGATAGCAGGATGGCCGCGACGACGAAAAGGCGGATCACGGCCCGCCAGAATGCCGGCAGGCGGCGGAGAGGGCTCTCCACCGCCGCCGGTTCCACGATCTGGGGCTTCAGCACGTGCCCGGTCGAATGCCGCGGTTACTCGAAAACCGGATCCATGCCTACCTTGCGCAGCGCCGCGGCCCGCGCCTTCGGCCAGGCAGTCTTGTAGGCGTCGTCGGCGGGGTTCGTCTTCTGGAACTCCGCCCAGGCAGCGGCCAGCACGTCCTGGCGCTTGACCAGCGCGTCATTGTGCTTCTGGTGCTCGTCCTTCCAGACGCCCTTCTCCTTGAAATAGCGGACCGCCTGGTCGTGATAGGGGATCACCCACCTGAAGTCCTGCCGCTTCAGTTCCCAGCCGTCCGAGCCCGGCGCGCCGTCCTTGTAGACAGGGTAGAGCTCATCCATGGTGCGGATGGTCGAATAGACGAGCGTCGGGTCGGTTGCTTCGTAGGTGATCATGATCGGGTAGGGATAGTTCGGCCCTTCGTAGGGCTTCTCCTTCGAGATGCCGGTGCCCTCGGTCGCCATATGGCGCTGGTAATAGGGTGCTACCTTGCGCAGCCGGTTCCAGCCGGCCTCGTCGTTGTGCGGCGTCGGCGGCCAGACGATGCCGCGCGGCGAGGCTTCCAGTTCCTTGGTCACGCCCGAGATGGTCGAGGCGATGGCCGCGTCCACCTGGTTCGCCACCATGCCTTTCCACATCGCGCCGTAACCGGAGAACTCCACCTTCTGCACGTCGTTCCAGGTCAGGCCGCCGAAGGCAAGCAGGGCTTCCATGTTGGTGTTGAGCGCCGCCGAGCCGACGACCCAGCCGACACGCTTGCCCTTGAGGTCCTTGTATTCCTTGACGCCGATATCGCCGGCAACGGCCGCCGAGATGGAGTTGGCGGCACTGGAGGCGACCAGCATGCGGATGCGCTGCGGGCCCCAGTCCTTGGCGGCAAATACATCCATGCCCTCGACCGCGAAATAGGCGCCAATGCCCATGGCGGAGAATTGCGCGCGCCTGGTCTTGAGCGGCACCATGCGCGAGATGTCGTTGGCGCCGGGCAGCACGCGCACATCCGTGCCGTACTTGTCCTTGAGCGCCTTGCCATAGGCCACCGCCTGATTGAAGCCGGAGGTGCCCGTATCGTAGGCGGTCCAGGTCACCTGCGGCGGGAAACTCACCTGCTGCGCGAAGGCGGCGGTCGAGATCAGCGCGGCGGCCGCCCCGCCCAGGAGCAGTGCCGGAATGTCGTGACGCATGCGCATCTTCCTTCCTCCCTTATGGTCTTCAGGGAGCCGGCAACATGCCAGAGGTCGACAGATGAGCGTCCGCGCGCGCGGACAACAATGACGACCGCGCCGGCACGCGGCGGACCCGTCTGGTTTCCTCCCTGTCGGCCACCCGGTTCTGAGTTGCGGCGGCTCTATCACGATACTTTTACTTGAATGATTCCCGGCTGGCTATTCCTGAATGAGCAATCGGCGGGAGATCTGCCCTAGAATGCGGTCGACGGACGCTCGGGGGCATCGGCGCATGAGCAAGGCTTTCACCAGGGAGCAGGACACGGAGGACGAGCTGCCGGAGAGCGATGCGCCCTCGCCGGCCGGTCAGCGCAACTACATCACCCCGCGCGGCCTCGAACGGCTGCGCGAGGAACTGCGCCGTCTCCGCCGCGTCGAGCGGCCGAAGGTGGTGGAGACGGTTTCCTGGGCGGCCGGCAATGGCGACCGGTCGGAGAATGGCGATTACATCTATGGCAAGCGTCGGCTGCGCGAGATCGACCGGCGCATCCGCTTCCTGCTGAAGCGCCTGGAGATCGCCGAGCCTGTCGATCCCGCCCTGCAGAAGAAGCGCGATCAGGTCTTCTTCGGAGCGCATGTGACCTATGCCGATGGCCGCGGGGAGGAGCGGCGCATCCGCATCGTCGGCATCGACGAGGTGCGCCACGAGCTGGGCGAGGTAAGCTGGATTTCGCCGGTCGCCCGCGCGCTGGCCGGCGCGCGGGTCGGCGACGAGGTGGAGGTCCGCACGCCGGCCGGGCGGGAGATGCTGGAAGTGCTTGCGATCGACTACGAGGAGGGGTGATCGGGCCGCTGGTAGATGAAGCCATGCACGGGGTAGCGGGCGCCGAAGCTGCCAAGGGTGTTGAGCAGGCGTACCTCGCTCCAGTCGTTGCCGGGCGAGACGTCGATCACCGGCTGGCGCGAATGGATCTTGCCGCGGGTGCTGCCATCGCCGCCCCAGTTGGCGTGACTGACCAGGATGCGCCGCGAATCCTGGACCGACACCACCACCGCCACATGGCCCTGGCGCATGCGCTGCGTCGGCTTGAGCGTCAGGACCGCGCCGACCTCGGGGACGCGGCCGCGCTGGTAGCGGCCGCGGGCCTGCTCCCACCAGGTCCAGGCATCGCCATAGATCTCGATGCCGGAGACGGTCCGCGCGAAAGGCACGCAATGGAGAAAGCCGCCGGGGTCCGGATAGGGCCTGAGCGCCGCGCTCGCCGGCTGCAGGCCCGCCGGACGGGTCTCCTGTCTCACCTGCGTCTCGGCCCCGGCGCAGGCGGCCAGCATCCCGGTCAGGGCAAGGACCAGGCCAGGCCGCCGGCACAGGATCTCCATGCTCAACCGTTCTTGCCCTTCAGCAGGTCGCGAATCTCCTCGAGCAGGACTTCCTGGCGCGGTGGCGGCGGCGGCGCGGCGGGCGGCGCCTGCTCGGCCTGGCGGCGGAAGCGGTTCATCTGCTTGATGACCACGAAGATGACGAAAGCGACGATGACGAAGTCGATCACCGCGTTGATGAACATGCCGTAATTGAGCGTCGGCGCGCCGGCCGCCTTGGCGGCCTCGACCGAGGGATAGTCGGTGCCCGAGAGGTTGATGAAGAAGTCGGCGAAGTTGAGGCCGCCCAGAAGCAGGCCGATGGGCGGCATGAGGACGTCGTTGACAAGCGAGGTCACGATACGGCCGAATGCACCGCCGATGATCACGCCGATGGCCAGATCGACCACGTTGCCGCGCATGGCGAACTCGCGAAACTCCGCGAGGAAGCCCGTGACCCTTTCTTGCTGTTTGCTGATCGCGTCCTTCATGTGCTGTCCCCCGTCGACGCGGCCCGATGCCGGATATGGACCAATCTCGATGCGTGGCCGCTGGTTGTCCAGATGATACTCACGCCCATTCCGCAAGAGAAGCTGCCTGATGTCATCGGCGCCTTCCGCATCGCCCAGGCCGGCCACGCGCTGGCCGCGCCGGCGCTGACGCGCATCGCCGCCACCATGACGGTCCTCGATGCAAGGGCCGACCTGCCCGCGCACCGGCAGCAGGCAAGGGATCTGGCGCGCGCCTTCGGCATTCCACTGATCGACGTCGCGCCCTCCGATGGCTTCAGTTGGGATGGCCATGCCATTGCCTGCCGGTCGGAAGCCTCCGTCCTGATTCACGAAGTGGCGCACTGGCTCCTTGCCCCGCCGGAACGGCGGCGGCTGCCGGATTTTGGTCTTGGCGCCGGACCGGAAACCGGGCGCCGGGTGGAGGCGGACCGGGCGAGAGCGGTCGATGCCGCCACCGAGCAGGAGGAGGAATCGCTCGCCTCCCTGCTGGGCATTCTCTGGGAGGCGGAGCTTGGTCAGCCGGCGATCCTTGCCTTCCTCGAACAGAACTGGCTGGAAGGCCATGGGCGCTGCGGCACGGTCCGGCATTTCCAGCGACATCTCGAACTGCTCGCAGGGCGCGGGCTGATCGACGGCGCGGCGCGACCGCTCGCGCCTTCGACCCTTGCCGGACATGCCGGCCGCTTTCCCGAGAGAGGATCCGTTGCATGCTGAAATCCGTTCTTGAACTGGCGCGGGAGCTTGCTGCCGGCCGGACCACCTCGCGCGCGCTCACCGAAGCGATGCTGGCGCGCATCGACGACCCGAACGGCGAGGGAAGCCGCGTCTTCGTCAGGGTGGACCGGGACGGCGCGCTCGCAGCCGCCGATCATTGGGATCGCATGCGCAAGCTCGGCCATGTGCCGGGCCCGATTGCAGGGCTGCCGGTCTCGATCAAGGACCTCTTCGATATCCAGGGGCAGCCGACGCCGGCCGGCTCGACGTTTCTCGTGCACGAGAAGGCGGCGGCGGATGCGCCGGTGGTGGCACGGCTGCGCGCGGCCGGTGCCGTTCTCATCGGGCGGACCAACATGACCGAGTTCGCCTATTCCGGCCTCGGTCTCAATCCGCATTATGGCACGCCGGGCAACCCGTTCGATCGCGCGCGGGTGCCGGGCGGCTCCTCCTCGGGTGCCGGTGTATCCGTCGCCGACGGTATGTCGGTGATCGGGCTCGGGACCGACACCGGCGGGTCGGTGCGCATTCCGGCCGCCTTCTGCGGCATCGTCGGCTTCAAGCCGACGGCGCGGCGGATTCCGCTTGCCGGCGGCGTGCCGCTCTCGACCACGCTCGATTCCTACGGCCCACTGGTTCCCTCGGTCGCCTGCGCCGCCATCGCCGACGCGATCCTGGCCGGCGAGGAACCTTCGGTGCCGGAGGCGTTGCCGATCTCCGGCCTGCGGCTTGGCGTGATCACCAATTTCGTAACGGATGCCCTGGACCAGACGGTGGCGCGCGCCTGCGAACGGGCGCTCGCACGGCTCTCGCGCCAGGGCGCAAGGCTCGTCGATCTGCGCCTCGATGCTCTGGAAGAGATACCGAAGGCGAACCGGACCGGCGGCTTTGCGGCATCGGAAGCCTATGCCTGGCACCGGCCCTATCTGGAAACGCACAAGGATGCCTACGATCCCCAGGTGCGCTCGCGCATCCTGATGGGGGCGGGGATGAGCGCTGCCGATTATGTCGACCTGCTGCGCCGGCGCGTCGAGATCCGCGCCATGGCGGATCGTGCCTCGGCGCCCTTCGATGCGCTGCTGGCGCCCACGATAGCCATCGTGCCGCCGCGCATGGACGAAGTGGCGCGGGACGAGGAGTATCGGCGCATCAATATGCTGATCCTGCGCAACCCCTCGCTGTTCAACTTCCTCGACCGCTGCGCGCTGACGCTTCCCATCCAGGAGCCGGGAGAGCTCCCCGTCGGGCTGATGGCGATTGGCGAGACCATGGGCGACCGGCGCCTGCTCGCGGTCGGGCGCGCGCTGGAGGCCGCCCTCCGGGTCTGAGGTCCACCGCCGCGGCGGCGCCATTCCATCGCGCCGTCCGAATGCCGGCCTTGCTATAATCGCGCAGGAGCCTTGGGGAGGAACGGGGATGGGCGGAAGGGATTTCGCTTCGTTGCTTGAGCGGTTTGCGGCCTCCGCGACGCGGGGCGACGGCACGGCCTTCGCGGCCTGCTTCACCGAGGACGGGGTCTATCGCGATTATATCTATGGCGACCATCGCGGGCGGGCGGAGATCCGCCAGATGCTGGAAGGGCTGTTTCATCGCGATGCCACCCGCTATCACTGGCAGATGTTCGATCCGGTTTTCGATGGTCGCATCGGATATGCCTGGTCGCTTTCCACCTTCGTCTCGACGCTGCCGGAGTTTGTCGGCCGCCGGGTCGTGATCGACGGCATGAGCCGTTTCCTCGTTCGCGACGGCCTGATTGCCGAATATGCGGAAAGCGTGAATGGCGGTATCGCGATGGCACAGCTTGGCGTGGAGCCGGCGCGCATGGCGCGGGTATTCGACAGATGGACGGACCGGCTGAAGGCGCGCCCCGAGGTGCAGGCCTATCTTGCCGGCAAGTGACGCAAGCCGAGGGGAAGCGGGAAGAATGTACACACCAAGCGAACACGCGCTGACGACGCCCGACAAGCCGGCCATCGTCATGACCGGAAGCGGCGAGCGCGTCAGCTACCGCCAGCTCGAGGAACGGGCCAACCAGGCATCCTGGCTGTTTCGCGCCTGCGGCCTCGGCCTGCGCGACAGCATCGCGATCTTTCTCGAGAACAACCGGCAGTTTCTCGAGATCTGTTGCGGGGCGGATCGCAGCGGCATCTATTACAGCCCGATTTCCTCGCGCCTCACCGCGCCTGAGGTCGATTACATCGTCGGCGACTGCGCGGCGCAGCTCTTCATCACGTCGAAGGAGCTGGCTCCGGTGGCGGAGGCGCTGGCGCTACTGATGCCGAACGTGAAACGCCGTTTCGTGGTCGGCGGAACGCTGCCGGGATATGAGTCCTGGGAAGCGGCCCTGGCGTCGATGCCGACGACGCCGATCCCCGACCAGGCGCAGGGTCGCGACATGCTCTATTCCTCCGGCACGACCGGCCGGCCCAAGGGCGTGCGGCGCGAACTGAACGGCGATCCCTACGGCACGCCGAGTCCGCTGCTCGGACTGATCGAGAAACTCTACGGCTTCGGTCCGGACATCCGCTATCTCTCGCCGGCGCCGCTCTATCACGCCGCTCCGCTCCGCTACAACATGAGCGTGCTGGCATTCGGCGGCACCACTTTCGTCATGGATAAGTTCGATCCCGAACAGGCCCTGGCGCTGATCGAGCAGCATCGCATCACCCACAGCCAGTGGGTGCCCACCATGTTCGTGCGGATGCTGAAGCTGCCGGCCGAGATACGCCGCCGCTACGATGTCTCCTCGCTCAAGGTCGCGATCCATGCCGCGGCGCCCTGCCCGGTCGCGGTCAAGGAACAGATGATCGACTGGTGGGGGCCGGTTCTGTACGAGTACTACGCGGGCACCGAGGGCAACGGCCTTTGCGCCATCGATTCGAACGACTGGCTGGCGCACAAGGGTTCGGTCGGCCGCGCATTGCTTGGCGAGGTGCATATCATGGACGAACTCGGCAACGAGCGTGCGGCCGGCGAGGAGGGCGTCATCTATTTCGCCAACGGGCCAGCCTTCGAGTATCACAACGATCCGGCCAAGACTGCGGAATCGCGCAACGAGAAGGGCTGGACCACCCTAGGCGATATCGGGCGGCTGGATGCGGAAGGTTATCTCTACCTGACCGACCGCAAGGCCTACATGATCATCTCGGGCGGCGTGAACATCTATCCGCAAGAGGCTGAGAACATACTGATCAACCACCCGAAGGTGGCCGATGTGGCGGTAATCGGCGTGCCGAACGAGGAAATGGGCGAGGAAGTCAAGGCCGTGGTGCAGCCGGTCGACATGCGCGATGCCGGGCCGGACCTGGCCGAAGAACTGATCGCCTATTGCCGGCGCAACCTCGCCTCGATCAAGTGCCCGCGCAGCGTCGATTTCGACGAGCAGCTTCCCCGGCATCCGACCGGCAAGCTCTACAAGCGGCTGATCCGCGATCGCTACTGGGGTCAGCGGCTCTCGCGCATCGTTTGAGGCGGTATCAGTATTCCTGATCCTCGCGGTCGAGGCCGCCGAGCAGGTCGATCAGGATGCCGTGCACGCCGGGCGCCGCCGCCAGCACGGAGGGGTGGCGCAGCGCCTGGCGGTTATAGACGAAGCGCCCGTCGCCGCAGGTGGTGCAGCCGCCGCCCGCCTCGCGCACGATCAGGTCGGCGGCGGCGATGTCCCAATCGCTCTTCTCGCTGAGCGAGATCGCGGCATGGAACTCCCCGCTCGCGACCTTGGCCATGCGCAGCGCGATGGAATTCATGTAGCGAAATTCCGCCCCCGGCGTGAGGTGAAGCCATTCGTTGCGCTCGAAGGTGCGCTTGCTGGCCAGCAGTCGCGCGCCGGCGAGGTCGGTGCGCGCCGCCATGCGCAACGGCGCGCCGTTCAGCCGCGCCCCGCCGCCACTCGTCGCCTCGTAGAATTCCTCCGTCGCCGGGTTGAAGACGACGGCGGCGACCGGCTCACCTTCCACCACCAGGGCGGCGGCGACGGTGAATTCCGGCCGGCCCTCAAGGAAGGCGCGCGTGCCGTCGATCGGGTCGACCACCCAGACCCGCTCGTGCTTGAGGCGCGAGAGGTTGTCCGCGGTTTCCTCCGAAAGCCAGCCATAGTCCGGGCGCTCGCCCACCAGCCGCTTGCGCAGCAGCCGGTCGACGGCGATATCGGCTTCCGAGACCGGATCGCCCGGTTTCTTGTCCCAGCGCCGCACGTCGCCGCGCCGGAAATAATCGAGGGCGAGCCGTCCCGCCTCGCGGGCGGCGGCGCTTAGCAGTTCGTGATCGACTGCGATGGCGTCGCTGTGCATCGCTGTCTCAGGTTCCGGCGATGGTCATGGCGTCGATGCGCACGGTCGGGCTGTCGGTGCCGTGGCGGAAGACAAGATCGCTGGCCGGCGTGATGTGGCGGAACATGTCCTTCAGGTTGCCGGCGATGGTGATCTCCGACACGGGGTAGGCGAGGGTGCCCTTCTCGATCCAGAAGCCGGCGGCGCCGCGGCTGTAATCGCCGGTCACGCCGTTGACGCCGAAGCCGATCAGTTCGGTGACATAAAGCCCCTGGTCGATATCGGCGATCAGCGCTTCCGGCGTCGACTGGCCGGCGGCGAGATAGAGGTTGGTCGGCGCCGGGGATGGCGGCGAGGCGGCGCCGCGCGTCGCATGGCCGGTGCTGCGCATGCCAAGCTGGCGCGCCGAGGCGCTGTCCAGCAGCCAGGTGGTAAGCCGGCCATCGGCGACCAGCTCCTGGCGGCGATTGGCGACGCCCTCGGCATCGAAGGGGCGCGAGCGCAGGCCGCGCCGGCGATGCGGGTCGTCGATCACCTGGATGCCCGGAGCGAAGACCTGCTGGCCGAGCCGGTCCTTGAGGAAACTCGTGCCGCGCGCGATGGCCGGCCCGGAAATCGCCGCCGCCAGATGGCCGAGCAGCCCGCCGGCGACGCGCGGGTCGTAGACGACGGGGGCCTTGCGGCTCGCGACCTTGCGCGCGCCGAGACGACGCACCGCCCGCTCGCCGGCCCGCTTTCCGACCACCGCCGCGCTTTCCAGGTCGGCGAGATGACGGGCGCTGGCGTAATCGTAGTCGCGCTCCATGCCGGTTCCCTCGCCGGCGATGACGCTGACCGAGACGGAATTCTGCGAGCCGGAATAGGCACCGGCGAAGCCGCCGCTGGTGGCGAGTGCCACGTCCGTGCGCCCCCAGCTCGCGCCGGCACCCTCCGAATTGGTGACGCCCGGCACGGCGAGAGCGGCTTCCTCGCAGGCGCGCGCCCGCTCGACCAGCTTCTCTATTGCCGGTTCCCCTTCCTCGACCAGGTCCAGTTCCGGCGGCGAGGCGCAAAGCAGTTCGCCGTCCGCCAGTCCGCAATAGGGGTCCTCGGGCGTGCTCTTCGCCATCAGCACGGCGCGGCGCACCACTTCGTCGAGCGCATCGTCGCTGCGATCGGTGGTCGAGACGAACGCCTGCGAACGGCCGACGAAGACGCGCAGGCCCAGATCCTCCGCTTCCGAGCGTTCGATGTCTTCCGGCCGGCCAAGCCGCCAGGAAGCACCCAGCGAAAGGCTGCGCACCGCCAGCGCATCCGCCGCATCGGCGCCGGCCAGCTTCGCGCGCCGGATCAACTCGGCGAGAAGGTCGAGGGGGGTTGCTGTCATCGGTCCCGTTCCATTGCTGCTTGGATCGTTCACTTCCAGATCGGCCGCCCGGTGCCGGGCAAGCCGAGGCGCGGCCATTTCTCGCTCACCATGCGCACGATTTCGTCCGACATGCGGATCTTCTCGCCCCATTCCCGGTGCGTTTCCGGCGGCAGCTTGTTCGTGGCATCGAGGCCGATCTTGCCGCCGAGGCCGCTTTCGGGCGAGGCGAAGTCGAGATAGTCGATCGGCGTGCGGTCGATCAGCGTGATGTCGCGCACCGGATCCATGCGGGTCGAGACCGCCCACATGACGTCCTTCCAGTCGCGCACGTCGATATCGCGGTCCACCACGATGATCCACTTCGTATACATGAACTGCCGCAGGTACGACCAGATGCCCATCATCACCCGCTTGGCATGGCCGGGATAGGCCTTGGCGATGGACACGACCGCGATGCGGTAGGAGCAGCCCTCGGGCGGCAGCCAGAAATCGACGATCTCGGGAAACTGCTGCTGGAGCAGGGGCACGAAGACCTCGTTCAGCGCCTCGCCCAGCACCGAAGGCTCGTCCGGCGGCCGGCCGGTGAAAGTGGAGAGGTATATCGGCCGCCTTCGCATGGTGATGGCACTCACCGTGAAGACCGGGAATCGCTCGACGGAATTGTAATAGCCGGTATGGTCGCCATAGGGACCTTCCTCCCCGTACTCGTCGAGCGAGACATGGCCCTCCAGCACGATCTCGGCCGTGGCCGGCACCTTGAGCGGCACGGTGCGGCAATCGACGAGTTCGACCCGGCGCCCGCGCAGCAGGCCGGCGAACTGGTATTCGGAGAGCGTGTCGGGCACCGGCGTGACGGCGGCGAGGATGGTGCCGGGATCGGCACCGATCACCGCCGCCGCCGGCAGCGGCTCGCGCCGCTCGGCGGCCCAGCGCCGGTGATGCTGTGCGCCGCCGCGATGCTTGAGCCAGCGCATGAGCGTCGTGCGTCGCCCCGTCAGCTGCATGCGATAGATGCCGAGGTTGAAGCCATCGGTCCGGCCATCGCCGGGCCCCCTGGTCACCACCAGCGGCCAGGTGATGAGGGGCGCCGGCTCGCCCGGCCAGCAGGTCTGCACGGGCAGCGCGGCGAGGTCGATCTCATCACCGGTCAACACCACCTCGTGCACCGGCGCATCGGCAACCGTGCGCGGGCGCATCGCCATGGCGGTCTTGAGCAGGGGCAGCATCTCCATTGCCTCGCGCCAGCCGCCGGGCGGCTCGGGCTGGCGCAGGAAGGCCAGGGTCTCGCCGATCTGGCGCAGCTCGCCCGGCTCGCGGTCCATGCCCCAGGCGACGCGCTCCACCGTGCCGAAGAGATTGACCAGGACCGGAATGTCGGAGCGCCGCCCATCCGCCTGGACCGGCGCCTCGAACAGCACCGCCGGCCCGCCTTCCGCCAGCAGGCGCGTCTGGATTTCGGTCATTTCCAGCACGGTCGATACCGGTTCGGCGACGCGGATCAGCCGCTTTTCCCGTTCCAGCCGGTCCATGAAGTCTCGGAGCGAGGCGTAAGGCATGCGGGGCGATCATAATCCGTTGGCAAGTTGCTTGCAGGCATCAAATAATCCATCCGGGGAGAGAAACGAATGGCCAACTACGTTTTCGTGCATGGTGCCTGGCACGGCGGATGGTGCTGGCGGCGGATCGCCGAGCCGCTGCGCCGCGAGGGACACCGCGTCTTCACGCCGTCCTTGACCGGTCTCGGCGACCGGGCGCACCTGGCCTTGCCGGAGATCGACCTCGACCGGCATATGGCCGATATCGCGGCGCTGATCGAGAGCGAGGAGCTGGCCGATGTGATCCTGGTCGGTCATTCCTATGGCGGCATGGTGATCACCGGGGTGGCCGACCGGATGGCGACGCTGGTCAAGGAACTGGTCTATGTCGATGCCTTCGTGCCGGCGGATGGCGAGGCGGTGATGCAGCTTCTCGGTCCCAACCGGCGGCGCCAGTTCGAAAGCCTGCCGCCCGAGATCTGGCTGCTGCCGCCGATCTCGGCGGAGGAGTTCGGCGTCCGCGACGGCGCCGACCGGGACTGGGTGGACCGGCGCTGCGTCGGCATGCCAAGGCGCTGCTTCACCCAGCCGATCCGCCTGACCGGTGCCTGGCAACGGGTGCCCCGGCTCACCTATGTGCTGGCGGCGCAATATCTGCGCAGCCCCTTCCATCGCTATGCCGAGGCGCTCCGCGCCGATCCGCGCTGGCGCGTCGCGGAGATCGCCTGCGGCCACGAAGTGATGATCGACGCGCCGGATGCGCTGCGGTGGCTGCTGCGCGACGGCGCCGCGTCAGGCGAGCGCGCGGCCCAGTAAGATCGCAGCGAACAGGATCAGCCCGAGATCGCGGTTGGCGCGGAAGCGTGCCAGGCAATCGGCAGGATTGTCGATATCGACGCCGCTCGCCTGCCAGTGAAAATGCGCGGCCACCCCAACCAGCAGGACCCAGAAAGTCCAGCCCATCTCGCCGCTCCAGCCGGCGAGCGCGAAGCAGAGCAGGGCGAAGGCATAGAAACCGCGCAGCCAGGAACGCGTGCGCGCGCCGAGCAGGCGGGCGGACGAACGCACGCCGATCAGCGCATCATCCTCCCGGTCCTGGTGGGCATAGACGGTGTCGTAACCCAGGGTCCAGGCGATGCCGCCGAGATAGAGCAGCACTGCCGCCATGCTCACCTCGCCACGCGCCGCCGCATGGCCCATGAGCGCGCCCCAGTTGAAGGCGAGGCCGAGGAAGAATTGCGGCCACCAGGTGATGCGCTTCATGAAGGGATAGATGGCGATCAGCGCCAGCGAGGCGATGCCGAGCGCGATGGCGAGGGGGCCGAGCTGAAGCAGGATGGCGAGCCCGCCAAGGGATTGCAGGACGAGCCAGGCCCAGGCCTGGCGCGGCGTGACCTGGCCAGAGGGCAGCGGGCGGCTTCGCGTGCGCTCGACCCGGGCATCGAAATCCCGGTCGACCAGATCGTTGAAGGTGCAGCCGGCGCCGCGCATCAGGATGGCGCCGATGGCGAACAGGACCAGGAGACGAAAGTCGGGCAGGCTGCCCGGCTCCGCCGCCAGCGCGATGCTCCACCAGCAGGGGAGCAGCAGCAGCCACGTCCCGATCGGCCGGTCCATGCGCGAGAGCCTGAGATAGGGTCGCAGCGGCGCAGGCGCGAAGCGGTCCACCCAGTTCCCGGCCGGTGCGTCGGCCACGTTGTCGTCGATTCTCGTCACCTCGGGACTATGCGCACTGGCCCCCCTTGCGGCAAGGGGCGCGCCTTCTATAGTCCGGCCCATGACCGCCCTGCCGCCGCGCCATCGCCTGTTCGTTCCGGCCAGCCTTGCCGAAGGCGGCGAGGTGGAACTTTCGCCGGCTCAGGCACATTACCTGCGCGACGTGCTGCGACTGGCTCCCGGCGCGGCCGTCGCGCTGTTCAACGGCCGCGACGGGGAATGGACGGCGCGACTTGGCGCGCTCGGCAAGGGCCGCGCGCGGGCCCAGATCGGCGCGCGCCTGCGCCCCCAGGCGCCGGCGGCCGATCTCTGGCTCGTCTTCGCGCCGATCAAGGGCCACCGGCTCGACAATATCGTCGAGAAGGCGACCGAACTCGGCGTCTCGGTGCTGCAGCCGGTGATGACCCGCCGCACCGTGGTCTCGCGGGTCAATCTGGATCGCCTGCGCGCCAACGCCCAGGAAGCGGCCGAACAGTCGGAACGGCTCGATCTGCCGGAGATCCGCGAGCCGGTCCGGCTCGAGCGGCTTCTGGCCGACTGGCCGGCGGGCCGCTGCCTCGTCCATTGCGACGAGCGCGGACAGGCGCCAGCCATGGGCGTGGCGCTCGCCGGCCTGCCGGCGGCCACACAGGGCGCCATCCTGACCGGACCCGAGGGCGGCTTCGCGCCGGAGGAGCAGGCGAGCATCGGTTCGCTATCGCAGGTGATCGCGGTGACGCTCGGGCCCCGCGTGCTGCGCGCCGATACCGCCGCCATTGCCGCCATCACCCTGTGGCAGGCGACGATCGGCGACTGGCGCGGCTGAGCCTCCGCCGTCAGCGCCGGCGCAGGCGGGCCAGCAGCGCCTGGGCGGCCGCGTCGATGATCGCTTCCGCGTCGATGCCATAGGTCCGGTAGAGATCGGGGATGTCGCCCGACTGGCCGAAGCGCGCCACGCCAAGCGCGCGGATCGGCTGGCCGCGCACGGCGCCAAGCCAGGACAGGGTCGCGGGATGTCCATCCAGCACGCTGACCAGGGCCGCGTCCGGCGCCAGCTCGCCCAGCAGCCGGCCGGCATGGGATAGGCGGCCTTCCGCCTGCGCCGCGAGCCAGTCCTGATGCAGCCGTCCCGGCGAGGTGACGAGCAGCAGGCCGAGGCCTGGCACCTCCTCTTCCAGTTCGGCATGGGCGGCAAGCGCCTCCGGCACCACCGCGCCCATGGCGACGATGGCGAGTTCGGCGCCGGCCTGCGGCGGGCGCAGCCAGTAGCCGCCGGCCACCATCGCGGTCTTGTCCGCCGGGCCGAGTTCGCGGCGTGGCTGGGCGATCTGGCGGGTGGAGAGCCGGAAATAGACCGAGCCGCCGGCGCGCTCCTGCATATGGGCGAAACCCCATGCCATCAGCGCCGCCAGTTCGTCGCCATGGGCCGGCTCGAAAGCGGCGAGGCCGGGCTGGGACATGCCGATCAGCGGCGTGTTGATCGACTGGTGCGCCCCGCCTTCCGGCGCCAGGGTGATGCCTGAGGGGGTCGCCACCAGCATGAAGCGCGCATCCTGGTAGCAGGCATAGTTCAGCGCATCCAGGCCGCGGGCGATGAATGGATCGTAGAGCGTGCCCACGGGCAGCAGCCGCTGGCCAAACAGCGGCTCCGCCAGGCCGAAGGCGGCGAGCGCCAGGAACAGATTGTTCTCGGCGATGCCGAGTTCCACATGCTGGCCCGCCGGCGACTGCACCCATTTCTGCGCCGAGGGCACGGCCTGGGCACGAAAGGTGTCGCCGCGCTGGCTGCGGTGGAAAATGCCGCGCTGGTTGACCCAGCCGCCGAGGCTGGTGGAGACGGTGACATCCGGCGAGAAGGTCACGAGGCGGGCGGCGAAATCGTCCTGCCTTCGCCCCAGCGCATGCATGATCCGCCCGAAGGCTTCCTGCGTCGACATGCGCGGCGCATCGCCCAGCGCCTCCGCCGCCACGTCGGGCATGGCAAGCGCCGGCGCCGGCGGGTGCGTCTCGCGCATGGTTGAGAAATAGGGCGTCTGCCGGATGAAATCCTCGAGCTTCTCCGGCGGCAGGTCGAGACCGGCGAAGCGCTCCCACTCGGCCCCCGGCGGGACGCGGTGACGCTGGCGCAGATCCTCCATCTGCTCCGGCGTCATCAGGCCGGCATGGTTGTCCTTGTGCCCGGCGAGCGGCAGGCCCTGGCCCTTGATCGTGTAGGCGACGAAGCAGTGCGGCGTGTCGTCGCCCTCCGCCGCGCGGAAGGCTTCGACCAGCGAGGCCATGTCGTGGCCGGCGAGATTGGTCATGAGGCGGTGCAGCGCCTCGTCGTCGTGGCGCGCGAGCAGCGCCTCGATGCCGGGCTCGGCGCCGATATCCTGGGCGAGCTGGCGCCGCCAGGCCTGCCCGCCCTTGAAGGTGAGGGCGGAATAGAGATCGTTCGGGCACTGGTCGATCCAGCGGCGCAGCGCCTCGCCACCCGGCTCGCGGAAGGCGGCCTGCTGGCGCTTGCCGTATTTCAGCGTCACCACCTTCCAGCCGACGGTGGAGAAGAAGGACTGGATCTTCTGGAAGAGCTGGTCGGAGACGACGCCGTCCAGGCTCTGGCGGTTATAGTCGATCACCCACCAGAGGTTCCGCACGTCGTGCTTCCAGCCCTCGAGCAGCGCCTCGAAGACATTGCCCTCGTCGAGTTCCGCATCGCCCATCAGCGCCACCATGCGGCCCTGCCGGCCGCCTTGCAGAAGGCGCTTGAGCGAGAGCAGGTCCTGGGCGAGGGAGGCGAACAGGGTGGCGGCGACGCCGAGACCGACCGAGCCGGTGGAGAAATCGACGCCGCCCGTATCCTTGGTGCGCGAGGGATAGCTCTGCGCGCCGCCAAGCGCGCGGAAGGCTTCGAGCTTCGCGCGCTCCTGCCGGCCGGCCAGATAGGCGATGGCATGCAGCAGCGGGCTGGCATGGGGCTTGACCGCGATCCGGTCGCCCGGCCGCAGGACGCCGAAATAGAGCGCGGTGAGAATTGCGGCAGCGGAAGCCGAGGAGGCCTGGTGGCCGCCGACCTTCAGCCCGTCGCGGGAGGGCCGCAGGTGATTGGCATTGTGCACGGTCCAGGCGGCGAGCCAGAGCGCCTTGCGTTCCAATGCCTCGAGACAGGCGAGTTCGTCGGCCGGCAGCGGCGGCGCCGGCCGCCTCTCCCCGCCCACCAGCTTCAGTCTTGGTCCCTCGCCGCGCTCCGCCATCCGCCGCTCCCCGTCCGAACCGGTTTCCGGTCGCCATGATAGGGCGATGCAGGGTCCGGGGAAGCTCGTTATCTGGCTCGCTCTGCCCGGTCATGGTCCGATCTTCGCATCACGATAACGTGATGCGTTCCCGTCTTGTTCCAGGCCACTGCCGGCTGAATATTTGAGGTGTGCGGGGCGTCGGGAATGGAGGGAGGCGGGAGGATGGAGAGCAGCGCAGTCCGGAGGCGACGGGTCCGCGCCCACGACCGGGACTGGCCCGGCTGAGGCAGCGATGGAACGCGAGCGCCCTCGCCCCGCCGTTCGGCGGGCCTCCGCGCGCGGCCTGCGGCCGCTCGCGCTCGTCTTCGGCATCCTGATCGCGATGCGGCCGGCACTTCCGCATGCGTCGATGCCGGCGAGGGTCTGCGGTCCGCCGGATGTCATCATCGAGAATCGCAGCGATGCCGCCTGGCGTTATGTGCGCGGTTATTCATTGGGCGCGCCCGAGCCCGGTTCGGAATGGATCCTGCGACCCGAAAATCAATGGACCGGTCACCCCTCGTCGATCATGGCCTGGCTCGCCTGGGACCTCTGGTACGCATGGAAGAGGCAGGCTGCGCGGCTGCTCGGCGTTCCGGAAGCGAGGCTGGTGGGGGATACGTATTGGGCACCGTGGGAGGTGGCACAAGACACCGGCCGCATCCTTCGCGGCGCGCAAGTCATGTTCTTCGATATCGACGGTTCTGAAAATTACGACACCTGGCCGCCGGCCCCCATTTCGATTCTGCTGATCAGCGAGAAGACGGGCGAGATCCGCGAAATGGTCGCCGATCTCATCCACACCGGACATCGGCAATGCGAGGCGCGCTTCTTCATCGGGGCCGAACGGTGAGGGCGGTGCAATTTCTGGCCCGCGGGTATTCGCGGCCTCGCTCTTCCTCGTCATGGTATTGGCGCAGGTGCCCGTCCTGGGGCGGAATCCGATATTCCACCAAAGGAGCGTTTGTCGCACAGCTTGCGGTATGATATCCAATCTCATATGATGATATCAATGTAATCATGTTCCGCAGGAGTGCTATCAATGCCCGCTGTTGTTATCCGCAACTTGTCCGAGGAGACGCACCGCGCCCTGAAGGTGCGCGCGGCTCACCACGGCCGCAGTACCGAAGCCGAAATCCGCGAAATTTTGGAGACGGCTGTGCGGCCGGCCAGTCGGGTCAGGCTCGGCTCGTTGCTGGCATCCATTGGCCGCGAAGCTGGCCTGACCGACGCGGAAGCCGAGCGCCTCAACCAGCTGCGCGACAAGACTCCAGCCGAGCCGGTGAGGTTTGAATGATCCTCATCCACACCAACGTGATTTCCGAGCCATGGAAGGTCGCGCCCGATCCTCACGTGCTCGCATGGATCGATGCCCAGGCTATCGAAACCCTCTATCTGTCAGCCGTCACCGTGGCCGAGCTGCGTCTCGGCATCGCGGCGATGACTGCCGGCAAGCGCCGCACGACCCTGCACGATCGCCTGGAACGGGACGTGTTGCCGCTGTTCGATGGGCGCGTTCTGCCTTTCGACCTGGACACCTCGCAAGCCTATGCCGACCTGATGGCGCAGGCGAAATTAGCCGGCAAGTCCATCGGCAAGGCGGACGGCTACATCGCCGCCACGGCCGCCGCACACAGCCTGATGGTCGCCACCCGCGACACCAGTCCCTTTGAGGCGGCCGGACTGAACTTCATCAACCCCTGGATTGCGGAGCTGAAGGAAAGCTAATCAACGTGGCGACGGCGGCGCGTTTCATCATCGGAGATGGGCGGTGAGGGCCGCCCGTTCACGACAGAGCGGTGCCCTTGCCCGCCTGCGGGTAATCCTGTAGAGCCAGCCATCGTCAGAGGGGGGAGGCCGGTCGGAGCGGTCTCCTGCAGGTAACCAGGAGCGTCCATGTCCGTTCCCGCCAGCGCGCCGGAAACGCCGATCGAAAGCAAGGCCGAACTCGTCCAGTATCTCGAACAGGGCGGCAAGCCCGACCCGGCGGACTGGCGCATCGGCGTCGAGCACGAGAAGTTCGGCTTCAATCTCGACGATTTCCGCCCGCTACCCTACGAGGGGCCGCAGGGCATCCGCGCCGTGCTGGAAGGCTTGCAGCGTTTCGGCTGGGAACCGGTGCTGGAAGGCGAGACCCTGATTGGCCTCAGGCTGGATGGCCAGTCGATCTCGCTCGAGCCGGGCGGCCAGCTCGAACTCTCCGGCGCGCCGCTGGAGACCCTGCACCAGACCTGCCACGAACTGAACCTGCACCTGGCGCAGGTCAAGCTGATCGGTCAGGAGCTGGGCGTGGGTTTCGTCGGCCTCGGCTTCCACCCGAAGGCGCGGCGCGAGGACATCCCCTGGATGCCCAAGGGCCGCTACAAGATCATGCGCGACTACATGCCCAAGCGCGGCGGGCTCGGGCTCGACATGATGCTGCGGACCTGCACCGTGCAGGTCAATCTCGACTTCGGCGACGAGGCGGACATGGTGAAGAAGTTCCGCGTCTCGCTGGCGCTTCAGCCGCTCGCCACCGCGCTCTTCGCCAATTCGCCCTTCACCGAGGGCCGGCCCAACGGCTTCCTCTCCTATCGCAGCCATATCTGGACCGATACCGATCCCGACCGATCCGGCATGGTGCCCTTCGTCTTCGAGCCCGGCTTCGGCTTCGAGCGTTATGTCGATTACGCCCTCGACGTGCCCATGTACTTCGTCTATCGCGAGGGCCGGTACATCGACGCCTCCGGCCAGTCCTTCCGCGACTTCATGCAGGGCCGCCTGCCGGCGCTGCCGGGCGAGCGCGCCACCATGCGCGACTGGGCCGATCACCTGACGACGCTCTTCCCCGAAGTGCGGCTCAAGCGCTACCTCGAGATGCGCGGCGCCGATGGCGGCCCCTGGTGGCGGCTCTGCGCCCTGCCGGCGCTCTTCGTCGGCCTGCTCTACGACAAGGACGCGCTCGATGCCGCCTGGGACCTGGTCCGGGACTGGACGGCGGAAGAGCGCCAAAGCCTGCGCGACAACGTGCCGCGCATGGCGCTGGCGACGCCGTTTCGCGGCCGCACCCTGCGCGAGGTCGGCGCCCAAGTGCTCGGCATCGCCGGCGAGGGCTTGCGGCGCCGCAACCGCCTCTCACCGTCAGGCGAGAACGAGGGCCATTTCCTCGATTCGCTGCGCGGCATGGTGGCGGCCGGGCGGACGCCGGCCGAGGACCTGCTGGAGCGCTTCAACGGCAAGTGGGAGGGCCATATCGAGCGCGCCTTCAAGGAACTGGCCTATTGAAGCCGGATGCTATCGGCGCGGCTGCCCTTCCAGCGCCTTGCGCACGACATCGGGCGAATAGAGCGAAGTCGCCTCGGCGCCGAGGAGCTGCGGCGTATCTGCCGCGATCCGCTTCTGCAACTCATCGAGCTTCGCGCGGGCGGCGGGAAACTGGCCAGGGCGCGCCCCCGCCGCCAGGTCCTTGAGGGCCATCGACCAGCCTTCGAGAAGGCGCCGTTGGCTCGCGTGGGCCGGCAGATGGAAGCGTTCGTGGATGAGGCCGATCTCGCCGCGAATCATCTCCACGATCAGGGCGGCGAGCGGCCCGTCCTCTTCCAGCAGCGGCTGGCGCAGCGTCGCCAGATGCAGCGCGATGTCCTCGATGTCGCCTTCGAGACGTACTGCTTCCACGTCCGGATCCTCGCCGCTCTCCTTCGGCGCGACGACGCGCATGTAGGCCAGCAGCGCATCGAGCAGCAGCGGCGAGGGCTCGGCCCCGGCGAACTCCACGACGATCACGTGCCGGGTGAATTCCCGCAGCGAGGAAACGCGCTCGTCGCGGCCAAGCCAGCGTTTCTCGCCGACACCGCGCAAGGTGGGGATGGTCCGCGGATTGGGTTTGCGGTCGTCGTTGCGCGGGTTCCAGAGCATGTGCGTGACGTCGACCTTGCCGGGCTCGTCGGACAGGCCGGGGACGAAGAAGCGGTCGTTCAGGTGGCCGGACGTATGGCAGGAATTGCAGGAAAGGCCAGCGCGCCGCGCATTGCCGCCGAGGATGAGCGGCGAGCGGAAGGCGAGGCGGCCGAAATGCACGAGGAAGCTCTGCTCCGCGCCATTGTCGAGATACTCGACCGGGCGTTCGGTCAGGTCGGCCACGACGGTGCCCTTGGGCAGCCATTCGCTCTGTTTCAGAAGATCGGCCCTGGCGGGGGCGGCGGCGAGAAAAAACAAGGCAAGCGCGATCGGGGGCACGCGCATGGCATCAAAGCTCCGTTCTGTCAGGTGGCCGTGCCGCCCACCGTGATGGAATCGATCAGGAGGGTCGGCTGCCCCACGCCAACCGGCACGCCCTGTCCGTTCTTGCCGCAAGTCCCGATTCCGGGATCGAGCGCCATGTCGTTACCGATCGCCGCAACCTTTTTCAGCACCTCGGCGCCGGCGCCGATCAAGGTCGCGCCCTTGAGCGGCCGGCCGAGCCGGCCATCGATGATCTCGTAGGCTTCCGTGCAGGAGAAGACGAAC
>JAHCJR010000027.1 GCA_026126165.1 Alphaproteobacteria bacterium
TGCTCTACCCCAGGTACATCTACCTTTTCCAGGGTGCGGGCCTCGTGCTGCTGGTCGCCATGATCGGCGCCATCGTGCTGACCTTGCGCGCGCGCGAGGGCGTGCGGCGGCAGTCGGCCGCGGCGCAGTTCGCCAGGCGGCGCGAGGACGCGGTCGCCATAAAGAAGGTCGAGCCGCGCCAGGGCGTGTGACCCCGGACCGGCGGAAGGCAGGCAGGAACGACCATGACCATCGGGCTTAGCCATTATCTGACCCTTGCGGCGATCCTGTTCACGCTCGGGATTTTCGGCATCTTCCTGAACCGGAAGAACGTCATCGTCATTCTCATGTCGATCGAGCTGATGCTGCTGGCAGTGAACATCAACCTGGTCAGCTTCTCGACATTTCTCAACGACCTGGTGGGGCAGGTCTTCGCGCTGTTCGTTCTCACGGTCGCGGCGGGCGAGGCGGCGATCGGGCTGGCCATCCTCGTCGTCTATTTCCGGACGCGCGGGTCGATCGCGGTCGAAGACATCAACCTGATGAAGGGCTGAGGGGCGGGCATGTACCAGCTTATCGTCTTCCTTCCCCTGGCTGCGGCCATCCTCGCCGGCTTGTTCGGACGGCGCATCGGCGATCGCGGCGCGCAAGTGGTGACCTGTGGCGCGGTCGGCATCGCCGCCCTTCTCTCCTGGGTCGCGCTCTACCGGGTCGGGTTCCAGGGCCAGGTTGCCGTGGTGCCGCTTTTCACCTGGATCGATTCCGGCGAGTTCGAGGTGATGTGGCAACTCCGCATCGACCAGCTCACCGCCGTCATGCTGGTGGTGGTGAACACCGTCTCGGCCCTGGTGCATATCTATTCCGTGGGCTACATGAGCCACGACACCTCGATCCCGCGGTTCATGGCCTATCTCAGCCTCTTCACCTTCGCCATGCTGATGCTGGTGACGGCGGACAATTTCGTGCAGATGTATTTCGGCTGGGAGGGCGTGGGTCTCGCCTCCTACCTGCTGATCGGCTTCTGGTACAAGCGTCCCTCGGCCAATGCGGCGGCGATCAAGGCTTTCGTCGTCAACCGGGTCGGCGACTTCGGCTTCGCGCTTGGCATCATGGCGATCTTCCTGGTCTATGGTTCGGTCGATTTCCAGACCGTGTTCAACGCCACGCCGCAGATGGCGGGCCAGACTTTCACCTTCCTGAGCTGGGAAGTCGACATCGTCACCACCATCACGCTGCTGCTCTTCATCGGCGCCTGCGGCAAGTCGGCGCAGCTTGGCCTGCATACCTGGCTGCCCGATGCCATGGAGGGTCCGACGCCGGTCTCGGCGCTGATCCACGCGGCGACCATGGTGACGGCGGGCGTCTTCATGGTGGCCCGCTGCTCGCCGATGTTCGAGTATGCGCCCTTCACGCTTGCGGTGGTGGCGGCGGTCGGCGCGTCCACCGCCTTCTTCGCCGCCACCATCGGCCTGGTGCAGAACGACATCAAGCGGGTGATCGCCTATTCGACCTGCTCGCAGCTCGGCTACATGTTCTTCGCCGCCGGCGTTTCGGCCTATCCGATCGCAATCTTCCACCTCTTCACCCACGCCTTCTTCAAGGCGCTGCTCTTCCTCGGCGCCGGCTCGGTCATCCATGCGGTGGGCGGCGAGCAGGACATGCGCAAGATGGGCGGTCTGTGGCCGCACATCAAGGTGACGGCGGTGCTGATGTGGATCGGCTCCCTGGCGCTGGCGGGCGTGCCGTTCTTCGCCGGCTACTATTCCAAGGATGCGGTGCTCGAGGCCGCCTTCGCGGCCGGCAGCGGTGTCGGCGATTATGCCTTTACGCTTGGTCTCGGCGCGGCGCTGCTTACCGCCTTCTATTCCTGGCGGCTGCTGTTCATGACCTTCAACGGAACCCCGCGTGCCGATCACCATGTCATGGAGCATGTGCACGAGAGCCCGCAGGTCATGCTGATCCCGCTCTATCTGCTGGCGGCAGGCGCGCTTTTTGCCGGTATTGCCTTCGTCGGCCCGATGGTGGGCGAGAACTGGACCGCCTTCTGGGGCCAGTCGATCCTGATCCGCGAGGATCTGCACAAGGCAATGGCGGAAGCCCATCACGTGCCGCTCTGGGTCAAGCTGGCGCCGGTCGTGGCGGGCATCCTCGGCATCCTGCTCGCCTGGCAGATGTATATCCGCCGGCCGGACCTGCCCGGCGCGCTGGCGCGCATGCATGACGGCTTGTACAAGTTCCTGCTGAACAAGTGGTACTTCGACGAGCTTTACGATTACGTCCTGGTGCGCCCGGCCATGTGGATCGGCCGGCTGTTCTGGAAGGGGGGCGACCAGAAGATCATCGACGGCTTCGGGCCGGACGGCATCTCGGCCGGGGTGATCGGGCTGGCGCGCCGCGCGGTCCGGCTGCAGACCGGGTATCTCTACCACTATGCTTTCGCCATGCTGATCGGCATCTTCGTGCTGGTCACCCTGTATTTCTACACGATGGGGCATTGAGCGATGCTGAGCTGGCCCTATCTGCTCTCGACCGTCACCTTCCTGCCGCTTGTCGGCGTGCTGTTCATCCTGCTGATCCGGGGCGAGCCGGATGTGGTGGCGCGCAACACGCGCAACGTGGCGCTGTTCACCACGATCATCATCTTCCTGCTCAGCCTGGTGATCTGGCTCCAGTTCGACACGAGTACGGCCGAATTCCAGTTCGTCGAGAAATCCGGCTGGATCGGCGACGGACTGCCCGGCGCGGCACGGGAAGGGTTCAACTACCATATGGGCGTCGACGGCATATCGATGCTGTTCGTCATCCTGACCACCTTCCTCATGCCGCTTTGCATCCTGGCGAGCTGGGAGGCGATCGAGCACCGGGTGAAGGAATACATGATCGCCTTCCTGATGCTCGAGACGCTGATGATCGGCGTTTTCTGCGCTCTGGACCTCGTGCTGTTCTACCTGTTCTTCGAGGCCGGCCTGATCCCGATGTTCCTCATCATCGGCGTCTGGGGCGGGCCGCGGCGGATCTATGCGACGTTCAAGTTCTTCCTCTATACGCTGCTCGGCTCGGTGCTGATGCTGCTGGCGATCCTCGCCATGTATTTCCATGCCGGCACGACCGATATCCCGAGCCTGATGCAGGCGAACTTCCCCTCCGGCATGCAGAAATGGCTCTGGCTCGCCTTCTTCGCCTCCTTCGCGGTGAAGGTGCCGATGTGGCCGGTCCATACCTGGCTACCGGACGCCCATGTCGAGGCGCCGACCGCCGGATCGGTGATCCTGGCCGGGGTGCTGCTGAAGATGGGCGGCTATGGCTTCCTGCGCTTCTCGCTGCCGATGTTTCCGGAGGCTTCGGTCTTCTTCACGCCGCTGATCTGGACCCTGAGCGTGGTCGCGATCATCTATACCTCGCTGGTGGCGCTGATGCAGGAGGACATGAAGAAGCTCATCGCCTATTCCTCGGTGGCGCATATGGGCTTCATCACCATCGGCACCTTCACCTTCACCCAGCAGGGCATCGACGGCGCGATCCTGCAGATGATCAGCCACGGCATCGTCTCCGGCGCGCTGTTCCTCTGCGTCGGCGTCGTCTACGACCGGATGCATACGCGCGAGATCGCCCGCTATGGCGGGCTCGTCAACAACATGCCGCGCTACGCCCTGGTCTTCATGATCTTCACCATGGCGACCATCGGCCTGCCGGGAACTTCGGGCTTCGTCGGTGAAATGACGATCCTCGTCGGCGCCTACCAGGCCAGTTCCTGGGTGGCGGCGCTCGCCACCACCGGCGTGATCCTGGGCGCGGCCTATTCGCTCTGGCTCTACCGCCGGGTGATCTTCGGCGAGCTGGTACGCGAGGACTGCAAGAAGATGAGCGATCTCAACTGGCGCGAGGTGGCGATCTTCGCGCCGCTTGTCGCGGCGGCATTGTGGATCGGCATTTACCCGAAGCCGCTGTTCGACGTGACCGCGGTGTCGGTCGCGAACCTGCTGCAGCAGCATGAATGGGCGATCGAGGCGGCCCGGACCGCCCTCGCAAAGCCTTGAGGAGCATGAGACGATGACCAGCCTGGGTGCAGCCGATCTCGTCCCCGTCATACCGGAGCTCTTCCTCGCGGCCGCCGGCATGGCGCTGCTGATGCTGGGGGTATTCCGCGGCGATGGTTCGACGCGCTTCGTCTCGACGCTGTCGGTGCTCTCGCTGGCCATCGCCTTCCTTCTGCTCGGCCTGCTGCCCGAGGGCCGCACCGAGACTTTCGCCGGCATGTTCGTCACCGATGCCTTCGCCGTGTTCGTGAAATCCCTGGTCCTGCTCGGCTCGGCGCTGACCATCGTCATGTCGTCGGCCTATATCCGTTCGGAGCGGATGGAGCGCTTCGAGTTTCCGGTCCTCGTCCTCTTCGCCACGCTCGGCATGATGATGATGGTCTCGGCCAACGATCTCATGTCGCTCTATCTCGGCCTCGAGCTGCAGTCGCTCTCGCTCTACGTCCTGGCGGCCTTCAAGCGGGAATCGACGCGCGCCACCGAGGCGGGTCTCAAGTATTTCGTGCTCGGCGCGCTGTCCTCGGGGATGCTGCTTTATGGCTGCTCGCTGATCTACGGCTTCGCCGGTACCACCAGCTTCCCGCAGATCGCCGGCCTGTTCGCCGGCGGGGTGGAGGTGTCGATCGGGCTTATCGTCGGCATCGTCTTCCTCACCGCCGGTCTCGCCTTCAAGGTCTCGGCCGTGCCCTTCCACATGTGGACGCCCGACGTCTACGAAGGGGCGCCGACCGCGGTGACGGCGTTTTTCGCCGTGGCTCCGAAGATCGCGGCACTCGGCCTCTTCGTGCGCGCCATGATCGCTCCCTTCGGCGAGCTGGCGGACGAATGGCGGCAGATCATCGTGCTGCTGTCGGTTGCCTCGATCGCGCTCGGCGCGGTCGCCGCCATCGGCCAGAGCAACATCAAGCGGCTGATGGCCTATTCCTCCATCGGCCATGTCGGCTATGCGCTGATCGGGCTGGCCGCCGGCACCCAGCAGGGCGTGCGCGGCGTGCTGATCTATCTCGCTATCTACCTCGCGATGAATGTCGGCGCTTTCGCGGTGATCCTTTCCATGCGGGTGAAGAACGGCATGGTGGAGCGGATCGAGGATCTCGGCGGACTGGCGCAGAGCCGGCCGATGATGGCGGCCGCCATGGCGATCTTCATGTTCTCGCTCGCCGGGATCCCGCCGCTCGCCGGCTTCTTCGCCAAGTTCTACGTGCTGGCCGCCGCCATCGATGCCGGGCTCTATGCGCTCGCCGTCATCGGCGTCATCGGCAGCGTGGTCGGCGCCTATTATTATCTTCGCATCATCAAGATCATGTATATCGATCCGCAGGCCGAGCCGCTGGAGAAGCCGATGCACCGCGAACTCGGCGTCGTCCTGACCGTCTCGGCGCTCTTCACCCTGCTGTTCTTTGCCTATCCGGCGCCGCTGCTGGCGGGGGCGGAGGCGGCCGCCGCCTCCCTCATGTCGCCATGAGCGCATGACCGGAAGAAGGCCGGCGGTGCCGCCGGGTTTCACCCTGCTTGCGCTCGATGCCATCGACAGCACCAACGAGGAGGCGCTGCGGCAGGCCGAGGCGGGGGCGCCAGATGGTCTCGTGGTCTGGGCGCGCGAGCAGACGGCCGGTCGCGGTCGCCGCGGTCGGGGCTGGGTCTCGTCCCGGGGCAACTGTTTCAGTTCGGTCCTGCTACGGCCCATGGTGCCGCCGCTCGAGGCAGCGCGCCTTTCCTTCCTGGTTGCCGTCGCGGTGGCGGAGATGCTGGACCGGCTGTTGCCGGGTGCCGCCCGCATCGGCTGCAAATGGCCGAACGACGTGCTGGTCGACGGCGCGAAGATTTCGGGCATCCTGCTGGAATCGCGCATGAGCATCGAGGGGCGCGTCGACCGGCTGATCATCGGCACGGGGATCAACGTCGCCAGCGCGCCGGAAGGCACGGCCTACGCGACGACGTCCATGACGGCCCATGGCGCGGTGGCATCTGTCGAGGCCGTTCTGGAGGGCTACCTGGAGCGGCTGGCCGCCTGGCTCGGGCGCTGGCGCGCCGGTGGTTTCGCCCCGGTCCGGGAAGCCTGGATCGCGCGGGCGGATGGACTGGGCAAGCCGGTGCGTGTGATGCTGCCGGACGGCGCGGTCGACGGCGTCTTCGAATCGCTCGACGAGAGCGGCGCCATGGTGCTGCGCGGGGAGAACGGAGAACGGACCCGCATCACCGCCGGCGACGTCTATCGCCCGGCCTGACGGCGGGACTGGAGGGGCCATGCTGCTCGCGATCAATGCCAACAATACCAATACCAAGTTCGCGCTGTTCGAGGACGACAGGCTGAGGGTCGAGTGGCGGGCCCAAACGTTCGCACAGCGCACCGCCGACGAATATGCGGTCTGGCTGACGCATCTCATGCAGTTCGAGGGGCTGGGGCGCGAGGCGATCGACGGCGCCGTCGTCGCGACCGTCGTCCCGTCCGCGACCTTCAACCTGCGCGGCCTCTGCCAGCGCTACTTCGCCTGCGAGCCGCTGGTGGTGGGCGCGCCGGGCGTCGATCTCGGTATCCGCGCCCTGGTCGACCGGCCGAGCGAGGTGGGGGCGGACCGGCTGCTCAATGCCATCGGCGGGCACAGGCTGTTCGGCGGCCCGCTGGTGGTGGTGGATTTCGGCACGGCGACCAGTTTCGACGTGGTGGATGCGGAGGGCAATTTCCGCGGCGGTGTCATCGCGCCGGGCATCAACCTGTCGATCGAGGCGCTGCACATGAACACCGCCCAGTTGCCGCGAATCGCGCCGGCGAAGCCGGCCAAGGTGATCGGCACCGATACCATCGGCTGCATGCAATCGGGTGTATTCTGGGGCTATGTCGGCCTGATCGAGGGCGTGGTCGCGCGCATCCGGGCGGAATGGGGCTCGCCCATGCGCGTCATCTCGACAGGCGGCCTCGCGCCCCTATTTGAAGGGGTGACGGACTGCATCGAGCGGATCGTGCCGGACATCACCATGCAGGGCATGCTGGACGTCTACCGCCGCAACAGGAAGCACTGACTTGGACGATACGACACCCCTCTATTTCCTGCCGCTCGGCGGCGCCGGCGAAATCGGCATGAACCTCGCGCTCTATGGCTATGGCGGGAAATGGCTGATGGTGGATTGCGGCGTTACCTTTGCCGATCCAAGCGTGCCGGGCATCGACCTGATCACGCCCGATGCGAGCTTCATCGAGGCGCATCGCGGCGGTCTGCTCGGGCTGATCGCGACCCATGCGCACGAGGACCATATCGGCGCCGTGGCCCATCTCTGGCCCGGCCTCGGTTGTCCGGTCTATGCCACCGGCTTTACCACCTCGGTGCTCCGGCGCAAGCTGGCGGAGGCGGGACTGGAGGAGATCGTGCCACTTCGGCCGCTCGAGCCTGGTCGCGCCATCGAGCTCGGACCCTTCCGCGTGACGCCACTCGGCCTGACCCATTCCATACCGGAGATGCAGGCGCTCGCCATCGAGACGCCGCATGGCATCGTGCTGCATTCCGGCGACTGGAAACTCGATCCGGACCCGCTGGTCGGGCCGGCGAGCGACATTGCGGCGCTGCGCCGCATCGGCGAGGAGGGCGCGCTGGCGCTCGTCTGCGATTCCACCAACGTCTTCAGCCCCGGCGTCTCGGGATCGGAGGCGGCCGTGCGCGAGAGCCTGCGCCGCCTGCTGGCCGGGCGCGAGGGACGGCTGGTGATGACCACCTTCGCTTCGAACGTGGCCCGCATCGAGACGCTGGCCCGCCTCGCCGAGGAGCTGGGGCGCGAGGTGGTTCTGGTCGGGCGCTCGCTGGGGCGCATCGTCCAGGCGGCGCGGGAGAACGGCTATCTTCATGGCCTCCGCCCGTTCCTCGACGAACGCGAGATCGGTTACCTGCCGCGCGAGCGGGTGATGCTGATCTGCACCGGCTGCCAGGGCGAGCCGCGTGGCGCCATGGCGCGCATTGCCGGCGGCGAGCATCCTCATATCGGCCTGAGCCCGGGCGACCTCGTGGTCTTTTCCTCGAAGATCATTCCAGGCAACGAGCGGACCCTTTACCGCATCCATAACCTGCTGGCGGCGGCGGGCATCGAGGTGGTGACCGAGCGCGACCATTTCGTGCACGTTTCCGGCCATCCCTCCCGCGACGAACTTTCGGAAATGTATCGCTGGGTGCGTCCGCGCATCGCCGTGCCGGTGCATGGCGAGACCCGGCACATCATGGAGCATGTGCGCCTCGCCCGCGCGCTGCAGGTCCCGGAGGCGGTGGCGCTGGCAAACGGCGACATGCTGCGTCTCGCGCCCGGTCCGGCGGAAGTGGTGGAGCGCGTCCCCGCCGGACGACTCGCCGTCGATGGCGCGCATCTGGTGCCGCTGGATGGCGGCGTGGTGCAGGAGCGCCGTCGCCTGATGCATAACGGCGCGGCGCAGGTCTCGCTCGCCCTCGATGGCGATGGCCGGCTTGCGGCGCCGCCCGTCGTCGCCTTTCAGGGCGTGATCCACGATCCCAATGGCGCTTTCGCCGCCGAGGTGCGGGCGGCGGTGCGCGCCGCCATCGAACGGTTGCCGCCCCGCGCGCGGCAGGACGATGAAAGCCTGCGCGAGGCGGCGCGCACCACGCTGCGCCGCCTGGTCAAGGCGGCGACCGGCCGCCGGCCGGTGACTGAGGTGCACCTGCTGCGCGTCGGTCCGGGCGCGCGGCGCGAAGCTGAAGAGGAGGAATCCGCAGCATGATCGGTCGTCTCAACCATGTCGCCATCGCCGTCCCGGATCTGGAGAAGGCAACGGAAACCTACCGGGACGTGCTGGGGGCGCGGGTGTCCCAACCGCAACCCGAACCCGATCATGGCGTGACCGTGGTGTTCGTCGATCTCGGCAACACCAAGGTCGAGTTGCTTCATCCCCTCGGCGAGGCATCGCCGATCGCCAACTTCCTCAGGAATAATCCATCGGGCGGCATCCACCATGTCTGCTACGAGGTCGAGGACATCATCGCCGCCCGTGACCGGCTCAAGGCGCAGGGTGCGCGCGTGCTTGGCGATGGCGAACCCAAGATCGGCGCGCACGGCAAGCCAGTGTTGTTCCTTCATCCCAAGGACTTCATGGGCACCTTGGTGGAACTGGAGCAGGTCTGAGCGGCGGGCGGCGCCATCGGCATGAGCATCGTCACCGGAATCGTCGCCTTCACCATCATCTGGATGGTGGTGCTGTTCGCGATCCTGCCGATTGGCGTGCGCACCGCCCATGAGGAGGGCGGAGAGGTGGAACAGGGCCATGCGGAAAGCGCTCCGGTCAATCCCCGGCTGGGGTTCAAGTTCCTGCTGACCACCATCGTCGCTTCGGCGATCTTCGCCCTGGTCTGGTATCTGCAGGCCTACGACCCGCTGGACCTGGCGGGCTACTTCCGCTCGCCTGGAAATTGAAACGGGAATAATTCAGGCATTCGCCCGGTATTGAGGCAAATATTTATCCCGATTGCCAAGAATTCAGGCAAAAAAAATGCAAGACCCCCAATGAAGGGTCTTGCCATATTGCATCGCAACAATCACCATCTACGTCAGTTGGGTGGTTCTGCTTCGGAACCACTTGTTTACGCCAGATGGCGTTTCCTCCCTAGACTTGGGCTGCGAGGTTCTCGCCTTGCGGCCCCTTTTTTGTGGCCAGAGAATAGCCGAGGCCATTTCGCCAGTCATCAAGAATCTTTCATTCGCGGCCGGCCTTTTGATCTTTTATCTCCAAAGGCCGGCCGCGGCGAAAGCCGGTTCACACGAACAGCAACTTGACGAGGAACGCCACGGCGATGATCGGCACGGCGATGCTCATGTCGCTCCAGCGTCCGGCCAGGATCTTGATGCCGGCGTAGGTGATGAAGCCGATGCCGATGCCATGCGCGATCGAATAGGTGAGCGGCATGGTGATGGCGGTGACCATCGCCGGCACGTATTCGGTCACGTCGTCCCAGTCGAGATCCTTGAGACCGCGCGCCATGAGACAGGCGACATAGAGCAGCGCCGGCGCGGTGGCCCAGGCCGGCACCGTTCCGGCGAGCGGCGCGAGGAAGATGGCGGCAAGGAACAGGATCGCCACCACCACCGCCGTGAGTCCGGTACGCCCGCCCGCATCGACGCCCGATGCGCTCTCGATATAGCTGGTCGTGGTGGAAGTGCCGAGGGCGGCGCCGACCATGGTGGCCGAGGAATCGGCGACCAGCGCCCGGTTCAGCCGCGGCAGCTTGCCTTCCTTGTCGAGGAACCCGCCGCGATGGGAGACGCCGATCAGGGTGCCCGACGTGTCGAACAGGTCGACGAACAGGAAGACGAAGATGATCGACCACAGGCCGATCTCGATGGCGCCCTTCAGATCCATCTGCAGGAAGGTCGGCGCCATGGAGGGCGGTGCCGAGGCAATGCCCTTGTATTCGGAGAGGCCGAGCAGCACCGAGATGACTGTCACTGCAAGGATGGAGATGATGATGGCGCCGGGAATCTTCCGGTAGGAGAGGGCGGCAATCAGCGCGAAGCCCAGCGCGGCGAGCAGCACCGGCAGGCTGCGCACGTCGCCGAGCGTCACCAGGGTCGCCGGATGATCGACGACGATCTTGGCGTTCTCCAGCGCGATGATGGCGAGAAACAGGCCGATACCGCCGGCGATGCCGAGCTTCATCGAAAGCGGGATGGCATTGATGATCCATTCCCGGACCTTGAACAGGCTGATCAGGAAGAAAATGACGCCGGAGATGAACACCGCGCCCAGCGCCACCTGCCAGCTTATCTTCATGCCGAGCACGACGCCGAAGGCGAAATAGGCGTTGAGGCCCATGCCCGGCGCCATGGCGATCGGATAGTTGGCATAGAGGCCCATCACCGCCGTGCCGAAGGCAGCGGCAAGGCAGGTGGCCATGAACACCGCGCCGAAATCCATGCCTGCCTGCGACAGGATCCCGGGATTGACGAAGATGATGTAGGCCATGGTGAGAAAGGTGGTGAGCCCGGCCATGGCTTCGCGCTGCACACTGGTTCCGTGTGCCTGGAGCTGAAACAGTCTTTCGAGCATGGGATCCCCCTCAGGATCGCTGGCGAGTCGCTGTTTGAGACTCTGACCGAGAGGAATTGTGTCGGCAAGGTCCGGCTTCTGCCGATAACCGTTTCTTCAGCGGGGCCTGCTAGCCTGCCATCCATGAACGCGCAGAACCTGCGGGTGATCTCCATGGCCGGCTTCCTGCTGGTGCCCGGCCTCTGGGCGTCGGGGCTGGGTCATGGCCTGTTCGAGGCCCGCTCCGCGCCGCGACTCGAGGCCGGCGTCCAGGTGACGATCAGCGCCGAGGATTGCCGGCGGATCCTGCGCCAGGCGGCGGAGGGCGATGCCGCCTATCTGCCCGGCGTCGATGTCCGCGGGCGCAAGGTCGCCCCGGCGGACCTGCCCGCCAGCCGCGCCGCCGGCCGGGCCGCGCTGCCGGAGCGGATCGTGATCGATCTCGAGACGCCGCTTGGCGCGGTGACGGCGCACCCGCCGGCGGGTCTGGAGCGCTCCAAGGTCGGCGTCGGCGAGGTCAGTATCGGCACGCTCGATGGCGATGTCCGGCTCAACGACCAGCCGGTCGGCGCGCATGTCCTGGCGCTCGTCCGCGAAGCCTGCCGCAGGGCCGGCGTGGTCTGATCAAGCTCTCTGGAGCGGGCCATAAGCGCGTTGCTTTAAGCCCTTGGGCGGCCTAATACTCAGGCCTTCCGTCCGGCCCGAAGCGGGCTGCCAGACCAGGGTCTCCGCATGCGCCTGTCCCGTTACTTCCTGCCAACCCTCAAGGAGAATCCGAGCGAGGCGCAGATCGTCTCGCACCGGCTCATGTTGCGGGCCGGACTGATCCGTCAGGCGTCCGCCGGGATTTATTCCTGGCTGCCACTCGGCTTCCGGGTGCTCAAGCGGATCGAGCAGATCGTCCGGGAGGAGCAGGACGCGGCCGGCTGCCACGAGCTGCTGATGCCGACGATCCAGTCGGCCGATCTCTGGCGCGAGAGCGGCCGCTACGAGGATTACGGCAAGGAGATGCTTCGCATCAAGGACCGGCACGAGCGCGACATGCTCTACGGCCCGACCAACGAGGAGCTGATCACCGCCATCTTCCGCGACAGCGTCCGCAGCTACCGGGAACTGCCGAAGCTCCTCTACCATATCCAGTGGAAGTTCCGCGACGAGGTCCGGCCGCGCTTCGGCGTGATGCGGGGCCGGGAATTCCTGATGAAGGACAGCTACTCGTTCGATCTCGACCAGGCCGGCGCGCGGCGCGCCTATAACAAGATGTTCGTCGCCTATCTCCGCACCTTTGCCCGCATGGGCCTCAAGGCGATCCCGATGCAGGCCGATACGGGGCCGATCGGCGGCGACCTGAGCCACGAATTCATCATTCTGGCGGAGACCGGCGAAAGCCAGGTCTATTGCGACCGCGAGCTGGTCGATTTCGACGTGCTCGGCGAAGCGGTCGATTACGAGGCCGATCTGCAGCCGATGGTCGACCGCTGGGCGTCCCGCTATGCGGCGACCGACGAGAAGCACGATCCGGTGCGCTTCGCAGCCCTGCCCGAGGCGCGCCGCATCGAGGCGCGCGGCATCGAGGTCGGGCACATCTTCTATTTCGGCACCAAGTACTCGGCGCCGATGCGCGCCGAGGTCAGCGGCCCGACCGGCGAGATGGTGCCGCTGCACATGGGCTCCTACGGCATCGGCGTCTCGCGCCTGGCCGGCGCCATCATCGAGGCGAGCCACGATGGGAACGGCATCGTCTGGCCGGACGCGGTGGCACCCTTCAAGGTCGGGCTGATCAACGTCAAGGCGGACGATGCCGCCTGCGGCAAGGCGGCGGACGAGCTTTATGACCGGCTGCGCGCGGCCGGCATCGAGGTCCTCTACGACGATACCGAGGAGCGCGCCGGCGCCAAGTTCGCCAACATGGACCTGATCGGCCTGCCCTGGCAGATCCTGGTCGGGCCGCGCGGCGTCAAGGCCGGCACGGTGGAACTCAAGCGGCGCGCCGGCGGGGAACGTGCGGAACTCAGCGCCGAAGCCGCCCTGGCGAAGCTCGCATGATCTTTTCCACCTTCGAATGGACCATGGCGGCGCGCTATCTGCGCGCCCGCCGGCAGGAAGGCTTCATATCGGTCATCGCCGGCTTCTCCCTGCTCGGCATCGGGCTCGGCGTCGCCACGCTGATCATCGTCATGGCGGTGATGAACGGCTTCCGCGCAGAACTGCTCGGGCGCATTCTCGGGCTCAATGGCCATCTGCTGGTCCAGGGCATCGACCGCAAACTGGCTGACTTTGACGGGCTGGCCCAGACCATCCGCGGCATCGACGGCGTCGTGCGCGCGATCCCGGTGGCGGAGGGCCAGGTGATGGCTTCGGCCAACAATGCCGCCTCCTTTTCCGTGGTGCGCGGCATCAGGCCGGAGGATCTTCGGGGCGAGTCCCTTGTCGCGCGCTCCATCGTCGCCGGCACGCTGGACGATTTCGTCGCCGAGGAAGTCGTCGTCATGGGCGCTCGCCTGGCCGGGCGGCTCGGTCTCAGGATCGGCGACCGCGTGACCCTGATCTCGCCCCAGGGCAGCGCCACCGCCTTTGGCTTCGTGCCGCGCCTGCAGCAATACCGGCTGGTGGCGACCTTCGATATCGGCATGTACGAGTACGACAACGGCTATACCTTCATGCCGCTGCCACAGGCCCAGGTCTATTTCCGCTATGGCGAGGCGGTCAGCGGCATCGAGGTCATGCTGCGCGACGCGGAACTCGCCGTACCCATGCGCCGCCAGCTCGGCCAGATGCTGCAAGGGCGCGCCTACCTCTTCGACTGGCAGCAGTCGAACGCGCATTTCTTCAACGCGCTCCAGGTGGAACGGAACGTCATGTTCCTGATTCTCTCGCTGATCATCCTGGTGGCGGCCTTCAACATCATCTCGAGCCTGATCATGCTGGTGAAGGACAAGGGGCGCGACATCGCCATCCTGCGCACCATGGGTGCCACGCGCGGCAGCGTCATGCGCATCTTCTTCCTGAGCGGGGCGGCGGTCGGCGTGCTGGGCACGGTGCTGGGTTTCATTCTCGGCCTGTCCTTCGCGGCGAACATCGACACCATCCGGGTCTGGCTGGAGGGGCTGACCGGGGCGGAACTCTTCGCGCCCGAGATCCGCTTTCTTTCGCGCCTCCCGGCGAAGATCGACGGGATGGAAGTGGTGGGCGTGGTGCTGATGGCGCTCGGCCTCTCCTTCCTCGCCACCGTCTATCCGTCCTGGCGCGCCGCGCGTCTCGATCCGGTGGAGGCGCTGCGTTATGAGTGAGGGCCTGCGGCTGCAGGGCGTGGTGCGCACCTACGCGCAGGCGGGCGAGGCGCTCGAGGTGCTGCGTGGGGTCGACCTGCTGGTTCGCGCCGGCGAGGTCGTGGCCCTGGTCGGTCCGTCAGGCGCCGGCAAGTCGACCTTGCTGCATGTCGCCGGCCTGCTGGAGCCGCCCGATGGCGGCGAGGTCTTCGTGCAGGGCCGGTCCTGCTTCGGCATGAGCGACGACGAGCGAACCCGCGTGCGCCGCGACCTCCTTGGCTTCGTCTACCAGTTCCATCATCTGCTCCCCGAATTCTCCGCGCTGGAGAATGTGGTACTGCCGCAACTGATTGCCGGCCGCAGCCGCTCGGAGGCGCGGCTTCGCGCGAGGGCGCTGCTCGAATCGCTCGGGCTCGGCGCGCGCCTGTCGCATCGGCCGGCACGGCTTTCCGGCGGCGAGCAGCAGCGGGTGGCCATCGCCCGCGCCGTCGCGAACGGGCCGAAGGTGCTGCTCGCCGACGAGCCGACCGGCAATCTGGATCACCGGACGGCGGAACTGGTCTTTTCAGAACTGCTCGGGCTGGTGCGCAACCAGGGGCTGGCGGCGCTGATCGCGACGCACAATTCGGAACTGGCCGCCCGCATGGACCGCATGGTCACCCTGCAGGAGGGGCGGCTGGTCGAGTTGGCGGCCTAGCGACTTGGCTTGCCGCGGCCCGACCCTCACCGAACCACTTGATCCGTTTCGCGGCTCAAGCCCACGCAGTGGGAGAAGGCTGCTTTCTTCTCTCTCTCCCGCTCGCGGGAGGTGGTCGGGGTGAGGGAGCGCCGCTCCGCGCGGTTTCCCTCGCCGCCGCTTCATGCCAGCATTCGAGAATGAAGATCGAGTCGGGGAAGCCATGAGCCACGCGGATTTCGTGCATCTGCGCGTCCATACAGCCTATTCGCTCTCCGAAGGCGCCATCAAGATCAAGGCGCTCGCCGATCTCTGCCGCCAGAACGCCATGCCGGCGGTGGCGATCACGGATACGAACAATCTGTTCGGCGCGCTGGAATTCGTCCAGGCCATGCTCAAGGCCGGCGTTCAGCCGGTCATGGGCTGCCAGCTCGCCCTGTCGCGCGACGACGAGGGGCGGGCACTGGCGACCGGCCGCGCGCTACGGCGGCCCGATCCCGATCCGCTCGTGCTGCTGGCCCAGGACGAAGCCGGTTACGCCAACCTGATGCGACTGTCATCGGCTGCCTATCTGGACAATCCGCCGGGCGAGGCGGCGCAGGTTGGCATGGCCGATCTCGAGCGCCATGCAGAGGGCCTGATCTGCCTCACGGGCGGTGCTTTCGGTCCGGTCGGCCGGCTGCTGGCCGAAGGTCAGGGGCCGGCTGCGGAAGCGCGGCTGCGCGATCTCGCGGCGATCTTTCCGGGTCGGCTCTATGTCGAACTGCAGCGCCATGGCCTGCCCGAGGAGGCGCGTGCCGAGCCGGGCCTCGTGGATCTCGCCTATCGCCTCGATCTGCCGCTCGTCGCCACCAACGACTGCTATTTCGCCGGCGCCGACATGTATGAGGCGCATGATGCGCTGCTCTGCATCGCCGGCGGCGCCTATCTGAGCCAGCAGGACCGGCGCCGCCTCACCGTCGATCATCGCTTCAAGTCGGCGGAGGAAATGAAAGTTCTTTTCGCCGACCTGCCGGAAGCGACAGCCAATACGCTGGTGATCGCGCGCCGGTGCGCCGTGATGGCCGAGGAGCGCAAGCCGATCCTGCCGAGTTTCACCAGAGAGCCGGGCGATGAGCCGGCGGCGCTGCGGCGCATGGCCGAAGAGGGCCTGGAGCGGCGCATCGCGACGCTTGGTCTCGACGAGTTGGCCGCCGCGCCCTATCGCGAGCGTCTTGCCTTCGAACTCAAGGTCATCATCGAGATGGGGTTCGCGGGCTATTTCCTCATCGTCGCCGATTTCATCCAGTGGGCGAAGGCCGCCGGCATTCCGGTCGGGCCCGGCCGCGGCTCCGGCGCAGGATCGTGCGTTGCCTGGGCGCTCACCATCACCGATCTCGATCCGTTGCGCTTCGGGCTGCTGTTCGAGCGCTTCCTCAATCCGGAGCGCGTTTCGATGCCGGATTTCGACATCGATTTCTGCCAGGACCGCCGCGACGAGGTCATCCGCTACGTGCAGTCGCGTTACGGCCACGACCAGGTGGCGCAGATCATCACCTTCGGCAAGCTGCAGGCCCGCGCGGCGCTGCGCGATGTCGGCCGGGTCCTGGAAATGCCCTATGGCCAGGTGGACCGGCTCTGCAAGATGGTGCCGAACAATCCGGCCAATCCGGTGACGCTCGAGGATGCCATTGCGGGCGAGCCGCGCCTGCAGCATGAACGCGACAGCGACGAGACGGTGGCGCGCCTGCTCGACATCGCGCTCAGGCTGGAAGGTCTCTACCGCCATGCCTCGACCCATGCGGCGGGCGTCGTGATCGGCGACCGTCCGCTCGCGAGCTGGTGCCGCTCTACCGCGACCCGCGCTCCGACATGCTGGTGACGCAGTTCTCGATGAAGTATGCGGAGGCGGCCGGCCTGGTGAAGTTCGACTTTCTCGGCCTCAAGACCCTGACGGTGATCGAGCGGGCATTGCGCCTGCTCGCCCGACGCGGCAAGGCGCCGGACTGGGACCGGCTGCCCTACGACGACAAACCGACTTACGCCATGCTCTCGCGCGGCGAAGCGGTCGGGGTGTTCCAGCTTGAGAGTTCGGGCATGCGCGACGTGCTGCGCCGCCTCAAGCCCGACACGATCGAGGACATCATCGCCATCGTGGCGCTCTATCGCCCGGGGCCGATGGACAACATACCGAAATTCATCAACTGCAAGCACGGGCTGGAGAAGCCCGATTACCTGCATCCCTGGCTCGAGCCGGTGCTGAGGGAGACCTACGGCGTCATCGTCTACCAGGAACAGGTCATGCAGATCGCCCAGATCCTGGCCGGCTATTCGCTGGGCGAGGCCGATCTCCTGCGACGCGCCATGGGCAAGAAGATCAAGGCGGAAATGGACGCCCAGCGCGAGCGTTTCGTGCAGGGTGCGCTGGCCAAGGGCGTCGATGCGGCGAAGGCCGAGTATATCTTCGACCTGGTCGCGAAGTTCGCCGGCTATGGCTTCAACAAGAGCCATGCGGCCGCCTATGCCATCGTCGCCTACCAGACCGCCTGGCTGAAGGCGAACCATCCGGTGGAATTCCTGGCGGCCTCGATGAGCCTCGATCTGTCGAACACCGACAAGCTCAACGTTTTTCGCCAGGAATGCGCAAGGCTCGGCATCGGGCTGCGTCAGCCCGACATCAACCGCTCCGAGGTGGAATTTTCCGTCGAGGACGATGGCGGCAAGGGCGCGATCCGCTATGCGCTGGCGGCGGTCAAGAATGTCGGCGCGGCGGCGATGGCCGGACTGGTGCACCAGCGCGAAACCGGGGGGCGGTTCGCCTCGCTCGCCGATTTCGCCGGCAGGCTCGATCCGCAGCTTGTGAACAAGCGCCAGCTCGAGAACCTGGCGCGGGCCGGCGCCTTCGATGCGCTCGATGCCAACCGGCATCGGGTCTTTGCCGGTATCGAAATGGTTCTGCGTCATGCCGGCGCTGCCGCCCAGGATCGCGGCTCGAACCAGGCGAGCCTGTTCGGCGCCGCGCTGGCGCCGGCGGCGGAACTGCATCTGCCCGATCTTCCCGACTGGCCGGCCATGGAACGGCTGCGCCAGGAATACGACGCGATCGGATTCTATCTGTCGGCCCATCCGCTCGATGCCTATGGCCGTTCGCTCGCCCAGCTCGGCGTGCGCCGGTATGCGGAACTGGCGCGTGTCGCCGGGGGTGGCCGTGCCACCAGCCTGCGCATCGCCGGGACCGTGCTGGGTCGCCAGGAACGGACCTCGGCGCGCGGCAACCGCTTCGCTTTCGTCCAGGCGTCCGATCCGAGCGGCATGTTCGAGGTGACGGTTTTCTCCGATGTTCTGGCCCAGGCCCGCCAATTGCTCGAGCCCGGCAAGGGGCTCATCTTCACCGTCGAGGCCAAGGTCGAGAACGAGCAGCTACGCCTGACCGTGCAGGGCGTGCAGGCCATCGAGGATGTCGCCGAACAGGCAGCCGCGGGGGTTCGCATCTTTCTGCGCGAGGCCGCGCCGCTCGGCGGCATTCGTGGCGTGCTGGAGCGCACGCCCAAGGGGCGGGGCCTCGTCGAACTGGTTCTTGCCCTCGACGACCGGCGGGAAGAGGTGGAAATGCAGCTTCCCGGCGCCTTCGCCATCACGCCGGCGGTGCGGGCGGCGCTCAAAGGTGTGCCCGGCGTGGTCGACCTGCACGATCTCTAAGGTATCGGGACGCCCTGGCCTGACCGGCTGCAAGCCGGCCCCCCGGGGACCGCCCGGCCCGATGGGCGCGACCGGAACCCCGGGGCCAGGCCCGGCCCGGGCGTTGCCCGGCCCGGACAATGCCCAGTCTGTGCGGCGTCCTGCGAAGGGGCTTTGCGCCGTTCCGGCACCCCATTGCTTGGGAGACTGTCCCGCGTGCGTATGAAGAGAACGTAACGGGAACATGGGTTATGTTCAAGCTAATTCTAACTCTCGATGCCTGGCGGCGTTAGTCGGGCAAATGTGACTTGATGTGCCGGGGATGACCGCCAGGATCGGAGGTCAGCGGTTGGGAGAGCTGCCGGCGCAGTTCGTTGGGGCATCTTGCTTCACCCGGCCGCGCTTGTTTTGATGCGAAAAACGACTATAAGTAGTAATGCATCGAAGATATGTATCTTCTGTATTTGGACGACTCGGGTTCGGCCAGCAACCGCTCCGACCGGCATGTGATCCTGGCAGGAATTGCCGTTTTTAAACGTCTTCCATTCTGGTTCTCCCGAGAACTCGACCGAAAAGCTGACACGATTTGGCCGCAGGGTGGCTCGTCCCTCGAATTTCGTGGTTCGGACATGTTTGCCGGCCGAAAGCAGTGGCGGGCGATTCCCCGTCCCGTCCGGCAGGAGCGGGCACCGATGGGGCAAGTTGTACAAAATTGGGGAGGTCCCTCTATTTGTAAGTTCCCGCGCGACGCGAATGATCCAGATCGCGGACATGATCGCTTATGCCCTGCGGCGCTACTACGAGAACGGTGAAGCGTGATACCTCGACCGGATTGCACATCTCTTCGATGGCGAAGGCGGCGCGCGCCATGGCCTGGTGCATTTCAGGCCAACCGGGACGCCCTGTAACTGTCTTGCCTGCCGGTGATTGCCGAAAGGCCAGTAATTATTGCAGCCGTCCACGGCTGTCGTTCATGCAGAAATGCAGACTGGTCCTGGATCCGGCGATGCGCAGCAGGCGCGACTCGCCGACTGTCCGGCCGAAGCGATAGCGGATGGTCTCGCCGCCTTCCGTATCGTTCCAGGTGATCTCGACGCGCGAGGATCCATGGGTCTTGTCGCAACACTCATCCGAGGTGCATTCCCCGCGCGCGGCATCGGCAGTCGCCTGGTTGCGGAAGCATTGATGCAGGGCTCGCGGCACCTCCGCACGCACCGTTCCTCCATCGAGGATGCGTACCCGCGCGTAGTCCTCGTCGATCGCAACCAGCCGCACCCTGGCGAAACGCTCGGCCAGCAGCGCGGTCAGCCGCGCATGATCCTCCTCGCGCCGGATCAGCTCCGCCAGTTCCCGGCCGGTCATGGCGAAAGTCACGAGATAACCGCGACGCGGGCTGCCGGTGAAGAGATTGGCGGCGAAGCGCTGGCCATAGCCGATCTCGTTGCTGCCGCAGGCGGCGAAACCCTGCGCCTCACAGCCCGGGCAATGCTCGCCCAGCGTCTGCAGCACACGCCATCCCTCGGCCGGCAAGGGGAGGGACTGCGCCTGAGCGGTGCATGACCAGGCGGCAAGCAGACCTAGGAGGAGCGTGGGCCCTGCGACCGCTCTCATGCCGCATAGCTAGACGACGATTCCCTTGGGCGTAAAGCGGCTTTTCGCGCATGCTGATGCGCGCCTGCGGGGCTGCCAGGGGGAAACGGGCCGATGACGAGATTACATTATGCCGATCCGGCGGCGATGGACGAGGAGACAAGGGCTCTCCATGCCAGGCTCGCGCCGCTCAACATCTTCCGGGTCATGGCCCATTCCGGCCCGGCGCTGCGCGGCTTCCTCACGCTCGGCAATGCCCTGCTCTACAAGGGGCGTCTCGATCCCATCCTGCGCGAGATGGCGATCGTGCGCACCGGCCTGCTGTGCGGTTCCCGTTACGAGGTGCATCAGCACGAGAAGATCAGCCTCGATCTCGGCATGGCGCCGGAGAAACTGGCGGCGCTCCGCGAGGGGCCGGAGGCGCCGGTCTTCACCGAACTCGAGCGGCTGGTGCTGCGCTTCACCGACGAGGTGACGAGGGACGTCAAGGCGAGCGAGGCGACCTTCCGGGCGCTCGCCGAACGGCTCGGGCCGGCGGAGATGGTGGAGCTGACGCTCACCGTCGGTTATTACGGTCTCGTCTCGCGCTTTCTCGAGACGATGGAAATCGAGATCGAGGAGGGACTGGCCGGGCCGCCGATGAAGCTGCCGCGCCGGCCGGTTCAGGATCCGAAGAGATAGCGCCAGATGCGCGCCAGCGGGTTCGGTTCCTCGTCGGGCGGCGCGATCCGGCGCTCGGGCTGCCAGGTCGGTTGCGCCGCCAGCGCCTCGCTCAGGCCACGGGCGCCGGAGAAGTTCGTGCGGCCGAGGACCGCCTCCTCAAGGCGGGCATTGGAGAGATCGGCACCCTGGAAGTCGGCGCCGTAGAGATGGGCGTAACGCAGGTCCGCTTCCCTGAGATCGGCGCGCCGCAGGTCGGCCTGGCCGAGATCCGCCCCCTTGAGCCGCGATTCCTTGAGCCGTGCGCCGGCCAGCACCGCCTGGGCAAGCCGGGCGCGCCGCAGATCCGTCTGGCGCAGGTCGGCGCCGCTCAGATTGGCACCGGTCAGATCCGCTTCCTTGAGTTTCAGGCCCTTGAGCTTCGCCCCGGACAGATCGCAACCCTGGCAGGCGCCGGTTTCGATGAGCTGCCGCACATGGTCGGAATTGGCCGCAGCCGCAGGTCCGGCGAGGCCGATGGCCAGAGCCGCCAGCCCAGCCAGGGCCGGAAAAGGGATCCTGCGCGCACGCCGAAAATCCATCCTGGGATTGGAGATAACGTCCTGTGAAAGCCCGGTCATCTCACTTCCCTGCGAGGCATTCCCCGGAAATCGGGCAATTTTCTTGCCTTCGGCGCAGTGTGGGGCTATAAGGCCGGCCGTTCAACCCTCACGCAGGCCCGCGGAGGCGGGACAGAAAGCCCCGTCCTTCGATCCGGTGCCGGGTGGTTACCCGGTCACTGCCTGCGGCGGCCCAACCGGAAAAAGGAGTATCGAAGCCATGGCGCTTCCCACCTTCTCTATGCGTCAGTTGATCGAGGCCGGCGTGCATTTCGGCCATGCGCCGCACCGCTGGAACCCGAAGATGAAGCCGTTCCTCTTCGGGGTGCGCAACAATGTTCACATCATCGACCTGCAGCAGACCGTGCCGATGCTCCATCGCGCGCTGGAAGCGATCCGCGAGCGGGTTGCGGCTGGCGGACGGGTGCTCTTCGTCGGCACCAAGCACCAGGCGTCCGAGCCGGTGGCCGAGGCGGCCAAGCGCTGCGGGCAGTATTTCGTCAATCACCGCTGGCTTGGCGGAATGCTGACCAACTGGAAAACCATCTCCTACTCGATCAAGCGGCTGCGCACGCTGGAAGAACAGCTCGCCGATGCCGAGGTCATGCAGGGGCTGACCAAGAAGGAAGTGCTCAGGCTGACCCGCGAGCGCGACAAGCTGGAGCGGGCGCTGGGCGGCATCAAGGAAATGGGCGGCCTGCCCGACATCCTGGTGGTGATCGACACCAACAAGGAAGACATCGCCGTCATGGAGGCCCGCAAACTCGGTATTCCGGTGGTGGCGGTTCTCGATTCCAACTCCGATCCCGACGGCATCGCCTTCCCCGTACCGGGCAACGACGATGCGCTGCGTGCCATCAACTTCTATTGCGAAGTCTTTTCCCAGGCGGTGCTGGACGGCATCCAGGAGGAATTGAGCGCGAGCGGTGCCGATATCGGCGAGGTGGCGGAGCTGCCGGCGGAGATCGTTCCCGCGCCGGAAGCCGCGCCCGAGGCGCCGGAAGCCCAGGCCTGACCCGCCGCGCCGCGCCCTGCCGGTCGGCCGTTCCGGCCGGGCAGGGCGTGCCGCTTCGACCGCATTTCCATTCGTACTGTTCGTACTGCACGAAAGGCAATCTCCATGGCTGAAATCAGCGCGACCCTCGTCAAGGACCTGCGCGCCAAGACCGGCGCCGGCATGATGGACTGCAAGAAGGCACTGGCGGAGACCGCGGGCGATCTGGAAGCCGCGATCGACTGGCTGCGCACCAAGGGACTGGCGACCGCCGCGAAGAAGGCGGGGCGTGTCGCCGCCGAGGGCCTGGTTGCGGTCGCCGTGGAGGGAAGCGCCGGCGCCGTCGTCGAGCTTAACTCCGAGACGGACTTCGTCGCCCGCAACCAGCAGTTCCAGGACATGGTGCGCAGCATCGCCGAGACCGCCGTCAAGGTGGGCGGCGAAGTGGCGGCCCTTGCCGCCGCGCCGTTCCCGGGCAGCGGGCGCACGGTGCAGGAGGAGATCACCAACGCCATTGCCACCATCGGCGAGAACATGAACCTGCGCCGCGCCGCGCGGCTATCCGTCGGCCAGGGCGTGGTGACCGGCTACATGCACAATTCGGTCGCGCCGGGCCTTGGCAAGATCGGCGTGCTGGTGGCGCTCGAATCCGCCGGCAAGCGGGAGGCGCTCGAGGCCTTCGGCAAGCAGCTTGCCATGCATATCGCCGCCACCAATCCGCAGTCGCTCGACGTGGCGAGCCTCGATCCGGCGGCGATCGAGCGCGAGCGCGCGGTGCTTTCCGAGCAGGCGCGCGAGTCCGGCAAGCCGGCCGAGATCATCGCCAAGATGGTCGAGGGCCGGCTGCGCAAGTTCTATCAGGACGTGGTCCTGCTCGAGCAGACCTTCGTCATCGACGGCGAGACGCGGGTGGCCAAGGCGGTCGAGAACGCCGCCAGGGAGGCCGGCGCGCCGGTCAAGGTGACGGGTTTCGTGCGCTTCCAGCTTGGCGAGGGCATCGAGAAGGCGAGCGACGACTTCGCCTCCGAAGTGGCCAAGATCGCCGGCTAAGGCATTGTTCCGCCGGCCGGACCGGGCGGGCGCTTTGCCCGGCCGGTCGGCCGTGCTATATGCACCACACGCCGCGCCGCCGCGCCCGCACCGGCACGGCTGTCCGAACGGGAGCAAGCATGCCGAGACGGCCCAGCATGAAGTACCGCCGTGTCCTCCTCAAAGTGTCCGGCGAGGCTTTGATGGGCGAGACCGACTATGGCATCGACTTCAATACCGTCGACCGGATCGCGAGCGAGGTGGCCGAGGTCCAGCGGCTCGGCGTGCAGGTGGCGCTGGTCGTCGGCGGCGGCAACATCTTTCGCGGCGTTTCGGGTGCCACGCGCGGCATGGCCCGCGCCTCGGCCGATTACATGGGCATGCTGGCCACGGTGATCAACGCGCTGGCGGTGCAGCATGCGCTGGAGCAGAAGGGTGTCGAGACGCGGGTGCAGTCCGCCATTCCGATGTCGAGCGTCTGCGAGCCCTATATTCGAAGGCGCGCCATCCGCCATCTGGAGAAGGGGCGCGTGGTGATCTTCGCCGCCGGCACGGGGAATCCATTCTTCACCACCGATACGACGGCGGCGTTGCGCGCGGCAGAAATGGGGTGTGACGCACTGCTCAAGGGCACGCAGGTGGATGGCGTCTATTCGGCCGATCCGAAGAAGGACAAGGCGGCCAGGCGTTTCGACCGCCTGTCCTACATGGACGTCCTTTCCAACGACCTGCAGGTGATGGACGCCGCGGCGATCTCGCTGGCCCGCGAGAACAAGATTCCGATCCTGGTCTTTTCCCTGCAAGCCGAGCGCGGGTTCGCGAAGGTACTCGCGGGGGAGGGGCGCTTCACCATCATCATCGACGATTGAACGGGAGGTTGGCCCGTGTCGGACGCGGAATATGACATCGACGATATCGAGCGGCGGATGAACGGAGCCGTCGAGGCGCTCAGGCACGATTTCGTCGGCCTGCGCACGGGACGCGCCAATGCCGGGATGCTGGAGCCCGTCGTCGTCAACGCCTATGGCGCGGACATGCCCCTCAACCAGGTGGCCACCATCAACGTGCCGGAGCCGCGCATGATCACGGTCCAGGTCTGGGACCGCGGCAACGTCCAGGCGGTGGAGAAGGCGATCCGCAGCGCGGGTCTCGGTCTCAATCCGTCGGTGGATGGCCAGCTCGTGCGCGTGCCGATTCCCGAGCTCACGCAGCAGCGCCGCCAGGAACTGACCAAGGTCGCCTCGCAATATGCCGAGCATGCGCGGGTGGCGGTCCGCAACGTGCGTCGCGACGGCATGGAGAAACTCAAGCGGCTGCAGCGCGATTCGCACATGAGCGAGGACGATCACGACATGTGGGCGGAGGAGACCCAGCGCCTGACCGATGAGGCGATCAAGAAGATCGACGAACTCCTGGCCCACAAGCAGAAGGACATCATGCAGGTCTGACGATGCGCCCCGCTCCTTCGCAAGACGCACCGTCCGCGCCCTGCCATGTCGCCATCATCATGGACGGCAATGGCCGCTGGGCGAAGGCGCGCGGCCTGCCGCGCGTGGCCGGGCACCGCAGCGGGGCCGACGCGGTGCGGCGGGCCATCATCGCCTGCCGCGAGCTGGGCGTGCGTTATCTCACCCTTTATGCCTTCTCGTCGGAGAACTGGAAGCGGCCCCAGGATGAGGTGGACGATCTGATGGGGCTGCTGCGCCACTATCTGCGGCGCGAACTGGCCGAGCTGCACAAGAACAATATCCGCGTCCGCGTCATCGGCGACCGTTCCCGCCTGGCGCCCGACATCCAGGGGCTGATCGGCCAGGCGGAACAGACGACCGCCGGAAACGATGCGCTGACCCTGGTCATCGCCGTCAATTACGGCAGCCATGCGGAGATCGTCGCGGCCGCACGCCGGATCGCGCGCGAGGTCAAGGAGGGCCGGCTCGATCCGGCGGCGATCGACGAGCGGCTGTTCAGCGCGCATCTGCAGACGGTCGGCATTCCCGACCCGGACCTGCTGATCCGCACCAGCGGCGAGCTTCGCCTGTCCAATTTCCTGCTCTGGCAGGCGGCCTACAGCGAACTGGTCTTCATCGACACGCTCTGGCCGGATTTCGACAAGAAGCACCTGCTGGAAGCGATCTCCGAGTACCAGCGGCGGGAGCGGCGCTATGGTGCGAGCAGTGGCTGAAGCTGCCGCCGGATCCTCGGGCCTCGGCGCGAGGTTTCTCTCGGCGCTGGTGCTGGTGCCGCTGGCGCTGGCCGCGGTGTGGCTCGGCGGCTGGGCACTGATCCTGCTCGTGCTCGCCGCCGGACTGCTGATGCTCGGCGAATGGCACCGCATGATCGGCGGCAGGCTGTTCGATTTCGTCCATCTGGCCGCCTCGCTCGCCGTGGTGCTGGCGATCCTGCTGGCCGGGCTGGGCCAGGTGGCACCGGCACTGCTGCTGCTCGTCGTCGCCCTGCCGGCGCTGGCCGCCATCGCCCATGGCCGGGACCAGAGCCGGGGCTGGGTGGCCTTCGGTGCGTTCTATATCGGGTTGCCGGCGGTGGCGCTCATCTGGCTGCGCGAGCATCATGTGGACGGGTTGCTGGTCGTCTGCTGGGTCTTTGGTGTCGTCTGGACGGCGGATAGCGGCGCCTATGCCGCCGGACGCATGATCGGTGGCCCGAAGCTCGCGCCCCGGCTTAGCCCGAACAAGACCTGGAGTGGTCTGATCGGCGGTATTCTGGCGGCGGCCGTTTTCGGCGGTGCCGCTTCGTTCTGGTGGGGCGAGACGGCTGTCGTGGTTGCTGCGGCGGCGAGCGCGGTGCTGGCGCTGGCCGCTGAGATGGGGGACCTGGCGGAGTCGGCCATCAAGCGCCGCTTCGGGGTAAAGGATGCGAGCCGGCTGATTCCGGGCCATGGCGGGGTGCTCGACCGGCTCGACAGCATGTTGTTTGCCGCCCCGGTGGCGGTCCTGTTATTGTCCCTCGTCCAGGGAGGCCAAGTTTGGCGGTAGACATGATGAACGGCGGATTGGCGCCGCGCCGGGTGACGATCCTGGGCTCGACCGGTTCGGTCGGATGCAACACGGTCGATCTGATCGAGCGCGAGCCCGCGCGCTACCGCATCGTCGCACTGACCGCTTATCGCAATGTCCGGTTGCTGGCCGAACAGGCACGCAAGCTTCATGCGGAGTTGGCCGTGATCGGCGATGCCGCGCTCTATGACGAGCTGAAGGAGCTGCTGGCGGGGACCGGGGTCGAGGCGGCGGCGGGCCCCGAAGCGGTGATCGAAGCGGCCTCCCGCCCATCCGACTGGATCATGGCGGCCATCGTCGGCGCCGCCGGGCTGGAGCCGACGCTTGCCGCGGTGCGGCGCGGCGCGGTGGTCGGGCTGGCGAACAAGGAGTGCCTCGTCTGTGCCGGCGAACTGCTGACCAGGGAAGTCGCCGCCCATGGGGCGCGACTTCTGCCCGTCGATTCCGAACATAATGCGATCTATCAGGTGTTCGATTTCGACAAGCCGAAGTCGGTCGAGCGCATCATCCTGACGGCCTCCGGCGGCCCATTCCGCGGAATGGACATGGCGCAGATGGCGCATGTCACGCCCAAGCAGGCGATCGCCCATCCGAACTGGGACATGGGAGCCAAGATTTCCGTCGATTCGGCGACCATGATGAACAAGGGCCTGGAAGTGATCGAGGCCTGGCACCTGTTCCCGCTGCAGGAGAGCCAGATCGAGGTGCTGATCCACCCGCAGTCGGTGATCCATAGCATGGTGGGCTATGTGGACGGTTCGGTTCTGGCCCAGCTCGGCTCGCCGGACATGCGCACGCCGATCGCCTATGCGCTTGGCTGGCCGGACCGGATCGCCGCCCCGGTGGCGCGCCTGGATCTCGCCAAGCTCGGCCAGCTCACCTTCGAAACCCCTGATTCACAAAGGTTTCCAGCCCTGCGGCTGGCCCGCCAAGCCTTGCAAAGTGGCGGTGCCGCCCCTACAATCCTCAACGCGGCCAACGAGGTCGCTGTCTACGCATTTCTAGAGGGGCGCATCGGTTTCCTGCAGATCGCTCGCACGGTGGAGGAGACGCTCGATCGCCTGTCCCAGCGCAGACTCGAGACGCTCGATTGCGTGCGCGCCGCGGATGCGGAAGCCAGAGCCTGCGCGGCGCGCTTGGTCGCTGCGGCGGCCTGAGCGGACCGGATTGACGTGTGAGTGATGTGACGTAACGGATGCAGGCGGTCCGCCCATGGGGTTTGTCTCTGATTTCGCGATCTATGCCGTCTCCTTCCTGGTGGTGCTGACCGGCATCGTCTTCGTCCATGAATGGGGCCATTACATCGTCGCGCGGCTCTGTGGCGTGCGCGTCGAGGTCTTTTCCATCGGTTTCGGCCGCGAGCTCTATGGCTGGGACGACCGGCACGGCACGCGCTGGAAGATCAGCGCCATTCCGCTCGGCGGCTACGTGAAGTTCTTCGGCGATGCCTCCGCCGCCTCGACGCCGGATCGCGAAGGGCTTGGCCGTCTCGGCGAGGCGGATCGTTCGGTCACCTTCCATGACAAGACCGTGGGCCAGCGCGCGGCCATAGTCGCCGCCGGCCCGGTCGCGAATTTCATCTTCGCTATCCTCGTCTTCGCCCTGCTCTTTGCCTTCAACGGCCAGCCCTATACCGCGCCGGTGGTGGGCGAGGTGCTGGAAGATACGCCCGCTGCCGCCGCGGGCTTCCGGGCCGGGGACCGCATCGTGGCCATCGATGGCCGGCGCATCGAGCGCTTCGAGGAAATCCGCAGCTCGGTCGCGCTCGCCACGGGTAATTCGCTCGCCTTCACCGTGGAGCGCGATGGTGCCAGCCAGGTGCTCGAGGTGGTGCCGCGCCGCGTCGAGATGGACGATGGTTTCGGCGGCAAGGCACGGATCGGGCAGATCGGCATCCGCTCCGCCTCGCGGCTCGAATTCCGCGAACTCGGTCCCTTCGAGGCGGTGATGGCGGGCGTGCGCGAGACCGGCGCGGTGATCGGCGGCACGCTTACCTATCTCGGGCGCTTCGTGGTGGGACGGGAATCCGGTCAGGATCTCGGCGGGCCGCTGCGGATCGCCAAGATGTCGGGCGACATCGCCCAGATCAGCCTGGTGGCGCTGATCTCGCTCACGGCGACGCTGTCGGTGTCGATCGGACTGATCAACCTGTTCCCCATACCGCTTTTCGATGGCGGCCATCTGGTTTTCTACGGGATCGAGGCGCTGCGCGGGCGCCCGGTCGGGCCGCGGGCGCAGGATTACAGCTTCCGTTTCGGTCTCGCGGTCGTGCTCGGCATCTTCCTGTTCGCCACCTGGAACGATCTGGTCCATCTGCGGGTCATTTCGTTCGTGACCAGCCTTTTTTCATGACGGCCCGGACCTGATGCGACCGCCCGGGGGGAGCAGTCGGAGGCGCGCAGGCGGCGGCGGGGTTCTGTTCCTGGCGGCAGCCATGCTGGCTCTCGGGCCGGCTCTGACACCGATCGGGGCATGGGCGCAGATCGCGCCGGGCGGCATATTCGGCGGCAGCGGCGGCGGCGGCGCGGTGACGCCGGGCGGTGCCTTCGGCACGGTGCCGAGCGGGGTCATCCAGGAAATCCTCGTCGAAGGCAACCAGCGCATCGAGGCCGATACGGTGCGTTCCTACATGCAGATGCAGCCGGGCGAGCCGTTCGACCCGGCCCGCGTCGACCAGGCCCTGAAGGCGATGTTCGCCACCGGCCTGTTCGCCGATGTGAGCATCCAGCGCGTGGGCGACCGCCTCCTGGTTCGGGTGGTGGAAAATCCGATCATCAACCGCATCGCTTTCGAGGGAAACAGCAAACTCTCCGACGAGGTGTTGCTGGCGGAAGTGCAGCTCAAGCCGCGCGTGGTCTATACCCGTGCCCGGGTGCAGAGCGACGTCCAGCGGCTGGCGCAGCTCTACCGCCGGTCGGGCCGTTTCGCGGCCACCATCGAACCCAAGGTGATCCAGCTCGAACAGAACCGGGTCGACCTCGTCTACGAGATCAACGAGGGCGCGGTGACCGGCATCGAGAAGATCCGCATCATCGGCAACGAGCGGATTTCCGATTCGCGCCTCACATCGGCCATCGCCACCAAGGAATCGCGCTGGTACCGCTTCCTGACCACCGACGACACTTACGATCCCGACCGGATCACCTTCGACCGCGAACTGCTGCGCCGCTACTATCTGACGCGCGGCTTCGCGGATTTCCGCGTCGTCTCCGCAGTGGCGGAACTGACGCCGGAGAAGGATGCCTTCTTCCTTACCTTCACCGTCGAGGAAGGCGAGGAATACAAGTTCGGCGCCATCGACATCCGTTCGGAGATCAAGGATCTTCCGGTCTCCACCCTGATGAAGCAGCTCACCACCGAGCCCGGCGATACCTACAATGCCGAGGAGATCGAGAAGTCGATCGAGAACATCACGTTCGAACTCGGCAAGCTGGGCTATGCGTTCGTCGATGTGCGGCCGGAGGTGGATCGCGACCGGGAGAACCGGCGAATCGGCATCGTCTATGTGATCAACGAGGGTCCGCGCGTCTTCGTGGAGCGCATCAACATCACCGGCAACGTTCGCACCATCGACGAGGTGATCCGGCGCGAGTTCCGGCTTGCCGAGGGCGACGCCTTCAACACCGCCAAGCTGCGGCGTTCGCGCGCGCGCATCCGCGGCCTTGGCTTCTTCGACAAGGTGGAGGTCAACCAGGTCCAGGGCAGCGCGCCGGACCGCACCGTGATCAACGTGGAGGTGCAGGAACGCTCGACCGGCGAAATCTCCTTCGGCGCCGGGTATTCGACCACCGACGCGATCATCGCCGACATCACGATCCGCGAGCGCAATCTGCTCGGCCGCGGCCAGGACCTGCGCGCCTCGCTGTCGGGCTCGCGCCGCCGCCAGCAGATCGACCTGAGCTTCACCGAGCCATATTTCCTCGATCGCGAACTCGCCGCCGGTTTCGACCTTTTCAAGCGGCGCCTCGATTTCCAGACCTTCTCCGGTTTCGATCTCGACTCGACCGGCGGCGCGCTGCGGACTACATTCCCGATCACGGAGTTCCTGTCCGCCTCGCTGAGCTATACGATCCGCGCCGACGACATCTCGAACGTCAATTCCCGCACGTCCCGCTTCATTCGCCAGGAAGAAGGCCTCACCATCACATCGCAGGTCGGCTATCGGCTGACCCACGACACGCGCGACGACCGTCTCGAGCCGACCAAGGGGCACATCATCCGGTTCGGCCAGGACTTCGCGGGTCTGGGCGGGGATATCCGCCTCTTGCGCAACAGCCTGGCTGGCGTGCGCTATTTTCCGGTGGTGGACGGCGTCGTGTTCAGCCTCGGTGTCGAATCGGGCTATGTCATCGGCCTGGGGCAGGATGTGGATGTGAACAACCGCTTCTTTGTCGGCGGCGACAATTTCCGCGGTTTCCGCCAGCGCGGTATCGGGCCGCGCGATCTCGGCACGCGCGACGCGCTCGGCGGCAACATCTATTATGTCGGCACGGCGGAAGTGGAATTCCCGCTCGGCCTGCCGCGAGAGCTGGGCGTCGCCGGGCGGGTGTTCAGCCAGGCCGGCAGCCTGTGGGATATCGATGCCAGCGGCCCGGGGCTGTTCGATTCCAGCGATTTACGTGCTACGGTCGGCGTCGGCTTGTCCTGGCGCTCGCCATTCGGGCCCATCCGCCTTGATTTGGCCGTACCTTTGTTGGAAGAACGGCCGGACCGGCGTGAAATTTTCCGCTTTTCCTTCGGCACGCGCTTCTAGGGCGTGGCAGGGTTATTTTTGAGGACATGATGATCTCGATCCTGAGTTTGACGCGATTTCGGGGTATTCCCGCCCTGCTGGCTGCCGTCGTGCTGACTTTGACCGGACCGGCCCTGGCGCAGCAGCAGCCGGCCCGCCCGGCCGCGCCGCAGGCGGCGCCGGCGACGCCAGCAGTGACCAGTGTCGGCATCGTCGACATGCAGTGGCTGTTCCGCGAATCGGCGGCGGGCAAGTCGGCATCGCAGCAGCTTGCCGACCTTCGCGTGCGCTACGAAAACGAGGTGGCGAAGCTCGAGGAGCGGCTGCGCGTGGAGAACAACGAACTCGAGCGGGCGCGGGCCTCCATGTCGCCGGAGCAGGTGGATGCCAAGCGGCGCGAACTCCAGCGCCGGGTGCAGGAGACGCAGGGCATCGTCCAGCAGCGCAACAGCGCCTACGACCAGGCCCAGCGGCAGGCGCGCGAGCAGATCCTGCGGGTGATCCAGCAGGTGGTCGAGCAGATCATGAAGGAGCGCGGCTTTACCGTGATCCTCGATCAGGCGCAGGTGCTGCTGATGGATGCCTCGCTCAATATCAGCGAGGAGGCGATGCGCCGCCTCGACCAGCGGTTGCCAAGCGTGCGCGTCCAGGCCGGCGGCGCGGCCCCTGGGGCGGCTACCGGAGGAGCGGCGCCAGCGCAGCCCCGGCGATGATGCATGGCGGGACGGCGTCAGGTCGCGGGCGGCGGACCCTTCAGCCTCGACCGGATCGCGGCGGCGATCGGCTGCCGCATCGCCGATTCCGGACATGGCGGCCGCCTGATCGAGGATGTGGCGACGCTCGAGACGGCGGGGCCTGAGCATCTCGGCTTCTACGATCATCCGCGTTATCGCGAGGTCCTGGCGGCGACGCGCGCCGGCGCGGTCGTACTTGCGGAAAGCCATGTCCATCTCGCGCCCGCCGGAACCGCCTGCCTGATCTCTTCCGAACCCTACCGGGCCTTTGCCCTGGCGGCGGCCGCGTTCCATCCGGAGGTGCGGCCACCGCCGGGGATTGCCCCCGGGGCGCACATTGACCCGACCGCCTTGCTCGGCGCAGGCGTCCATGTCGCGCCCGGTGCCGTGATCGAGGCAGGCGTTTCGATCGGCGCGGGCTCCGTCATCGGCCCCTGCGCGGTCATCGGCGCGGAGGTCGCGCTTGGCGAGGGTTGCCATGTCGGCGCCCATGCCAGCCTGTATCATTGCCGCCTCGGCGACAGGGTGCGTGTCTATCCGGGCGCGCGCATCGGCCAGGACGGGTTCGGCTTCGTGCCCGACCGGCATCGCCACCTCCGCATGCCCCAGCTCGGCCGGGTCATCATCGGTAACGATTGCGAGATCGGGGCCAACTCGACCATTGATCGCGGCAGTCTGGGCGATACGGTGATCGGCGACAATGTGTGGATCGATAACCTGGTGCAGATCGGACACAACGTGCGGATCGGCCGGGGCGCGATCCTGGTGGCGCAGGTCGGCATCGCCGGCTCCAGTCGCATCGGTGAGTTCGCCCGGCTCGGCGGTCAGGCCGGCATTGCCGGGCACCTGACCATAGGGCCGGGGGCAAGCATCGCCGCGCAGTCGGGGGTTGCGACGGACGTGCCGGCGGGCGAGACCTGGTTCGGCACTCCGGCCCAGCGCAGCCAGACTTCGTTTCGCGAGATCGTCCTGCTCAGGCGGCTCGCACGCAGAAGGGAAAACTGACGATGAACGAGAGCAAGCAGGCCCCGGTCAGGCTCGAGGCCATGGACATCCTGAAGATCCTCGAGATCCTGCCGCACCGCTATCCGCTGCTGCTGGTCGACCGGGTGGAGGACATCGTGCTCGACGAAGGCGCGGTCGGGATCAAGAACGTCACCTTCAACGAGCCGCATTTCATGGGCCATTTCCCTGGCCAGCCGGTGATGCCGGGCGTGCTCATCATCGAGGCGATGGCGCAGACGGCGGCGGTCTTCGCAATCCTCTCTCTCGGCGACGAGATGAAGGGCAAGCTGGTTTATTTCATGGCCATCGAGAACGCGAAGTTCCGCAAGCCCGTTCAGCCCGGCGACCGCCTTTATCTGCACGTGAAGAAGGAACGCGCGCGTGGCCTGGTCTGGAAGGTCACCTGCGAGGCCAAGGTGGACGGGCAGCTCGTCGCCGAGGCGCTCATGACGGCAATGATCGTCGCCGGCTGAGCGTCCCGGCGCGGGGGCGGGGCGGTCATGGCGCGAATGGTGCATCCAAGCGCCGTGGTGGCGGATGGCGCGGTGCTGGCGGAGGATGTCTTCGTCGGTCCCTTCTGCGTCGTCGGAGCGGAAGTGACGCTTGGCGCCGGCGTGCGGCTGGAAAGCCATGTCTGCATCACCGGGCGCACGGAAATAGCGGCACGGACGCGGGTCTATCCCTTCGCCTCGCTTGGACATGTGCCGCAGGATCGCAAATATGCCGGCGAACCCTCGCGGCTGGTGATCGGCGAGGGATGCGTGATCCGCGAGCACGTCACCGTCAATCCCGGTACCCGTGGCGGCGGCATGCTGACCGAGATCGGGCCGCGCTGCCTGCTGATGGCGGGCGCGCATGTGGCGCACGATTGCCGGCTCGGCGAGGACGTGATCCTGGTCAACCAGGCGACGCTCGGCGGCCATGTGAGCATTGGCGATCATGCCATCGTCGGCGGTCTGGCCGCCCTGCACCAGTTCGTGCGCGTCGGCAGGCATGCGATGATCGGCGGTCTGTCCGGCGTCGAGCAGGACGTCATCCCCTTCGGCGCCGTGCAGGGCAATCGAGCTTGCCTGACCGGGCTTAACCTGGTCGGTCTTCGCCGGCATGGTTTTTCGCGGCAGGCGATCCGCGATCTGCAGGAAGCCTATCGCCGTCTCTTCCTGCCGCAGGCCACCTTGCAGGAGCGGCTCGACGAAGTGATGGCGCGCTGGCCCGACAGCGCGCCGGTCCGCGAACTGGTCGATTTCGTCCGCGGCGTCTCCTCCCGCGGGCTTTGCCAGCCCGGGCGCGATGGCGCCGGCGCCTGAGCACATCGGCATCATCGCCGGTGGCGGGGCGTTGCCGCGCCTTCTGGCCGAGGCGGCCGAACGCGGCGGGCTCGCGCCCTTCGTCGCGATGATCGAGGGCGTGGCCGCGCCCGATGATTTTTCGCGCTGGCCGGCCCGGTCCATGCCGGCGCTGGCGCTGGCCCGGATCGCCAGCCTTATGCGCGAGGCGGGTTGCCGCCGTCTCGTTCTGGCCGGTCACTTGCCGCGCCCGAACCTTGCGGCACTGGTCCGCGACCGCCTCGGACGGCGCCTGCTGCCCCGTGCGCTGGCGGCGGCGCTGCGCGGCGACGGGGCGCTGCTCGATCTGCTGGCGAAAGTCGTCGAGGCGGAGGGCTTCGTCCTGGAGGGCGTGCAGGCGCTCGCCCCGGAGCTTCTGATAGGCGCCGGAGCGCTTGGCCGCCTTTCGCCGGAGGCAGAGCATTTCGTCGATGTCCGGCTGGCGGCGGCGGCGGCCCTGCGGCAGGGCCGGCGGCAGCGCGGCCAGGGCGCCATCGCGTGTGCCGGTCGGCTGCTCGGTGTCGAAGATGCCGCCGGGACCGACGCACTGCTGGCGCGCATTCCGCCAGCCGGCCCGCCGCGCAGCGGGGTGCTGGTGAAGCGCCCGCGGCCGCGGCAGGATCCGCGCCTCGATCTGCCGGCGATCGGGCCGGAAACAGTGATCCGTGCCGCTGCCGCCGGGCTCGCCGGCGTGGTCGTCGCCGCTGGCGCGGCGCTGGTGATCGGGCGCGAGGAAACCGCGCGCGCCGCAGACGAAGCCGGTCTCTTCGTGTTCGGCGCGAGCGCAGGGGAGCTGGGTGGATGAGCCCGCCGCTTCGCATCGCGCTGGTGGCGGGCGAGCCTTCCGGGGACGAGATCGGCGCGCGACTGATGGCCGCGCTCCGCCGCCTTGCGCCGGGCGACGTGCAGTTCCTCGGTGTCGGCGGGCCGCGCATGGCAGGCGAGGGGCTGGCGAGCCTGTTCCCCTATGACGAGTTGACGGTCATGGGCCTGGTCGAGGTGCTGCCGCGCGCGCTGCGGCTGCGCCGGCGCCTGGTCGAGACCAGTGCCGCCATCCGCGCGGCACGACCGCACGCGCTGGTCACCATCGACAGTCCGGGCTTCGCGGTGCGGCTGGCCGAGCGGCTGACCGGCGCCGACTTTCCCTTTATCCATTACGTCGCGCCGACCGTGTGGGCCTGGCGACCCGAGCGCGCACGGACCTTCGCCCGGCTCTTCGACCGGCTTCTCACGCTCCTGCCGTTCGAGCCGGAGCTTTTCGCCGTACACGGCCTGGCCAGCGAGCATGTCGGCCACCCTGTTTTGGAGAGCGGTGCCGGCAGCGGCGATGGCGCAGCGTTCCGCGCCCGTCACGGCCTTGGCGAGGCGGCCCGCGCCATCTGCTTTCTGCCTGGTTCGCGCGGGCAGGAGGTGCGCCGGCTGCTCCCGGTCTTTGCCGCCACGGCGGAGCGGCTGCGCGCGCGCCATCCCGATCTGGTCGCGCTGCTGCCCTCGTTGCACCCGGTCGCCGCCGAGGTACGCCGCGCCGTGGTCGACTGGCCTGTCCCGGTCATCGTCGTCGAGGGGGAGGCGGAGAAGCATGATGCCATGGCGGCCGCGCATGCGGCGCTCGCCGCGTCGGGCACCGTTTCGCTCGAACTGGCGCTGGCGCGGCTGCCCCAGGTCATCGCCTATCGTCTGCATCCCCTGACTGCCTGGACCGTGCGCCGTCTGATCAAGGTGCCCCATGTCAGCCTGGTGAACCTGCTTGCCGAAAAAGCGGCCATCCCGGAATTCCTGCAGGACGATTGCCGGCCGGACCTGCTTGCCGCGGCGCTGGAGCGGCTGCTCGCCTCGCCGGAAGAGCGTACCGCGCAGCAGCAGGCGGGCGCGCTTGCCCTTTCGCGGCTGCGGGCGGAGGCGGGCGAGGTGCCCTCCGTGCTTGCGGCGCGGGCCGTTTTGCGGACCGCCGAAGCGGTGTAGGATCGCCGCCTCCGGCAAGGACGAAAGAGGGAGAGCCCCGCATGACCACGGCCATCGCGCCCGATATCCGCGCCAAGTTCCGCCTGCTGCACACCATGATCCGGGTGCGCGATCTGGACCGCTCGCTGCATTTTTATTGCGACCTGCTCGGGATG
>JAHCJR010000028.1 GCA_026126165.1 Alphaproteobacteria bacterium
GCTCCTTGGCCTGGGCATAGTCCTCGGCGAGTCGCGCCAGTTCCTCGGCCTGCTGCGCCAGGAGGGCGCGCGAGAGTTCGACATCCTTGATGTGGCGTTCGAGCTGATGTTCCTGGCGTTTCTGGCTGGTAATGTCGATACGGATCCCGACCACGCCGCCATCGCGGGTCATGCGGTCGCTGATCAGCCAGGTTCGCCCGTCGGCGAAGGTCTGCTCGAAGGGCGGGACATCGGCACGGAACATGCGCATCCGCTCCTCGACGGCGTACAGTATCTCCGTCTCGGACCTCTCGCCGGGTGCGGCCCGGTACGTCGCCTCGACGATCTCGCGGAAAGTCATGCCCTCGCCAAGTTCGACGCCGAGACGGCGATGCCAGTCGCGGTAGATATCGTTGCAGAGCACCAGGCGATCGTCGGCATCGAACAGCACGAAGGCCTCGTTCACCGTCTCGATCGCCTCGCGCAGGCGCTGCTCGGCCGTCTGCGCCGCCTGGCTCGCGCGCACCAGCTCCGTGATGTCGCTGTAGACGGTGACGATGCCCCCGCCGGGCATTGGCATGCCGTGCGCCTGGATCACCGTGCCATCGGGGCGGGTGCGCTCGAAAGTCACCGGCTTGCCGCCGAACGCCGCCCGCGTGCGCTCGGCCACCACGGTTTCCACATCGCCCGGTCCGTACTCGCCCCGCTCGGCGTTCATGCGCACGATATCCTCGAAGCGCGCACCCTTGCGGATCGTCTCCGGCGGCAGGTCGAGCAGTTCGGCGAAGCGCCGGTTGCAGGCGAGCAGCCGGTGTTCGCCATCAAACATGCTGAGGCCCTGGCTCAGGCTGCCCAGCGCGGTATCGAGCAGCGCCAGATTCTCGGCCAGCGCGCTCGCCTGGCGCTTCGTCTCGGTAAGATTGCGCCAGACCGCAAGCATGGCATTTTCCGCGCCGATGGCGACCGGCGTCAGGGTGACTTCGGCCGGGAACTCGCTGCCATCGAGGCGCCGGCCGGTCCATTCGAAACGGTTGAAGCCGCGCATGCGGGCCTGCCGCTGCAACTCGCCCGCCGCCGCCAGCGCATCGCGCCCGTCCGGCAGGAACGGCGGAAACAGATCGCTCGGTTGCAGGGCGAGGAAGCGTTCGCGCGCGTCGGCTCCGAACAGTTCCAGCGCCGCCCGATTGCAGTCGGCGATCCGCCCTGCCGTCACCAGGTACTGCGCGTCGGTCGACTGCTCGAACTGCATGCGGAAGTACTGGGCGGCGCGCGCGCGCTCGCGTTCCAGCAGGGCCCGTCCGGCACGCTGGCGGATCTGCAGCAGGGTGAGCACGAGCCCGAAGGCAGTCAGCGTAAGGAAGGCAAGCAGATAGATGCCGGCCTGGCGTCGCCAGGGTGCGAGAATGTCCGCCTGCGACTGGGAGGCGACGGCAATCAGGTCATGGCCATCGATCTTCCGGTAGCCGAGGAGGCTTGGCGGTCCGCCGGCAGGATAGTCGACGAGCAGGTTCTCGGGCCCCTCCTCGCTCTCCGCCCACGCCGCCGCGCGCAGCGCCGCCGGCATTGCCTCGCGCGCCAGCAGGGCATCGTCGTGCGGATGGCGCACGATGATCCGCCCGTCGCCGCGCCATATGGCGAGCGTCGAGCCCGCGCCCTCGTCGAGGGCGCGGTAGAGTTCGGTGAAATGCTCCGACTCGATCGCGGCGGCGACGATGCCGGCGAAGCTCCCGTCCGCGGCGGATAGCCGGCGCGTGGCGGGGATGACCCACCTGCCGTCGAGACGGCCGCGAAAGGGTGCGCCGAGAACGAAGCCGACCTCGGGCTGGTCGCGATGGAGGCTGAAGTAGCCCTGCCGGCCGGCGAAGAGAGGTCGCGGCGGGTGCGATATCGAGTCGAGCAGGGCGGCGCCGGTCGCATCGAAAACGACAAGCGAGCGGACCACCGGCGACTGTTCGGCCAGCCGGCGCAGGCGCTGCTGCAGTTCCTCGGGTGGCGGGCGGACGCCGCGGGCAGCCGCCTCCAGGCCGATCTGGACCGAGCGCAGCATGTGATCGGCGCTGTCGAAAGCGCGCGCGGCATGCTGCGCCAGCATCAGCGCCCGTTCCCGCAGATGATGGCGGGCATGCTCGATACGCGCGTCCCGCGAGCGGGCAAGATCGTGGAGCCCGAGCGCGATGGCGCCGAACAGAACGAGCGCGAGGATGGCGAGCGGCGGCAGCCAGACACGGCTGCCACCCGGAACGCGCTGCCTCTGGTCCGGTCCGCCGCCGGACATTCTCCGTTCGATGAAGCCCATGGATTGCCGAAAATCGCCGCTCGCCGGCGGCAGCTCCCCCAATGCGCGATGGCGGAGCATCGCCGGGCCGTGCTTAAGGCCAGGTAAACGGCAGACCCGGAGCCGGGCGAGCGGCCTACTCCGCCGCCTCGCCCCGGTCCGCCGGGCGAGCCCGCGCGCGCACCCGACGCCTGGGCTGGCCTCCCGCCGCTTCTTCCGTTCCGCCCGCCTCGCCGCCCAGCGCCCTCAGAAGCTGGGTGCGAATCTGGGCGAGGCGGGCCTTCTGCGTCACTTTCAGCCCGAACATGTCCTTGACGTAGAAGACGTCGACCGCCCGTTCGCCATAGGTCGCGACATGCGCCGAGCCGATGGAGAGCGACAGGTTGAAGAGCGCGTAGGTCAGATCGTGCAGCAGTCCGGGCCGGTCCCGTCCATTCACCTCGATCACCGTGTGCGTCGCCGAGGCATTGTTGTCGATCAGCACCACCGGCTGCACGGTGAAGACGCGGGTGCGCGTCGGGATCGCGGATTGCTGGCCGGCCAGCATGAGATGCGGCTTCATCGCGCCCGAAAGCGTCTGCTCGATGGCGCTGGACAGGCGCGCCAGCCGCGAGGGCTGGTCGAAGGCGTTGCCCTGCGCGTCCTGGATGAAGAAGGTGTCGAGCGCCATGCCGTCGCTGGTGGTGAAGATCTTGGCATCGACGATGTTGCCGCCGATCAGCGCGATGGCGCCGGCGACGCGGGCAAAGAGGCCCGGATGGTCGGCGGTGTAGAGCGTGAGTTCGGTCACGGCGCGGAAGCGGTCGGAGCGGGTCTGCAGGGTCAGCGTCTGGCCGGCACGGTCGGCCTCGCGCACCATGCGCGCCTGGCGGGCATGGGTCTCGACGCTTTCGGCCAGCCAGTAGGAATCGTAGTGGCGGCGCAGATGCGCCTCGATCTCGGCCGGCGGCCAGTCGGCGAGCGCGGCGGCGAGCGCCTGCTTGGCGGCCTCGACCCGCCGCTCGCGCCCCGCGGTGATATGCCCGCCCGAGAGCGCCTCCTCGGCGTGGTAGTAGAGATCGCGCAGGAGCTGGCCCTTCCAGCCGTTCCAGACATTGGGCCCGACCGCGCGGATGTCGGCGACAGTCAGCACGAGAAGCAGCCGCAGGCGCTCCGGGCTCTGGACCAGGCGGACGAAATCCTCGATCGTCTTCGGATCGCTGAGATCGCGCTTGAAGGCGGTGGCCGACATGGCGAGATGGTGGCGCACCAGCCAGGCGACGGTCTCGGTCTCCGCCGCATCGAGGCCGAGCCGCGGTCCGAGCTTGACCGCCACCTCCGCGCCGAGCACAGAATGGTCGCCACCCCTTCCCTTGGCGATGTCGTGCAGCAGCACGGCGAGGTAGAGGACCCGGCGCGAGAGCACCTTGTGCACGATCTCGTGGCTGAGCGGATGATCCTCCTTGAGCAGGCCGCGTTCGATCTTCGAGAGCAGGCCGATGGCACGGATCGTGTGCTCGTCCACCGTATAGACGTGGTACATGTCGTGCTGGGTCTGGGCCACGACGCGGCCGAAATCGGGCACGAAGCGGCCGAAGACGCCGGCCTCGTTGAGCCGCCGGAGGGTGGTTTCCGGATCGCGCGGCGAGGTCAGCATCTCCATGAAGAGGCGATTGGCTTCCGGATCCGCCCGAAGCTTGCGGTCGATCAGCCGCAGGTTCTGGCGGATCAGGCGCAGCGCGTTCGGATGCACGTCGAGGCCGCGTTCCTGCGCCAGGTGGAAGAGACGCAGCATGTTGACCGGCGCCTTCTCGAACACCTCGTCGTCGGCGATGGAGAGCCGTTCGCCATCGGCGACGAAGACGCCGTCGACGACGCGCCGCTTGAGGCCGATGCGGAGCAGTTCGAGCCTCGGGCGCCGCCGGTGCTGGTCTTCGAGCGCGGCGCAGAAGATGCGCGTCAGGTCGCCCACGTCTTTGGCGACCAGGTAGTAATGCTTCATGAACCGCTCGACGCCGCGCGTGCCGGCATGGTCGGTATAGCCCATGCGCACCGCCAGCTCGCGCTGCACGTCGAAGGTGAGCCGCTCCTCCGGCCGGCCGGCCAGGTAATGCAGGTGGCAGCGCAGCTTCCACAGGAAGTTCTGCGCGTTCTCGAAGCGGCGGTATTCCTCGGCGGCGAACACGCCCTTGTCCACCAGCGTCGCGATATCGTCGGTGCGATAGAGATACTTGGCGATCCAGAACAGGGTGTGGAGGTCGCGCAATCCGCCCTTGCCGTCCTTGATGTTCGGCTCGACCACATAACGGCTGTCGCCCATGCGCTGGTGGCGCTGGTCGCGTTCGGCGAGCTTGGCGTCGATGAACTCCGCACCGGTCCGCGCCACCACCTCCTTGAGGAAACGCTGGCGCAGTTCCCGGTAGAGCTTCTGGTCGCCCCAGACATAGCGGGCTTCCAGAATGGCCGTGCGGATCGTCAGGTCGCCGCGCGCGAGGCGGATGCACTCGTCGACGGAACGGGTGGAATGGCCGACCTTGAGGCCGAGATCCCAGAGCAGGTAGAGAATGAATTCGACCACCTGCTCGCCCCAGGCGGTCTGCTTGTAGGGCAGCAGGAAAAGCAGGTCGATGTCCGACCATGGCGCGAGTTCCCCGCGACCATAGCCGCCCACCGCCACGATCGAAAGCCGCTCGCCGCCGGTCGGCACGGCGCTGGGAAAGACCTTCTCCGTCGCCAGGTCGTGGATGACCCGCACGAGCTGGTCGACCAGGAAGCACTGCGCCTGCACCGTCTGCGCGCCGGTTGCGCCGGCCTCGAAGCGGCGGCGGATCACCTCGCGGCCTTCCGCCAGCGCCTGCTTGAGGATGGCGAGCGCCTCCGCCCGCGGTATCGCATCGCGCCAGTCGCGCGCCGGCCCGAGCGCATCGAGCCGCATCGCCAGGTCGCGGCGGTCGACCACCTCGCGGCGATTGCGGACGGGTTCCATGGCGTGATCGGGCTCGCGGTTGCGGACGATGTCGGGCCTGCGTCAATCTAGCGTGTTTCCCGGCCATCTCCTATCGCCGTTGCGCGCGCCGTCCGCAATCCCTAGGATTTGCCCGAAAGCAACCAACGATAAATCAACTGGGGAGAAACGCATGTTCAAGACGTGGAAAAGTGTCGCGTTCGCCGCTTCGGCGATGCTGGGACTTGCCGCACTGGCCGGCCCGGCCCAGGCTGCCTGGCCGGAGCGGCCGGTAACCGTCATCGTGCCCTGGGCCGCCGGGGGCGGCACCGACGCCACGGCGCGGATGATCGCCAAGCTCCTGCAGGACGAGCTGAAGCAGCCCTTCAACGTCGTCAACCGCACCGGCGGCGGCGGCGTGGTCGGCCATTCCGCCATCGCCCAGGCGCCGGCCGACGGCTACACGATCGGTGTCATCACCATCGAGATCGGCACCTACCGCTGGCTCGGCCAGTCCGATCTCAAGACCTCCGACTACACGCCGATCGCGCTCTACAACTTCGATCCGGGCGCGCTGTTCGTGGCCGCCAATTCGCCGGTCAAGAACGCGAAGGAAGCGCTCGAGGCACTGCGGGCCGATCCGAAGAAATTCAAGCTGGCCTCCGGCTCCTCGATCGGCGGCGCCTGGCACATGGCGTTCGGCTCGCTGATGCTGAAGGCCGGGCTCAAGCCCGACCAGTATACCTGGATCCCCTCGCAGGGGGCGGCACCCGCCCTTCAGGAGCTGGTGGCGGGCGGCACCGATTTCGCGCCGGCCTCGCTGCCGGAGGCGAAATCGCTGCTCGATGCCGGCAAGCTGCGCTCGCTGATGGTTTTCGACACCAAGCGCACGCCGGGCTACGACGCGCCGACCTCGATGGAAGCGGTCGGCCAGGCGGTCAAGGCCGGCGCCTGGCGCGGCGTCGCCGGTCCGAAAGGCATGCCGAAGGAGGCCGTCGAGACGCTGACCCGGGCGCTGGAGAAGGCGCACAAGAGCGCCGAGTTCCGCGACTTCATGACGAGCCGCGGTTTCGGCCTCGAATGGGCGGCCGGTGCCGAGTTCGTCAAGTTCATGGAGCAGTCGGAGGCCGATTGCGGCACCGTGCTCAAGGCGATCGGACTGGCCAAGAACTGACCCGGGACCCGGGGCGGCGGCCTGCCGCCGCCCCATCCCGACGCCGCGCCGGACGACCCGCCCCATGCGCTTCAACGATGCCGTCTTCGGCGCCGTGCTCATCGCCTTCGCGGCCTATGTTTTCATCGCGGCGAGCGGCTTCCCGACCGCGGCCGGCGTTGCCTACGGCCCCGGATTCTTTCCCCGCCTGCTCGCCTGCCTGCTGGCCGTCTGCGGCCTCGGCCTGGTCGCGAACGGCCTGCGCGGCCTCTCGGCCGGTGGCTGGGTCAGCCTGTCGCCGGCGCTCCGCGAGCCGCAGGGCTGGTTCGGCATCGCCATCGTGCTCGGCGCCCTGCTCGGCTATTCCTGGCTCGACGACGTGCTGGGCTACCACCTGACGGCGACGCTCGTGGTCAGCGGCTTCATGCTGTTCCTCAGGGTGCGGCCGCTGCCCGCGCTCGCCCTCGGCCTCGCCGCCGCGATCCTCACCTATCTGGTCTTCGCCCGCTTCCTGCTGGTCCCGTTGCCCCTCGGGCCGCTCACCGGGCTGATCTGAGGCGGCCATGGAAACCATTCTCGCCGCCTTCGCCCTGATCCTCGACCCGCAGGTGCTCTGGGTCATCCTCGCCTCGGCCTTCTTCGGCATGTTCGTTGGCTCCATGCCCGGTCTGTCCGCCACCATGGCGACGGCGCTGCTGGTGCCGGTCACCTTCTTCATGGGCCCGGTGCCGGCGATCGCCGCCATCGTCACCACGACGGCCATGGCGATCTTCGCCGGCGACATCCCGGGCTGCTTCCTGCGCATCCCCGGCACGCCCGCCTCCGCCGCCTATACGGACGAGGCCTACATGATGACCCGCCAGGGCAAGGGCGAGATGGCGCTGGGCGCGGCGCTGGTCTTCAGCGTCATTGGCGGCGTGTTCGGCACCATCGTGCTGATGAGCTTCGCGCCGGCGCTTGCCGATTTCGCGCTGCGCTTCTCGAGCTTCGAGTATTTCTGGATGGCCCTCCTCGGCCTCACCTGCGCGGTGATCATCTCGCCGCAGAGCCAGCTCAAGGGCATCGTCTCCCTCATCCTCGGCCTGATGATCTCCTGCATCGGCATCGGGGTCGCGACCGGCTATCCGCGCTTCACCTTCGGCTATTTCGAGCTGACCGGCGGCGTGCCGCTGATCCCGGCGCTGGTCGGCATGTTCGCGGTCTCGGAAATCCTGCGCTACGTGGTGGCGCCAAGGCTCGCCGCCCCGCCGGTCCAGACCCGCCTCGGCAACATCTTCACCGGCCAGCTTGGCCTGATCCGCACCTATCGCAAGGGCCTGCTGCGCGGCAGCGTCATCGGCACCCTGATCGGCGCCATGCCAGGTGCCGGCGCCGACATCGCCGCCTGGGTCTCCTACGCCACCTCGAAGAAATTCTCGCGCCAGCCGGAGAAGTTCGGCACCGGCCATGTCGAGGGCATCGTCGAGGCCGGCGCCGCCAACAACGCCGCCCTCGGCGGCGCCTGGATTCCGGCGCTCGTCTTCGGCATTCCAGGCGATTCCATCACCGCCATCGCCATCGGCGTCCTGTTCATGAAGGGGGTCAATCCGGGGCCGACCATCTTCATGAACAATCCGGAACTGCTCTATGCGGTGTTCCTCTCCTTCATCCTCGCCAACCTGCTGATGCTCCCCGTCGGCTGGCTGGCGATCAAGAGCGCGGGGCGGCTGCTCTCGGTGCGGCGCGAGATCCTGATGCCGATCATCCTGCTCTTCTGCATCGTCGGCGCTTTCGCCACCAACAATACGGTGTTCGGCGTCACCACCATGCTGGTGATGGGGGTGATTGCCTATCTGCTGGAGGAGAACGGCTTTCCCGTGGCGCCGATCATTCTCGGGCTCGTGCTCGGCTCGATGGTGGAGGAGAACTTCATCAGCTCGATGCAGAAGGCCGATGGCAGCATCCTCGGCTTCTTCTCCCGGCCGATCGCCGGCACGCTCGGCGCGGTCACGGTGCTGATCTGGCTCTCCCCGCTCCTGCTCTGGCTCTGGCGCCGCCGCCGTGCGGCCGGCGCCTCCGCTTGACCGGCCGCCGGGCAGGGGCTTAGCTAGCCGGCGCCTTCGCCGTCAATTCAATGACGCAACCGGGAGAGACCCAGAATGGGCTACACATTGTATGGCAACTGGCTGTCCGGGCCGAGCTACAAGGCCGGGCTGATGCTCAGGCTGTGCGGACTCGACTTCGCCTATCGCTCCATCGACCTGGCGAAGGGCATGCACAAGACGCCCGAGTATCTGAAGATCAACCGCTACGGACAGGTGCCGGCGCTGGCCCATGACGGACGCATCGTCGTGCAGTCGAACACGATCCTCGACTATGTCTCGGAGCAGGCCGGACGTTTCCGCGGCCGGGGCGAGGAGACCTGGCGGGCCAAGGAATGGCTGGCCTGGGAAGCCGACCGTCTGGCGCCGAACGTCAACCGGACCCGGTTCTTCACCCGTTTCGCGCCGACCACCGACGCGGCGGTGCAGAAATACTTCCGCGATGCCGCCGAACTGGCGCTCAAGGTGCTGGACGGACAGCTTGCCGGACGGCAATGGCTGGTCGGCGAGGCGGCGAGCATTGCCGACATCGCCTGCTATGCCCCGGTCGCCTTCGCCGCGGAAGGCAATCTCGAGCTGGCGAACCATCCAAACGTCAAGGCCTGGGCGGAGCGCGTCGCGGGCCTGCCCGGCTTCGCGCCGCCCTACGAACTGATGCCCAAAGCCGATATCGGCTAGGGGCGGCGGCGATGCGGCTCCCCCCGGCCCACGCCCTCCCTCTCCTCGTCCTGCTGGCGCTCGCCGGCTGCGGACCCAGCGAGCCCGCGACGCCGCCCGGCGGCTGGCCGGAGATCCGCGCCGGCTTCCAGCCCGGTTCGGCCGCCCAGGTCATCGAACTGCTGGTCGTCGATCCACTGCCCCTCGACGGCGCGGAACTGATCTGGCCGGACGGGCGGGTGGTCCCCTCCGACCCGATCGCGACCATCGCCCCCGGCACGGCGAGCGGCAGCTATTCCGGCGGCGGCGTCGGGGTCGGCTTCGGCGTGGTCGGCGGCTCGGCCAGCCGCACCAGCACCGGCATCGGCATCTCGCTGCCGATCTTCGGTTTCGGCTCCGGCGCCGACCGGCCATCGACCTACGAGAGCCGCACGCGCTTCCTCGTCCCCGACATGGAAGCCTACCGCGCGGGCTGGCCTTCCTGGCGCATCCGCCTGCGGCTGGGCAACCCGATGCAGACGACGCCCCGCTATCACCTGATCGCCGCTCCGCCACCGCCCGCCTGAGGCGGGTCCGGTTGGACCGGGGCAAGCCCTTGTGATATATTGACAATCGGATTGTCGGGGGCGCCGCGACCGGATGGGAGAGACCGAAATGGCGGTCACAAAGGCAAAGTCAGCAGGACCTTCGATCAGCGAGCAAGAGCGCGCGGCGCGCAAGGCAGCGTACGATTTTGCGCGCGGCAGCGTACGGCTCGAGGGCTTCGTTCTGAGCGACGAAGCAGAAGCTTTGATCGCACGCTACCTCGACGGTCAACTAACCCGGGAACAGATGAACGACGAAGTCCGTATGCTGGCTTTCGGGCATGGCAGATAGGGCAAGGGACGAGGGGCTACTTACCGGCAATCGAACTGCGGAACTTGTGGAGAGGCCGGTTGTTGGCCGGTTCGACGTTGCGCACCTGAAGGAAGTGCATCGGCGTATCTGCCAGGATCTGCCTCACCACGGGCCGGGCGAGTTCCGTCCGGCGGCGCGCGGTCATGTCAAGTATCGCGAACTGGAATCGGCGCCGGTGCGCTATATCGTGCACTATGCTCCACGCGCGAACGTGGAGAAGCTGCTTGAGCGGAGCCTTACGGAGTTGAATGGCGGCGAAAGCCTTAAGGGTCTCGATCCGGCAAGGTTCGCCGCCCGCATGGCCAGCCTCTATGGGGATCTCGACCACGCGCACCCCTTCAGGGAGGGCAACAGCCGGACCTTGCGGATTTTTACTTCCCAGCTCGCACGCGCGGCCGGATACGAGCTCGACTGGGGCACGGCGAAGGCCGATGCACGGACGCGGGACCTGCTCTACATGGCGCGCGACCGGGAGGTGCTGAAGCTGGCCTTTCCCGGCCTCGACGAGGCGCGCGCCATGGCAACGAAGGATCGCGACGAGTACGAGGCGTTCGTCACGCTGAACCGCCTTGCCGAAATGCCGACGCTGGAAGCACTGATCGGAACTTTCCTGCGGCCAGAGACAGGGCCCGATTGAGGCGGCGGGTCCGGTTGGACCGGGGCAAGCCCTTGTGATATATTGACAATCGGATTGTAGGGGGCGCCGCGACCGGATGGGAGAGACCGAAATGGCGGTTGTCCGAATATCGCAAGGACAGGCTGGGGCTGCCGAAGACTTGCGGCGCATCGAGGCGATCCGCGCCAGGCTCCGCCGCATGAAATACACGCCGATGAGCAAGGAAGAGTTGGCGGAGATGCCGCGGCGTCGCGCGGACGCGCGCGTTAGCGATGCGATCGAGGGAATCCATCTCACGCCCTCGGAAGAAGCGTTCTTCGACATGCTGGAGGAAGAACGCGTGCCGCATGATCTTGCGGCAAAACTTGTGCGGGAGTTCGTTACCGGCAAGATCGGATAGCCCCGCCCGCGCCCTGCCGCCATGTCGGCGGCCGATCCATACATCTACGCGGGCACGAATGTTCTGATCAACAAATTGAACATTCGTGACGGCGATGAGCTTGCAAGAGCGGAGCGCCTCATTGCCCGTACGCGGAGCCGCGAGCGCCTGCCGGATCTGAAGATGACGGCGGCCGGATTTCGGCAGGTGCATGAGCACCTGTTCGGCGACATCTACCCTTGGGCCGGCCAGCATCGCACGGTCGGCATAGGCAAGGGCAACACGACATTCATGGCGCCGCGCTTCATCGACGGGGCGATGGACTACCAGTTTCGTCAGCTGGCAGCCGAGAAGTTTCTGCGCGGCCTGGACCGCGAACGTTTTGCGGCGCGCGCGGCCCACCACATCTGCGAACTGAACCATATTCATCCGTTCCGCGACGGCAACGGCCGGACGATGCGCTTCTTCCTGCGCGAACTGGCCGATCGGGCCGGCTTCGTGCTTGCCATCAGCCTGATGGCCGGAAAGGACTGGATTCGTGCGAGCATCGAAGGAACGGATGCAGGCCGGCTCGAGTCGATGACGGAGATCATTGCCGCTTCGCTCGTTCGGCGCGGCGGCGACTAAGGCATCGGACCGGTCCGGACCGAGCCCGATTGAGGCGGCGGGGTGGCGGGGGCCGGGTCCTTTGATGGCGACGGCCTTTTCCGCTTGATCGCACCCCCGCGCGGTGCCAGTTAGAAGGCATGGGAAACCGCCCCGACACCACCAGACGCACCGCCATCGCCGGCCTCCTGCTCGGCATTGGCGTGCTCGCCCTGCCTGCGGGCGCCGGCGCGCGCGCCGCCGATGAGGCGGAGATCGCCCGCATCCAGGCCTATCTGAACGAGGTGAAGAGCTTCGAGGCACGCTTCACCCAGGTGGCGCCCGACGGCAGTATCTCGCAGGGCCGGGTGCTGATGCGCCGGCCCGGCCGCATGCGCTTCGAATACGACCCGCCGGTGCCGATCCTGCTGGTGGCGGATGGCAATTTCTTCATCTTCCACGACAAGGAACTGCGCCAGACCTCGCATATCCCGCTCGGCTCGACGCCGCTTGCCTTCCTGGTGCGCGAGAAAATCGAGTTCGGCGAGAGCGCGGGCATTTCGGCGCTGACCCGCGGCCCGGGCACGCTCCGGCTCACCGTCTTCGATCCGAAGAAGCCGAAGGAGGGCAGCATCACCCTGGTCTTCTCGGAGGAGCCGCTGGCGCTCCGGCAATGGGTCGTCGAGGATGCCGGCGGCCAGCAGACCGAAGTGACCCTGAGCGATGTGCGCACCAACATCCCGCTCAAATCCGATCTTTTCTACTTCGTCGATATGGGGCCGCGTTAGGGGGCGCTCGCGGACGGGCCTCTAGGGTCCCTCACGCATTGACAAGCCGGTCCGCAGGCGGCTCAATGCGCCGAAATCGACCGGACGCGCATCCGCGCAAGGCTGACTTTCGGAGATGACGATGAAGCGATTCACCCAGTCACTTCTCGCCAGCATGGCGCTTTTTGCCGGCCTGGCCGGCGTCGTAATCGCGATCGGCGCGGCCAATGCCCAGGACAAGGTCGTGCGGGTCTACAACTGGTCGGACTATATCGACCCGAAGGTTCTCGAGGATTTCACGCGCGAGACCGGCATCCGCGTGGTCTACGACGTCTATGATTCGAACGACGTGCTGGAGACGCGGCTGATGGCCGGGCGCTCCGGCTACGACCTGGTGGTGCCGACCAACACCTATCTCGCGCGCCAGATCAAGGCCGGCGTGCTGGGCAAGCTCGACAAGTCGAAGCTGCCCAACCTGCGCCACATGGACCCGGACCTGATGCAGCGGATGACCAAGTACGATCCGGGCAACGAGCATGCCGTGATCTACATGTGGGGCACCACCGGCATCGGCCTCAATGCCGACAAGATCAAGGAGCGCATGCCCAGGCCCCCGGCCAATTCGCTGGCCATGATCTTCGATCCGGACGTCGTGTCGAAATTCGCCGATTGCGGCGTCAACCTGCTGGACGCGCCGGACGAGATGATCCCGGCGACCTTGCGCTGGCTCGGGCTCGATCCCGATTCCAAGGACCCGAAGGACCTGGCGAAGGCAGAGGAGCACCTGCTCAAGATCCGCCCGCACATCCGCAAGTTCCATTCCTCGCAATACATCAACGACCTGGCCAATGGCGACATCTGCCTCGCCTTCGGCTATTCCGGCGACATCCTGCAGGCCAAGGCGCGCGCGGAGGAGGCCAAGAACGGCGTGCGCGTGCAGTATCTGCTGCCCAAGGAAGGCGCGCTGATGTGGTTCGACAACATGGCGATCCCGGTCGATGCGCCGAACCCGGACCACGCCCATGCGCTGATCAACTACCTGATGGAGCCCAGGGTCATCGCCCGCATCTCGGACGCGGTGCAGTATCCCAACGGCAACAAAAGTTCGCTGCGCTACATCTCGAAGGAGACGATGGAGGACGAGGACGTCTTCCCGAAGCCCGAGACGATCCGGCGCCTCTATACGATCACGCCGAACAACCAGGCGCAGCAGCGCCTGCTCACGCGCATCTGGACCAGGGTCAAGGCGGCAAATTGAACCATCCTCTTCCGGCGGGAGGGCGCGGCGCATGAGCCAGGCATCGCCGCAGCCGCGCCTGCGCCTCGAGCCCTGGAACGACCCGGCCTCGGTTCCCTATATCCGCCTGCTCGAGGTCAGCAAGTCCTTCGCCGGCCAGACGGCGGTCGACCGGGTCACGCTCGACATCTACAAGGGCGAGTTCTTCTCCCTGCTCGGCCCGTCGGGCTGCGGCAAGACGACCCTGCTGCGCATGCTGGCCGGCTTCGAGCAGCCCGAGCGCGGCCGCATCGAGATCGACGGCGCCGATATGTCGGCCGTGCCGCCGTATCGCCGGCCGGTCAACATGATGTTCCAGTCCTACGCCCTCTTCCCGCATATGAGCGTGGCACAGAACATCGCCTTCGGCCTGAAGCAGGACGGCATTCGCAAGCAGGAGATCGCGACGCGCGTCGAGGAGATGCTGGCACTGGTCAGGATGGAGGGGCTGGGCGGGCGCCGGCCGCACCAGCTCTCCGGCGGCCAGCGCCAGCGCGTGGCGCTGGCGCGCGCACTGGTCAAGCGGCCGAAACTTCTCCTGCTCGACGAGCCGCTGGCGGCGCTCGACAAGCGGCTGCGCGAACATACCCAGTTCGAGCTGGTGAGCATCCAGGAGCGGCTTGGCATCACCTTCGTCATTGTCACCCACGACCAGGAGGAGGCGATGACGGTGTCCACGCGCATGGCCGTGATGGACCAGGGCCGCATCCGCCAGCTTGGCGTTCCGGCGGAGGTCTATGAGTTTCCGGCCTCGCGCTTCGTCGCGGAGTTCGTGGGCGATGTGAACGTCTTCGAGGGACGCGTGGTCCGCTCCGAACGCGACGGGACGCTGATCCACGCGCCCGCCGCCGGCACCCATGTCTTCATCGACCGCGGCCATGACGTGGCCGAGGGTGCCGCCTGCGCGGTCGCCTTCCGGCCGGAGAAGCTCGCTCTCGCGCTCGAACCCCCTGCGGAACGGGCGGTCAATGTCATCGAGGGCACGGTCTTCGATATCGGCTATCTCGGCGACATGTCGATCTACCATGTCAAGGCGGCGAGCGGCGCCATGGTGCGCGTGGCGCTGGCGAACCGGCTGCGCCTCGTGGAACGGCCGATCACCTGGGAGGACCGGGTCTGGATCAGCTGGGCGCCCGGCGCCGGCGTGGTGCTGCTGTCGTGAACGGGGAAAGCCGGGCGGAGCGCCGGCGGCGGCGGCTGGTGGTGGCGGTGCCCTATCTGTGGCTGGCACTTTTCTTCCTGGCGCCGTTCCTGATCGTGCTCAAGCTGAGCTTCGCCGAGGTGGTGCTCGCCCGCCCGCCCTACACGCCGCTGATCGAACTGCTGGACGAGGCGGGCAGCCTCTATCTGCAGGTCCGGCTCAATATCGGCAATTACCTGCTGCTCTTCAGCGACGATCTCTACCTGCGCTCCTACCTGAACAGCCTGCGGATCGCCCTCGTCTCGACGGCGATCACGCTGGCGATCGGCTATCCGATGGCCTATGCCATGGCTCGCGCCCCGGAACGGGCGCGGGCGCTGCTGCTGATGCTGGTCATCCTGCCTTTCTGGACCTCTTTCCTGATCCGAGTCTATGCCTGGATCGGCATCCTCAAGAACGAGGGCCTTCTGAACGCGGCGTTGACCGGCATCGGCCTGATCGACGAGCCGCTCGTTATTCTCAACACCGACTGGGGCGTCTATATCGGCATCGTCTATTCCTACCTGCCCTTCATGGTGCTGCCGCTCTATGCCTCGCTGGAGAAGATGGACCTGACCTTGCTCGAGGCCGCGGCCGATCTGGGCTCGCCCCCCTGGAAGAGCTTCTGGAGCGTGACCGTGCCGCTCTCGCTGCCCGGCATCCTGGCCGGCTGCCTGCTGGTCTTCATCCCGGCCATGGGGGAGTTCGTCATCCCCGACCTGCTCGGCGGCTCGGAGACGGTGATGATCGGCAAGACGCTGTGGGCGGAATTCTTCAACAACCGCGACTGGCCGCTGGCCAGCGCCATCGCCGTGATCCTGCTGCTGCTGCTGGTGGTGCCGATCGTGCTGTTCCAGCGCCAGCAGGCCGCGCGCGGCTCGGAATTCGGCAAATGAGCGCGCGCGACGGCCTCTCGCCCTTCGGCGTCACCGCGCTGACCCTGGGCTTCGCCTTCCTCTACCTGCCGATCGTCATCCTGGTGATCTTCTCCTTCAACGAGTCGCGGCTGGTGACGGTCTGGGCCGGGTTCTCGACCCGCTGGTACGTGGCGCTGTTCCAGAACCAGCAGATCATCGATGCGGCGATGGTGACGCTCCGCGTCGCCCTGCTCTCCTCGACCATCGCCACCATCCTCGGCACGCTGGCCGGCCTGGCGCTGGCGCGCTTCGCGCGCTTTCGCGGCCGCACGCTCTTCACCGGCATGATCTATGCGCCGCTGGTCATGCCGGAGGTGATCACCGGCCTGTCGCTGCTGCTGCTCTTCGTGTCGCTCGACTGGGACCGCGGCTACTGGACCGTGACGCTCGCCCACGCCACTTTCAGCATGGCCTATGTGGCGGTAATCGTGCAGTCGCGCCTGGTCGGCTTCGACCGCTCGCTGGAAGAAGCGGCGATGGATCTCGGCGCGCCGCCGCTCAAGACCTTCCTCGTCGTCACCCTGCCGCTGATCGCACCCGCCCTGCTCGCCGGATGGCTGCTCGCCTTCACCCTCTCGCTCGACGATCTGGTGATCGCCTCCTTCACCTCCGGCCCCGGCGCCACCACCCTGCCGATGCGCATCTACAGCCAGGTGCGCCTCGGCGTGACGCCGGAGATCAACGCCATCTCCACCATCCTGATCGCCATCGTGGCCGTCGGCGTCTCGCTCGCCACCCTGACGCAGAAGCGCCAGCTCGTGCGCCGGCGCCGGGAGGAGGCTCTGGCACGGCGGGCCTGAGGCGGCGCTCATTCCAGCGCGCCGTCTCCCGCCAGGTTGCGCCGGACGCGGCCGAGCAGGCGCACCAGCAGGGCGCGTTCGGCCTTCGGGATGCCGGCAAGCAGCCGCGCCTCGTGGCGGCGCACCAGCGGCTCGAGCCGCGCGAGCAGCGCGCCTCCCGCCTCGGTCAGGCAGAGCGCGTGCGCGCGACGGTCGCCGGGCGCGGGCCGGCGCGCCACCAGGCCGCGCCCCTCGAGACGGTCGATCACCGCCACCACCGTCGAACGGTCCACGCCCATGGCCTGGCCCAGTTCGCTCTGGTTCAGGCCCTCATTGGCGCGGATCAGATCGAGCACGCCGAACTGCCCGGGCGTCAGGCCATGCCGGCCGATGCTGGCGGTGAAGTCGGCGAAGACCGCGACCTGGGCGCGGCGCAGGTGATAGCCGACGAGTTCCGGCAACATGCCGCGCGAGAGCGCCGGGCGCACCTTAGGCTTTTCTTCTTTTGGCGAAGTCTTGCGTCTCATGACGACGCAGACTAGGCCAGCGCAGGGGCGAAATGAAGGTATTCGCGGAAGCACCACCGGGCCTGCGAGGCAGGCTGGAAATGCGACGATCCGCCACTTTAACTTGCCATCGACTGCCCCATATAAAGATCAACCGCGCGGCCTTCCGCAGGCCCCCCATACATGTGGAGGCCGCGCGTGGATGCGCCCGGCAACCCCTGCCAGCGCATGCTCTGCGAAGAGCACCCGCCCCCGGCCGATCCCCCCTGGCCGGGGGCTTTTTTTCGCGAAGATTGTTGGCCTGCCAAACAATTTGACCGGCCCCTCCGGCAATTCTAACTTGTTGGCTTTCCGGCGAAGGGAGAGGTGTGCCGATGGCATTCAGCGTCCGGGTCCGGCAGATCGCCGCGCCGTTCGGCGCCGCGCCCGGCCAGACCATTCTCGATGCCGCCTTCGCCGCCGGGCATGACTATCCCTGTGGCTGCCAGTCGGGCAATTGCGGCGCCTGCAAGAGCCACCTGCTCGCCGGCGAGGTGGAGATGTCCCCCTATTCGGACTATGCCCTGACCGCCGAGGAACGGGCCGCCGGCCAGATCCTCGCCTGCCGCGCCGTGCCCTGGAGCGATGTGGAAGTGGCCTGGCTGGAAAGCGACGAGGTGGCATCCCATGCGCAGCGCCGGCTTGCCTGCCGGGTGCTTTCCATCGAGCCGCTGACGCACGATATCAGCCGCCTTCGGCTCGGCATCGAATCAGGCGGCCCCTTCACCTTCTCCGCCGGCCAGTATGCGAGCCTCGCCTTCGACGGCCTGCCGCCGAGGGACTATTCCATGGCCAGCCAGCCCGACGAGGACACGCTCGAGTTTCACATCCGCACGCTTCCCGGCGGCGCCGTCTCGGCGCATGTGCGCGAACGGCTGCGCCCGGGCGATATGGTCCGGCTCGATGGTCCGCGCGGCATCTCCTTCCTGCGCGAGAAGCATACCGGGCCGATCCTTGCCTTTGCCGGCGGGTCGGGTCTCGCGCCCATCAAGAGCATCGTCGAGCGGGCGCTGACGCTTGGCGCGCGCCAGCCGATCCGTCTTTATTTCGGCGTGCGCGACGAGCGCGACCTGTATCTGGAGGGCCATTTCCGCGCGCTGGAAGGCCGCCACGGGAATTTCCGTTTCACGCCGGTCCTCTCCGAGCCCTCGGGCGACACCGCCCGGCGCACCGGCTTCCTCGCCGACATCATCCGTTCGGATATCGGCGAGGTCGATGGCGCGCGCGCCTATCTCGCCGGCCCGCCGGTCATGGTCGAGACCTGCATGGCGGCGCTGGCCGAGCGTGGCCTCGGGCGCGAGCGATGCCATGCGGATGCCTTCTATACCGAGGCGGAAAGAGCAGGAGCCGGACGCTGATGCAGGTCAAGGATCGTCTTCTGGAAGGCCGCGTCGCCATCGTCACCGGCGGGGCGCGCGGCATCGGCCGGGCCATCGCCGAGGATTTCGTGCGGCACGGCGCGCAGGTGGTGATCGTCGATCCGGGCAGCGCCATCGACGGATCGGGCCAGGACATGCAGGCGGTGCGCGAGGAGGCGGGCAAGCTCGGCGAGCGGGCGCTCGCCATCGCGGAAAGCGTGGCCAGCCCGGAAGCGGCGCGCATGGTGGTGGCGCGCACGCGCGAGCGCTTCGGCGCGGTCGATATCGTGGTCAACAATGCGGCGATCCTGCGCGATGCCTTCATCTTCAAGGGCGAGCCGGCGGACTGGGAGGCGGTGATCCGCACCAATCTCTCCGCCGCCTTCTACCTGCTGGCTGCGGCGACGCCCTTCATGCGCGAGCAGGCCAGGGCCGGGCGCGGCGACGGACGCTGGGGCCGCGTGCTCAACATGGTCTCGAGCGTCGGCCTCTACGGCAATCTCGGCCAGTCCGCCTATGCCGCCGCCAAGGCCGGCCTGTTCGGCCTGACCCGCACGGTCGCCATGGACATGGCGCGCAGTGGTGTTGCCTGCAACGGCCTCGTCCCCTTCGCGGCGACCCGCGTCACCCACTCAATCCGGCCGCAGAACCCGGCCCAGGAAAGCTACAAGGCGCGCGCGCTCAAGATCGCGCCCGGGCACGTGGCCCGCGTCGCAAGCTGGCTCTGTTCCGATCATGGTGCCGGGATCACGGGCCAGCTTGTCGGCGTGCGCGGGCGGGAGATATTCCTCTTCTCCCAGCCGCGCCCCGCCGCACGCCTGGTCGCCCAGGCCGACTGGCAGGCCGCCGATTTCGCCGCCGCCGCAGCGCGGGACTTCGGACCGCACTACGCCACGCTCGCCACCGATCTCGAAACCTTCGATACCGAGCCGCTCGTCTGACAGAGGGAGGACATGCCATGTCGCAAGCCAATCAGGTCCGCACCTGCGCCGAACTCGCCCAGCAGCCCGAAGAGTTCCGCATCGCCATCGAGAAGATCGTGATCAGCCACGCGGTCAACGAACTCTATGGCGCCCAGGTCTTCGACGAGCCGGCGATCCGCCTCGCGCCCAATCCCTATGCCAAGTGGCTGACCTGCCGGGTCGCGATGGAGGAATATGGCCATCACGTGCGCTTCCGCGAACTGGGCGAGGAGATGGGCATTCCGGCCGAGCGCATGACGCCGGCGGAGAAGCAGCCGCTGTCCATCTTCCAGTTTCCGCTCAACACCTGGGCGGAATTCTGCGTCATCAAGCTGCTTGCCGATCTCGCGGAAATCCTCCAGGTCGAGGATCTGGCGCAGTGCAGCTTCCTGCCGCTGCGCAACCTGGCGCGCATGACCATGCCGGAGGAGCGATTCCACGCCCAGTTCGGCCGCGATTTCTGCACCGAACTCTGCCAGAGCGAGGCGGGACGGCGGGAAGTCCAGGACGCCATCGACCGGTATTTCCCGTTTCTGCCGGCCTTCTTCGGCCGGCCGCAGTCGCGCAACAACGAGATCTACCGCAAGTGGGGCATCAAGCAGCGCAGCAACGAGGACATGCTGGCCGACTTCATGGAGCGGGCGCGCGAGGTGGTCGGCGCGCTCGGCCTCACCCTTCCGCCCGCCGCCCCGGCGGCGGCATAATGACCTCCTGGGCGGTGCCCGGGCGGGGAGGAGACCATGCAGACGGATACAGCGACGAAGACCACGGCCGAACAGCGACGCGCCTTCTACGAGCGGATGGCGCCACACCATCTGGCGCCCCTCTGGGAGGTGCTGCGCGGCCTGATTACGCCCGAACCAAGAAGCGATTGCCGCGCCGCGCTCTGGCGCTATGACGAGGTCCGGCCCTTCCTTCTGGAATCGGCGGAGATCATCAGCGCGCGCGAGGCGGAGCGGCGCGTGCTGGTGCTGGAGAATCCCGGCCTGCCCGGTCAGTCGCGCATCACCACCTCGCTCTATGCCGGACTGCAGCTCATCATGCCGGGCGAGGTGGCGCCGGCGCATCGCCACGCGCAGAGCGCGCTGCGCTTCATCGTCGAAGGGTCGGGCGGCTTCACCGCGGTCGACGGCGAAAAGACCTACATGTCGCCCGGCGATTTCGTCATCACGCCATCCTGGACCTGGCACGATCATGGCCATGAGGGCGAGGGGCCGATGATCTGGCTGGATGGGCTCGACATCCCGCTGGTGCGCGCGCTCGATTGCAGCTTCGCCGAGGGCTATGGCGAGGCGGCGCATCCGCTGACCCGACCGGCCGGCGATTCGCTGGCGCGCTTCGGCAGCGGCCTGCTGCCGGTCGACTACGAGCCGGTCTCGCGCACCTCGCCGGTCTTCAACTATCCCTATTCGCGCACGCGCGAGGCGCTCGAGGTCATGCGGCGAAGCAAGGAATGGGACCCCTGCCATGGCCTCAAGGTGCAGTACGTCAATCCGGCGAGCGGCGATTATGCCATGCCGACCATCGGCGCCTTCATGCAGCTCCTGCCCAGGGGCTTCGGCAGCGAGCCCTATCGCAGCACCGATGCCACCGTCTATTCCGTGGTCGAGGGCAGCGGGCGCACCATGATCGGCGAGGAGATCCTCGCCTGGGGTCCGCGCGATATCCTGGTGGTGCCGTCATGGACGCGACACTGGCACCAGGCCGACACCGATGCGGTACTGTTCAGCTTCTCCGACCGGCCGGTGCAGAAGAAGCTCGGCCTCTGGCGCGAGGATCGCGGCAACCATTGAGGCGGCCGCCAGCGAGGATCGAGCAGCATGGGCGCAAATCCCGATTTCGGCGACGACCCGGCCGGCGCGGCCATGGCGCGCTTCGCCCGGCTGGTGCGCCAGGTGGCCTGGTTCTCCGCGCTTGGCGAGCGGCTGGGTGCGGCCGAACTCGACGAGGCGCGCGCCTACATCTCCGCGCTCGGCTTTCCCGAGGCGGAGGTGGCGCTGGTCAACGACTGGGACGAGGCGGAATCCTGCGTGCGCAACCCGGACTGGAACACCGCCTGGTGGGAAGCGGAGGAGCAGCTTCGCGCCGGCCTGCTCGAGACGGCGCGCGCCGCCCTGCCGGAAGAGCGCCTGTTGCAGGCCCTCACGCGCGCCACCCAGGCCGCCTCCGACGTCGTGCATGGCGCGGCGGCGGTTTCCGCGGCGCGCTTCGGCTGCGCCGACCAGGCCCTGATCCGCGCCGCGGCCGGCGCGGCGACCCAGGCCTGTTACCAGGCGGCGCTGGTGCTTCTGGCCGGCGATGAGGTAGACCATCCCTTCGCCAGCAAGTTCCGCCTGTTCGAGGCGGGGCGCTGGCCGCTCGGCATCGTCGGGCGCAGCTTCAACCTGTTCTGAAACGAGAAAGAAGAGCCGGAGACCATGACAACGGCCAAGGGCACGGGAAAGGGCGGATCGCGCCGGTCCGCCGCCTCCGGGCGGCGCGTGCGCATCGCCACCTGGAACATCAACTCGGTGCGCATCCGGCTCGAGCCGCTCGGCCGCTTCGTGCGCGAATGGAAACCCGACATCCTCTGCCTGCAGGAAACGAAGGTGGTGGACCCGGACTTCCCCCTCGATGCGGTGCGGAGCCTGGGCTTTGCCCATCACGCCGTCCGCGGCCAGAAGAGTTACAACGGCGTCGCCATCTTCTCCCGCCTGCCGCTCGCCAGTCCGGCTTTCGAGGACTGGTGCGACAAGGGCGATTGCCGGCATCTCTCGGTGGAGCTGCCGGGCGGCGTCGAGCTGCACAACTTCTATGTTCCGGCCGGCGGCGACATTCCCGACCCGGACGCCAATCCGAAGTTCGATCACAAGCTGCGCTTCGTGGACCAGATGCGCGACTGGTTCGCCAGGCGCCGCGATTCGCGTCCGCGGATTCTGCTGGGCGACCTCAACATCGCGCCGCTCGAGACCGATGTCTGGTCGCACAAGCAACTCCTCAAGGTGGTGAGCCACACGCCGGTCGAGGTCGAGAAGCTTGGCCGCATGATGGAAGCCCATGACTGGGTGGATGCGGTGCGCGAGGTGATCCCGCCCGAGGAGAAGCTCTATAGCTGGTGGAGCTACCGCTCGCCGGACTGGGACATGGCGGACAAGGGCCGCCGGCTCGACCATATCTGGGTCACGCCGGGCCTGAAGGGCGCCATCCGCGGCGCGGAGGTGGCGCGCGCCGTGCGCGGCTTCGAGATGGCGTCCGATCACGCCCCGGTGCTGGTGGATCTGGAGCTGCCCGCGTGAGCGCGCCGCCCGATCTCAGGCCCTTTTTCGCGCCGGCCTCCGTCGCCGTGGTCGGCGCCGGGGAGCGTGCCACGTCCTCGGGCGGAGCGGTGCTGCAGAACCTGCGGATCGGCGGCTTCCGGGGGCCGATCCATCCCGTCAATCCACGCGGTGGCAGCGCCTTTGGCCTCGAAGTCCGAACCTCGCTCGCCGCGCTGCCGGAGCCGGCCGAGCTCTGCATCATCGTCATCCGCCCGGACCTGATCCCCGACGCCCTGCGCGAGGCGGCGGCCAGCGGCCATCGCCATGTGCTGGTGCTGCCGGGCGGCTTCATCGAGGCGGGCGAGGACGGACGACGGCGCGAGCGCGAAGTGCGCGAGATCGCCGCGCAGGCCGGCATGACGATCGCCGGGCCGAACTGCGCAGGCATCATCCATATGGGGCCGGGCGGGCTTGCGGCCGGCGGGCATCTGGGCGCCACCTTCCTGCGCGACTTCCCGCCCGGTGGCGGCATCGCGCTGATCTCCCAGTCCGGCGCCCTCGCCGAGGAGGCGATCGCCGCCGCCAACGCCGCCGCGATCCCGCTCGGCACCGTGGTCTCGGTCGGCAACGCCATGCATCTGGGCATCGACGATTACCTGGCCTATCTCGGCAGCCGGCCGGACTGCCGCGCGGTGCTGCTCTATGTCGAGGGCATCGACGATCCGGCGCGCTTCCGCCGCATCGCCCGTGCCGTCGCGGCCGAGAAGCCGGTCATCCTGCTGATGGGCGGACGCTCCGGCGCCGGGGCGGAGGCCGCGCGCGCCCATACCGGGGCCGTCGCCAACGACGATGCGGCGATCGAGGCCTTCGCCGCCGAATGCGGACTGATCCGCGTGCGCTCGCTGCGCCGCCTCATGCTGGCGGCGAAAGGTTTCGGCTTTCTGCCGGGAGGCATCGGGCGGCGCGTGCTCGTCCTCTCCAACTCGGGCGGCCCGGGCGTGCGGGGGGGGGGGGGGGGGGGGGGGGAGGGCCTGGAAATGCCGCCCCTGCCTCGCGCCATGGCCGCGCACCTGCGCGCGCAGGTGCCGGCGGAAGCCTCCATCGCCAATCCGGTCGACCTGCTGGCGGATGCGCGCGAGGAGCGGTTCGCGCTGGCGCTCGATTCAGTGCGGGACATGGCTGCCGGCACCTATGATGCGGTTCTCGGCATTCATGTGGTGCCGTTCATGGTCGATGCGGGACCGGTGGTGGCGCGGATCGCAGCACTCGCCCCCGCCATCGGCATCCCGGTGCTGCATGCCATGATGGGCACCCTGCCCGGCAAGGCGGACTGGTTCGCGCGACTGGAGGCGGCCGGCGTGCCTGCCTTCAACGATGCCGAGGCGATGGCGGAATGCGCCGGCATCCTCGCCCGCTATCAGGACCTGCGACGGGCGGCCGCCGGCCCGGAGCCGAACGCGCCGCCCGCGCTGAAAGGCCGCGAAGGGTAGGATCAGGCCCTCTGCACGATGGCCGGCGCGGCGGCGGCGGGCGCCATACCGCCGGCCGGGTTCGCGCCGAACTTCTCCACCTCGATCACCCGCTGCGTCAGGCGCGGATGAGTGGCGAAGAGGATGCTGAGCAGGCCGAAGATCGGCGGCACCTGCGCTTCCTGGGCGCGGAAATCGGCTGCATCGAGGTTCGGCATGAGCCGTATCGAGCCGCAAGCCAGCACCGCGAGCGACGCCGCGGCGCTGGCGCTATCGCCGGTCAGCGCGGCGGAGATGCGGTCGGCGGTATATTCGCAGGCGCGCGAATAGGCCGGACCAAGAAGAGGCACCAGCCGGGCCGGGCCCATCAGCGCGGTCTTCCACAGGGTCAGGTGCCCGGCGGCATGATGCGCCAGTTCGTGGCCGATCACGAAGCGAAGCTGCTTCTCGTCCATCAGGTCCACAAGCTGCGAATAGAGCAGCACGTAGCGCTGGCTCAGGAAGCGGACGGCGACGGCGTTGATCACGCCGGAGGAATTGACCACGAAAGTGTCGGGCACCGACTTCAGGCCGAGATCGGCGGCCGCCTTCGTCACCATGGCATGGATATGGGGGAACTGCCGATCCGAGACGCGGACGGCACTACCGAGGATGATGGCGCGGAAGAGGCCCTGGATCACATAGAGCCAGAAAAGTACCGGCAGCAGGATAAGGAATATGCCGCCGAAGGTGCCGACCAGCAGGGCAAACCAGATGAACCCGCCATAGATCATGCCGATAAGGCCCAGTATCGATTCATTGGGATGGCGCAGCGCCTGGATGTTGAGCATGTCGCGAAACCGGATGATGAAGGAACGATACCGGCCGATCTTCGCGCCCGCCCCCTTCACACGCATTTCACGTTCACGTCAGGCCGACCCGGTAGTGATAGGCATGACATTCACGAAAGCCGAGCCGGTCGTAGAGCGCGATGGCCGGGCCATTGGCCGCCACCACCTGCAGATAGGCTTCCGTGGCGCCCTGCGCGGCGGCCCAGGCCAGGATGCTCTCGACCACGCGCCGCGCCAGGCCCTGACGGCGCATCTGCGGATCGGTGACGATCTCGAACAGCCCGACCGCGCCCGCCTCCAGGACGCCGAGGCCGGCAGCGGCAAGGCGGCCCTCCCGCCAGATGCCGGCAAAGGCGCGCTCGGGCGGGACGCGCCGCATCATCTCCGCCAGGGTCGCCTGCGCCGGCGCGCCAAGCGCGGCAAGGCGCGCCACGCCCTGCATCCAGGCCTCGGCCGGCGCAGGCGCCAGGATCACCTCGCCATGGAAGGCGAAGCGGGTGCCAGGCAGTTGCAGCAGGCGCACCGAGGTCGGGTCCACCAGCCGGTAGCCACGCCGCGCCAGCCGCTCGTCCAGATCGGCCGTGATCCCGGGCGGGCCGGCAAGGCGGACTATGGCCGGCAGGCCGCGCCGCGCGTAGAAATCCTCCACATGCGCGATCTTGTCTTCCGGCGGCCGCGGGCCGGCATAGAGCGGCGTCGCGGAATTGGCGCGCTTGGTATGGCCGCGCGCGCTGCGCAGCAGCCAGCCGTCATGCACCAGCGTCTCCAGCGCCGGCCAGGCATTGAGCGCGCGCTCCTCGATGTCCCGGCGCATCGGCGCGCCGTTCAGCCGCCCTGGAGCTGGCGCAGCCTGGCGTTGGTATCGCGGAGATCCGAGGTGGTCTTCTCGAGGCGCTGCGCCAGCACGCGCATGATCTCGACGGCCATCTGCGGGAACTCGCTGATCAGCCGGAAGAACAGGTCCTTGGAGATGCGCAGCGTGGTGAGCTCGCTCTGCGCGGTGATGGTCGCCGTGCGCGGCACGTCGCAGAGGATGGCGATCTCGCCGACGAAGTCGTTCTTCTTCACCCCCGCCACCTTGAGTGGACCCTTCGGCGTGTCGACGATGACGTCCGCCTCGCCCGAGACGATGATGTAGGCGGCATCGCCCATGTCGCCCTGGCGGAAGAGCGACTGGCCCGGCTGGAAGGTCAGCCGCTCGCTGGTGAAGGCAAGCAGCTTGAGCTTCGATGCCTCGAGCTTGGCGAAGAGAGGGATGTTGCGCAGCAGTTCGACTTCCTCGTTCAGGCTCACTTGGATCCTCCTTATTCTTGCGCCAGCAGCTCCCGGAAATGCGTGCCCTCGCGGTCCAGCTCATCGAACCCCCCCTGTTCGACGAGCCGGCCGGAACGCATGACCAGGATGCGGTCGAAGCGGCTGGCGAGTTGCGCGCGCTGTAGCGACCAGACGATGCCGCGGCTGCGGAACTCTTCGAGGATCGCCTCGAAGACCTTGCCCTGCGAGGCGCTGTCGAGCGGCAGCGTGGCGTCGGACAGGATGAAGAGGTCCGGCCGCTTGACGATGCAACGGGCGATGGCAAGTTTCTGGCGCTGCGCCTGGGTCAGGCGGCCGCCGGCGATGCCGCACTCGAAATTGAGGCCGACCATCGCCACGCGGTTGCGCAGCCCGAGATCGTCGATCACCTCGCCGATCAGGCCGGACACCATCTCCGCCGCCTGCGCCTGGCCATAGACGACCTTGCCGAACAGGATGTTGTCCTGGATGGTGGCGACCGCGGAGTATTTCTCGCGGTCGAGAAAGGCCACGGCGTGACGCAGGTTCTCCGGCAGGTCGCTGGCGAAGACCTCGCGCGCCTGCACGATGCGCGCCATCAGCTCCTCGTCGAACTGCACCAGGCGATGACGATCCGGGATCAGCTTGAAGGGCAGCGACATGAGCCGCGCCCGGTCCTCCGCCTTGAGTTCGCCCAGCCGCTCCTTGCTGGCCCGCCCCAGCAGCTCCTGCATCAGCGGCAGGTCCTCGGACGAGATGAACGAGAACTGCTGGAAGAATTCATGGTCCGGCGGCAGGTCGGCGAACAGCTCGACGGTGGTGGCGGCGACCTGGTGGCCGAGTTTCAGGAAGGTGTCGGTCAGACCCACCTTGTCGAGCACCTGGAGCACGTAAGGATGCTCGGCCAGCCGCTCGGGCACCAGCGCATCGCCCACCGGATTGCCGAACATCAGGTTCTCGGCCACGGTGGCGTTGCGGTTGTAGCGCGCGCGGTCCCAGCCCTCCACCAGCTTGGAGACTTCCGGGCGCGCCAGCTTGTCGCGGAAGGCGGCACGCGCCTTGAGGATCGCCTCCGCCAGATCGGGCTCGCGGTTCGGATTGATCGTGCCGCGCAGACCGAACTGATAGACGTCGTCGTGGAGCTGGACGATACGCAGTGCCCGGATGCCGGCCTCGCGCAGGCCGGCCATGTCCTCGACGCCGGCCGCCGCGTAATCCGTCCAGTCGGCGGCCGGATCGTCGGTCGAGTTGCCGGAGGCCGCCGCCTCGCGCAGATGGGTCTGGTGCCGCTTGAGTTCCTCGCCCTGATACTGCCGCGGCAGCAGCGGCAGGTGGCGCAGGCCGTAGAACAGATTGCTTTCGATCGAGGCGTTGAAGATGTAGGGACTGGCGCCGACATAGGCGATGCGCCGGCCGGTGACCGCCTCGGGAAGCTGGGCGATGTCGTTGCCGCCGATCGCGATCTTGCCCTTGCCGGGAAACAGCAGCCGCGCCAGCAGCAAGGCCAGATCCTCCCGGCCCGATCCGGCATTGCCGACCACCGCCACGTGGCTCTCGAGCGGCACCTGGAAGGAGACATTCTCGATCAGCGCGTTGCCCGCCTCGTCGGCGAGGTTGAGCTGGGAGACCTGCAGCTCGCCGGCGAGCGGCTCGATCTTGTCCGGCTCGGCGAGCTGGAGCCGCGGGTCGCGCATGCCGTCCGGATCGAACTGGGCGATCACCTGTTCGTACTTGATGCGCGCATCCTCGCGCTGCTGGTAGTGGTTGAGCAGTTCCTTGAGCGGCGCGCCCATTTCCTTGTGCGCGGCCACGGCGGCGACGATGGTGCCGACATCGAGCTGCTGGCGGATCGCGAGATAACCGCCGATCGAATAGAAAAGGAAGGGTCCCGCCTGCTGGAGGAAGTTGTTCAGGAACTTGATCATGAACTTGCGCTGGAAGATCTCGAAGCGCGTCCAGTAGATATCACCGAGGCGCTGCGAGAATTCCGAAAGCAGCCGCCGCGCGGTGTTGTGGGCATGCACCTCCTGCACACCCTGGATACTCTCGCCGATGCGGTCCGAAAGGCGCCTCGCCGCCTTGACCCGCTCCTTGCCGAGCAGGTTCACCTTCCGCTGCATCTTCGGGATGATGTAGAGCTGGAAGGGATAGAGCGCGAGGGCGGCCAGCGCGATGGCCCAGTTCTGCACGAACAGGAAGCCGAGCGAGACGAGGAACAGCCCGCCCTGGAAGAGCGGCGTCGAGAAGCTCTCGGCGATGAAGCCGCCGAGCGATTCCGTCTCGGCGACGATCATCGGGATGATCTCGCCCTGGCTCAGCTTGCGGAAGGTCGGCAGCGGAAAGCGCAGCACGTGCGCGTAGAGCTCGTAGCGCAGCCGGCGCAGCATGCGCTCGCCGGAAATTCCCTGGTAGACGTTGATCGAATACTTGAAGCATTGCTGCACGATCACGAGGCCGAGAAAGGCCGCGGTCAGCATCAGCAGGTAGGTGGTCTGCGAGAGTTCCTGCCCCAGCAGGTTATAGGGGAAGGTGATGTCCTTGCCGCTGATGCCCTGGTTGACGATGGTCTTGGGCATCGTCAGGTAGTAGTAGTAGGGAACGAAGGACGCGAAGGACAGGACCGTCAGGATGATCTGCTGCCTGAGGCTGTACTTGATGATGAAGGTGTAGATACTCTTCTCCATGCCGCCGCCGTCAGCCTTCCGCTTTCTGATTTTCGACCTGGCCCCCCTCGGGCAAGCCGGGGGATTATACAGACCCGAGTGAAGCCGGGAACCGTTGCCATCGGGCTAACGCGCGGGCCGGCCGTCCCGGGACCCGGCCCGAGGTTGCCCGAGCCGGGCACCGAAATCGACAGGCACTCTGTGCCACGCCAACACAATTGCTTGAACTGCGGAACAGGGAAATGGGGACGAATCGGCGGAATTCCCGCATGAACAAAACGTGCCCCGAGCGGTCCGCGCACGCCATCCGGGGATATTCGCGCCTCGACGCTACCCCGGAAAGGCATCATCAAACCTTCCTTGGCAGGCCTTCGCTCCCTGTGCCAATATCCCGGCAAAAGGGGGCTAGGGCAGAAAGCCGCTCTGCATGAACAACATCCGGTCGGGGTCGCGGGTTCTCATATACAGCCATGACACGATGGGGCTCGGCCATCTGCGCCGCTGCCGGGCCATCGCGCATTCGCTCGTCGAGAACGACAAGGACGTCTCGGTCCTGATCCTCTCCGGCTCGCCCATCATCGGCAGCTTCGATTTCCGGGCGCGGGTCGATTTCGTGCGCGTGCCCGGCGTGATCAAGCTGCGCAACGGGCAATATACCTCGCTCAACCTGCATCTTGACATCGAGGAGATGCTGGCGCTCCGCTCCTCGATCATCCAGCACACCGCCTCGATCTTCAATCCGGACGTATTCATCGTCGACAAGGAGCCGCTCGGCCTGCGCGGCGAGGTGGCCTCGACGCTCAAGCTGCTCAAGGGCCGCGGCACGCGCCTCGTGCTGGGCCTGCGCGACGTCATGGACGAGCCCAAGCTGCTCGCGCCGGAATGGGCGCGCAAGCGCGCGGTGCCGGCGCTGAGAAACTTCTATGACGATATCTGGATCTACGGCCTGCCGCAGATCTGCGATCCGCTCGAGGGGATCGAACTGCCGCAGAGCGTGAAGCGCAAGATGGTCTATACCGGCTATCTCCGGCGCTCGACCCCGGCCCTGCCGCCGTCCAAGCGCATGCCCGACATCACCCGGGGGCCCTATATCCTGGTGACGCCCGGCGGCGGCGGCGATGGCGAGCGGCTGATCGAATGGGTCATCAGCGCCTACGAGAGCGACCAGCAGATCCCCTGGCCGGCGCTGCTGGTGCTCGGGCCCTTCATGCAGCCGGAGCGGCGCGACAGCTTCCTCGCGCGGGTGGCGCGGCTCAAGCGGGTCGAGGCGATCACTTTCGACACGCACATGGAGACGCTGGAGGCGAACGCCATCGGCGTCGTCGCCATGGGCGGCTACAACACCTTCTGCGAGATCCTCTCGCTCGACAAGCGGGCCATCATCGTGCCGCGCACCCGTCCGCGCATGGAACAGTATATCCGCGCCTCGAAGGCCGAGGAGCTCGGGCTGGTGCGCATGCTCGAGGATACCGGGGAGAACGATCCGCGCGTGATGGCGGCGGCGCTGCGCAACCTGCCCTCCCAGCGGCTGCCCTCGGACGTGGTCATTCCCGGGCTCCTCGAAGGGCTCGACAATGTCAACCGGCTGATCCGGCCCTGGCTGCGCCGCGCGGCCGAGGCGCCGGCCAGACTGTCGCAGCGGGCGTGAGCGGGACGGTTGCCTTCATCCTGAAAGGCTATCCGCGCCTTTCGGAAACCTTTATCGCCCAGGAGATCGCGGCGCTCGAGCGGCTCGGCCTCGCGATCCGCATCGTCTCGCTGCGCCATCCCACCGACCGGCACCGCCATCCGGTGCATGAGGAGATCCGCGCCCCGGTCCGCTACCTGCCGGAATATCTCTACCAGGAGCCGCGCCGGCTCTGGCGGGCCTGGCGGAAGGTGCGGCGCTGGCCCGCCTACCGCGCCACCTTCGCCGCCTGGCTTCGCGATCTCCGCCGCGACCCGACGCCCAATCGCGGCCGACGCTTCGGGCAGGCGCTGGTGCTGGCCAGCGAGATCGAGCCGGACACGGAATGGCTGCATGCGCATTTCATGCACACGCCGGCATCGGTCGCGCGCTACGCCGCGATGCTGACCGGCCTGCCCTATTCCATCTCGGCCCATGCCAAGGATATCTGGACCTCGCCGGAATGGGAGAAGCGCGAGAAGCTCGCCGACTGCCGCTGGCTCGTCACCTGCACGCGGCAGAACCGCGACCATCTGGCGTCGCTGGGCGGGGCCGCGAAGGTCGAGCTTGCCTATCACGGCCTCGATCTCGACCGCTTCCCGCCGCCGCCCGCGCGAGCGGCAGCCGCCCCGGGGGCACCGCTCGTCATCCTCTCGGTCGGACGCGCGGTGGCGAAGAAGGGCTATGACGTGCTGCTGGCGGCGCTGGCGGAACTTCCCGCCGGGCTCGACTGGCGCTTCGTGCATATCGGCGGCGGCGAGCTGCAGAAGAAGCTCAAGGCGCAGGCTGCGGCGGCGGGCCTCGCCCCGCGCATCGAATGGCTCGGCGCCCGGCCGCAGAAGGAAGTGCTGGACTGGCTGCGCCGGGCGGACATTTTCGTGCTTGCCTGCCGACGGGCGGGCGACGGCGACCAGGACGGCCTGCCCAACGTGCTGATGGAGGCGCAGAGCCAGGGCCTGCCCTGCGTCTCGACCCGCTTCGCCGCCGTGCCGGAACTGATCCGCGATGGCGAAACCGGACTGCTGGCCGAACCGGGCGACGTGGCCGGACTGGCGCAGGCGATGGCGCGCCTGCTTGCCGACGCGCAACTGCGCCAACGCCTCGGCGCGGCCGGCGAGGCGCGCGTGCGCGCCGAATTCGGCATGGCCGCCGGCATCCGCCAGCTTGCGGAGCGCTTCGGCCTCGCGCCTGACACTGGCGGGCTGGCGGCGGCAGAGACGGACAGGGCATGCGCATCGCCTTCCATGCCCCGATGAAGCCGCCGGACCATCCGGTCCCCTCCGGCGACCGCAGGGTAGGCCGGCTGCTCTGGCAGGCGCTGGAGCGGGCCGGGCACCAGGTTGCCTATGGCAGCGAGATGCGCATCTACGACGGCGAAGGCGAGGATTGGCATCAACGCATGATCGAGGATGCGGCGGCGCAGGAGACCCGGACGCTGCTTGCCGCCTATCGTCGGCATCCGGAAGGCGTGCCGCAGCTCTGGTTCACCTACCACAACTATTACAAGGCGCCGGACCTGATCGGGCCGGCGATCGCCAGGGCGCTCCACATCCCCTATTTCCTCGCCGAGTCCTCGCATGCGCCCAAGCGCGCCGGCGGCCCCTGGGCGCGCTGGCACGGGAAGGCGGCGGAAGCCACGCTTGCCGCCGACCGGCTGATCTGCTTCACCCGCCTCGACCGCACCATGCTGGCGCGCCTCGCGGGCGAGGAGAAGCTCGCCGACCTGCCGGCCTTCATCGACGCCGCCCCCTTCCTTGCCGCACGGCGGGAATCATCGCGCCGGGCGCTGGCGGCGCGCCATGGCATCGATGCCGGACCGGTCTGGCTGCTTTCGGTGGCGATGATGCGCAGCCGCGACAAGCTCGACAGCTACCGCCGCCTCGCCGCGGCGCTGGCGCTGCTGGCGGAAGCATCACCGGACTGGCGGCTGCTGGTGGCCGGCGACGGGCCGGCGCGCAAGGAGGTGGAGGAGGCTTTCCGGCCGTTCGGCGCGCGCATCGCCTTTCTCGGCGCGCAGGAGGAAGCGGCGCTGCCGGCGCTCTACGCCGCGGCCGACCTTTACGTCTGGCCGGCGGTGAACGAGGCGTTCGGCATGGCCTTCCTCGAGGCGCAGGCCGGCGGCCTGCCGGTGATCGCCGGGCGGGTGCGCGGCGTGCCCGACGTGGTGCGCGAGGGGGAGACGGCGCTGCTGGTCGGGGAGACGCCCGAAGCCTTCGCCGCCGCGCTGTCACCGCTGCTCGGGGATGCGCCGCGGCGCCGTCGCATGGGCGAGGCGGCGCGCCATTTCATCGCCGCCGAACGTGACCTCCCGGCCGCCGCGCGCAGGCTCGGCGAACTGATCGCGCCCTACGAGCGGCCATGACGCTGATCGCCTTCCTGCGCCATGGGCCGACCGAATGGAACCGCGAGAAGCGGCTGCAGGGGCGCCACGACCTGCCGCTGCTCGAGGAAAGCCGCGCCTGGCTCGCCGGACGGCGGCTGCCGCCGCCTTTCGCCGGGGCAAAAGCGCTGGTCTCGCCGCTGCGGCGCGCGCGCGAGACGGCGGCGGCGCTTGGCCTCGAAGGCGCGGAACCGACCGCTTCGCTCATCGAGATGGATTTCGGCGCCTTCGAGGGCCGCCGCCTTTCGGACCTGCGCGCCGAACTCGGCGATGGCCTGAAAGAGAACGAGGCGCGCGGCCTCGATTTCCGCCCGCCGGGCGGCGAGAGCCCGCGCGAGGTGCAGGCACGCCTCGCCCGCTGGCTTGCCGAGGCGGCGCGCCAGGACGGGCCGCTGCTGGCGGTGACGCACAAGGGGGTCATGCGTTGCCTGTTGACCTTGGCCTATGGATGGGACATGACCGGACGCCAGCCGGTCCGTCTCGACTGGACGGCGCTCCAGGTCTTCCGTCTCGATGGCGCGGGACGGCCGGAGCCGCACCGGATCAACCTGCCGCTCTTGCCGCGATGACCGATATCCGCGTTCTCTTCTATGTGCAGCATCTGCTTGGCATCGGCCACCTGCGGCGCGCCGCGACCCTGACGCGCGCCCTTGAGCGCGCCGGCCTGCGCACCACGCTGGTCTCCGGCGGCCACGAGATCCCCGGCCTCGACCTCGCCGGCGCGGACTTCGTCCAGCTCGACCCGACGCGGGCCAGCGACGAGACCTTCAAGACCCTGGTGGCAGCGGACGATACGCGCATCGACGATGCCTGGCGGGAGCGGCGCCGGGAACGGCTGATCGCCACCTGGCGCGAGGTGCGCCCGCACGTGCTGATCTTCGAACTCTTTCCCTTCGGCCGGCGGCAGATGCGCTTCGAGATCCTGCCGCTGCTCGAACTCGCCCGCGCCGCGCGCGAGCGCCCGCTCGTCGTCTCCTCGGTCCGCGACATCCTGGTCGGCCAGCAGAAACCCGAGCGGGAGCGGGAAATGGTCGAGCTGGTGCGCACCTACTTCGATCACGTCCTGGTGCATGGCGATCCGGCGCTCATTTCCTTCGACCGGACTTTCCCGCCGGCGCGCGAGATCGCCGACCGGCTGAGCTATACCGGCTACGTGGTGGACGAGACCGGCCTCGCCGGAGACGACGGCGAGGCGGGCCGGGACGAGGTGCTGGTCTCCGCCGGCGGCGGCGCCACCGGGGAGCGCCTGCTCGCCACCGCCATCGCCGCCCGCCCGCATACCGCGCTGGCGGGACGGCGCTGGCGCATCCTGGTCGGCGCGGCGGCGAGCGAGGCGAGCTTTGCCGCGCTCCGCGATGCCGCGGCGGCGCAGGAAGGCATTCTCGTCGAGCGGGCACGCAGCGACTTCCCGCGCCTGCTCCGCCACTGCCATCTTTCCGTCAGCCAGGGCGGCTACAATACCATGATGGAAGTGATCCAGGCCGGCTGCCGTGCCCTCGCCGTGCCATTCGCCGGCGGCACCGAGACCGAGCAGACCCTGCGCGCCGCCCTGCTCGCCGAGCGCGGCGTGATCCAGGTTCTGGACGAGGCGAAGCTCTCGCTGCCGGCGCTGG
>JAHCJR010000029.1 GCA_026126165.1 Alphaproteobacteria bacterium
GCAGAGGAATGTCGGCGCGCCGCGCGCGGGATTCGAATGGCACTCCGACCAATCATATAAGCCCGTCCCGGCGCTCGGCACGCTCCTGTATGGCGTAGAATGCCCGCCCGTTGGCGCGAACACGGAGTTCGCCAGCATGTATGCGGCCTACGAAGCGCTGCCGGTTGCGATGAAAGCCAGGATCGAGACACGGCGCGGGGTCCATGATTATGCGTGGGCCTGGCGGACTTACTACAAGGACCGCGCGCCGCTGACCGAGGAGGAAACGCGGCGATTGCCGCCCGTGCTGCACCCGCTCGTGCGGGCGCACCCCGAAACCGGACGAAAGGCGCTCTACCTGAGCGAAGGGCTGACGCGCACGATCGAGGGCATGGACGAGGCCGAGGGTCGCGCGCTGGTTCTCGAACTGAACGATTTCGCCACCCAGCCGCGGTTTGTCTATAGCCACGAATGGCGCGCCGGTGACTTGGTCTTTTGGGACAATCGCTGCCTGCTGCATCGTGCGACGCCGGCAGATGCAAGCTACCGGCGCGTCATGCAGCGTACCATGGTCCAGGACGATGGCCGGCCTGGCATCCCGCTTCCGGCGTCTGCGTGACTGAACGCTTGGCGCCTGGTCCCGGATCTTCGATCGACGATCCCGGTTGCGCTCGGGCAGACCGCGATGAATTCCCTGGGAACGGGATTTCCGGCCTTTTGCCCCGATAACTGCCGGTCGCAGGCTTCGCGATCAGGTGTGTTCGTCCATTCCCGATCCCTTCCTTTTCCTTTCCCACGCTGACGTCGCCCGGCCATGGACTCGGTGCCGGCCAAGAATATCGTGGGCCGCCAAGGCCCGCGAGCGAATGGCGGTCGCGGCGCGGGACTGCATTCCTTCAATCCGACTGCCTATCGGCTACGCCCGATGAAACGCTGACAGACACAGCCGGGTGCCTCGCGGCCTCGCGTTGGGACTCGCTGCATGGCGCAGGCGCGCCGCGTCAGGACAGGCACATTCAGTCGGGAAGGCGGCAATTCCACAACTGGCACACCTGCTCAGATATGCAAAATGTATTGCGCAGTGCGTAATCTGATGATACCGAGTCAGAAAAGGGGAAAGTCGCGAAATTCTTATGTCGCTAGCACTGCAGATAGGGTTTGACGCCCTTCTCCTAGGGGGGCTTTACGCCATTGGTGCGCTGGGCTTCGCGCTCGTATGGGGCGTGCTGAATGTCCTGAACATTGCCTATGCCGCCATGATCATGCTTGGTGCATATGCGGCCTATGGCCTTGCCCTCTGGGGCATGGATCCGATCGCTGCCGTCCCGATCGTGATGACCATGATGTTCGTGTTTGGTTGGCTCCTGCAGCGCCTGCTGCTCGACTACGTGATGCGTGGCCCGCATTCTCTTTCGATCGCCCTCACCTACGGCATCAATCTCATCCTGATTGGCCTCGCCCTCTATCTGTTCACCGCCGAATACCGGAGCGTGGCGCTGCCCGATCATCTGCGCGGCTCGGTACAGATCGGTGGAGCTCACCTCACTTATGCGCGCATCATGGTGATGCTTTTCGCCTTGAGCCTCACTGCGCTGGTCTGGTGGTTCATGGACAGAACCGAACTCGGGACGGCGATCCGGGCGACGCGCATGGATTTCGAATCCGCACAGCTCGTCGGCATTCGTCCGAGATTCATCTTCAACGTGGTCGCCGGCATCTCCAGCGCGCTGGCCGGCGCCATGGGTGCCTTGATGGCAGTGATCTACAGCGTCTCGCCGGGAATGGGCGATCACCAGTTCCTTCAGGTTCTCATCGTCGCCGTCCTGGGCGGACTGGGCAGCATGATCGGCCCGCTTGTCGGCGCGCTGGTGCTCGGACTGGTATCGAGCGTCGTGGCCAATCTCTGGGGTGGCACCTATGCCGTTCTCGCCGGAACGCTCCTGGTACTCTTCGTTCTGGCGGTGAGGCCGTCGGGGCTGCTCGGCCGGAGATTCTATGAGGCCTGATGGCGGGATGAGCCACGCCGGGGGGCAAGCCGCCCCGGCCATGCCGGGCCGTGCAGTCATGCTGCGGACCATCGGCGAGCCGGCCGGCCTTGCGGTACTGCTCGCCGCCGTGCTGGCGCTGCCCTTCTTCGCCGGCGCCTACGGATCGCGCGTCGGCGGGACGATCCTGATGTATATTGCGCTTGCCCAGTCCTGGAACCTGATCGGTGGCTATGTCGGGCTGATGTCGCTCGCACACTCCGCCTTCTTCGGACTGGGCGCGATGGGGGCAACCATCCTGTTGCTGAACGGCGCGCCCGTGCTGCTGGCGGCTGCCGGAGGCATCCTTCTCGCCTCGGTCCTGGCGCTGCTGATCGGCGCCCCCACCCTGCGGCTGCAGGGCCACTATTTCGTCATCGCCACGCTGATCGTCAGCGAAGCGCTCCTGAACGGCGCGCGGAACCTCAACATCCTCGGATTCCATGGCGCCATATCGCAGAATATCGGCGCCTTCACGGGCCTCCAGGATCTGAGCGCGGTCGAGTACAACCGGCTTTTCTACTACATCATGGCGGGCCTCGCGGGCCTGGCCATGCTTCTCGTGACGCTGGTGGAGCGTTCCCGCTGGGGTCTGGCCCTCAAGGCGATCCGCGATGCCGAAGGAGCCGCCTCCGCCATCGGCATACCGGTTGCCGGCGTCAAGCTCGCCATCTTCGTCCTCAGCGCGGCGATAGCGGCGGCGGTCGGCATCACCTCGTCGATCTGGCTTGGAACATTCGATACGACATCGGCCTTCGATCTCGCCGTGACATTCCAGGTCATCGTCATGGTGTTCCTTGGCGGACGTGGAACCGTCTGGGGACCGGTGATCGGCGTCTTCCTGGTCTTCACGCTGAACGAGTTCATCGGCGTGGAGTTTGCCGAGATCAGCACCATCATTTCCGGCGTCATCGTGGTCGCGATCGTGCTCCTTCAGCCGGATGGCCTGATCGAGGTCATGCGGCGTGGCCCTGCAGCGCTCTCGCCGCGGGTCGTTATCGGCAACTTCCGGCGCTACAAGGTCGACTGATGGCAGCGGAGCTCGAGGTCAGGAACCTGACGAAACGCTTCGGCGGCCTGGTTGCCGTCAACGACGTCACGGCCTCGATATCCAGGGGCGAAATCGTCGGGCTCATCGGTCCGAACGGGGCCGGCAAGACGACCTTTGTCAACCTGTTGACCGGAACGCTGAAATGCAGCGGCGGCGAGATCGTCTACAGGGACCGCAGGATCACGGAGCTGGAGCCTCATCAGCGCTGCCGGCTGGGCCTGGCCAGGACGTTCCAGGTCCCGCAGCCCTTCATCGGCTTGACAGTGGAAGAGAATGTCATGGCCTCCGCGCTTTTCGGCAGCGGCGGAGCCAGGCGGTCGATGCCGCAGGCCCGGGCGAGGGCGCGCGAGGTGCTGGAATGGGTTGGCCTCGGCGCGGCCGCCGCCAACCCGGCGCGCACGTTGACGACGGCGGGTCTCAAGCGCCTCGAACTTGCGCGCTGCCTGGCCAGCGATCCGTCGCTGGTATTTCTCGACGAGCCGCTGAGCGGGCTGAACCAGGCGGAGGTGAAGGAGTCGCTCTCCCTTATCAGGTCGATCCGCGACCGCGGCATGACCATCATCTTCATCGAACACATCATGCAGGCGGTGATGGCGATCAGCGACCGCGTCATCGTTCTGGCCAACGGAACGAAGCTTGCCGAGGGCACACCGCAGGAGATCGTGCGTAACGCCGACGTCCAGAAGGCCTATCTCGGCGATGTCGGCGGCGCGGTGGAGCGCTATGCCAGGCTGCGAAAGGGCAGGGAGGCGGCCGGTGGGCGCTGAACAGGGCCTCTCGCGGCCGATCCTGAGCGTGCGGAAGCTGCGCGCGGGCTATGGCACGATCGAGGTTCTGCATGAAATCGGACTCGAAGTCGAACGTGGCGAAATTCATGCCATCGTAGGCGCGAACGGCGCAGGAAAGACCACGCTGCTGCGGGTGATCTCCGGACTGATCCGGCCGGACGCAGGCGGTGTCTTCTTCGATGCCCGGGATATCTCCAGGGCCTCACCGGCCGACATCGTAGAGCTCGGCATTTCCCAGGCTCCCGAAGGGCACAGGGTATTTCGCGGCCTGTCGGTCGAGGAGAACCTGCGTCTTGGCGCCTACCGCCGCGCCACTCGAGGCCGGGCGGATATCGACAGGGCACTCGACGAGATCTTCGGCTACTTCCCGAAGCTGTTCGAGCGCCGGCGCCAACTGGCCGGCACGCTTTCGGGCGGCGAGCAGCAAATGTGTTCCATCGGCCGCGCGCTTATGACCGCGCCACAACTGCTCATCATCGACGAGCTGTCGCTTGGGCTGGCTCCGATTATTGTGGAGGAGCTGCTCAATATCCTGTCGAAGATACATGCGGCAGGTACCACCGTTCTGCTTGTCGAGCAGGACATCTCCGTGGCTCTGGGTTTCTCCGATCGCGCGAGCGTCATCCAGTCCGGGCACGTGGTGCTCAAGGGACTGGCAAGCGAGCTGCTCAAGGACCCCCAGATTGTTTCCACTTATTTGGGAGGCTAGGAATCATGCGGAAGCGTTCAGCGATTACACGCAGACAGGTGCTGAAGGCGAGCGGTGCCGCCGGGCTGGCGGTGGTCGGCGCCCCATTCATCTCCAACCCGGCCGCTGCGGCGGCCGGTCAGTTGAACTTTGCGGTCGTCAACAGCCTGTCGGGCCGGTTTGCCAGGTATGGTGCAGAACTCAAACGGGGTGTTGATCTCGCCGTTGCTGCCGTAAACGAGGCGCAGATCAAGATTGGCGGCGCCCCGGTCAAGCTCAACATCACCGAGTATGACGACAAGACGGATGCGGCAACCGCCGCCCGTCTGGTCGAGCGGGCGATTACCAACGAGAAGACCGACCTGGTGATTGCCGGCGTCGGCAGTGTCAACGTCAAGACCGTGATCCCGGTGGCGCAGCGTCTGCGCACGCCGATGGTCGCGTTCTGGGCGCAGGTGGACGGCGTCTTCGCCGGTCAGAAGGGCGCTCCTTACGTGTTCGGCCCCATGCCGCCCTTCAGCCTTTACTACACGATGATCCTCGAAATGGTGTCGAAGTTCGAGAATCCGCGGGTCAGGAAGGTCGGTCTGATCACTCCGCAGGATGAGCTTGGGGTGTTCACCGTCAACCAGTATGTGCCATCGGACGTCAAGAAGGCGGGGCTGGAATTAGTGGCGGCAGAGTTCTTCCCGCCAGGTACGCAGGAATTCTCCTCCGCCCTTGACCGGGTGCGGCGGGCCAATCCTGAGATTCTGATCATCAACTGCTACACGCCGGAGATCATCGGCGTATACAAGGAAATGCAATCGATCAACTATTTCCCACCGGTCGTGATCGTCGAGGCACCGACCTCTCTGGCGGAGGCTCTGGGTCCGGACCTGGAGGGCGTCTTGGCACCGACATTCTGGGACCCGACCCTCGACAAGACGAAGGACCCGATCATCGGTACCAGCCGCGACTTCGCGAAGCGGTATGAAAAAGCCTACGGGTCGGCTCCGCCGGACTTCGTCGCCGCGAACGGCGCCAACACCATCGTAACCGGCATGTTGGCGTTGATGGCGGCCGGTGGCGCGGGCGATCCCGTCAAGTTGCGCAAGGCATTCATCGACATGAACGGAGAGACCTTCTTCTCGACGGTGAGGTTCGCCGACGACGGCCTCAACCAGGGTGGAACCGTGTATCCCAGTCAGTTCCAGGGCGGCGTTCCCAAACTGGTATATCCGCCGGCCTTAAAGACCGCGAACGTCATCCACCCACTGCCGAAATCGAAGCGCTAGAAAGCATGCAACCCGGCCGCCATCGCGGCGGCCGGGCGGCATTGCGTAATTCGTTGTGCATCGTAACATATGGGTGAGGTGCCTTCCCGTACGCGCCGAGCCGGACTTGCGGCCGGCGGGGATGGCTGGAATTACGGAGGTGAGGACAATGGCGGATATGGCTGTCGAAACGGCAAAGCCTGGCGGAAAGTTGTCCGGCCCGCGGCAGAGGCTGGAGTTGGCTTCGCATGCTCCGGGCGCGATCTATCACTCTCCGGAAGTCTATCGGAAGGAAGTCGAGCTGCTCTTCATGAAAGAATGGCTGATGGTCGCCCGCGTGGAGGAGATCCCCAACCCCGGCGACTATATGGCGCTCAGGATTTGCGACGAGCCGATCGTCATCGCGCGGGACAGGTCCGGCAGTCTGAATGCCTTCTACAATATGTGCGTCCATCGCGGGGTCGAGGTCGCGGAAGGCTGTGGGAACGCGCGTTCGTTCAAGTGCCCCTATCATGGCTGGGTCTATGACCTGACGGGGCAACTCAAGGGCGCCGCGCACATGGATGCGAGCGAGGGATTTCATGCAAAGGACTGCCGGCTGCGCCCGATCCGCCTCGATGTCTGGCGCGGCAACATCTTCATCTGCTTCGACCAGCACGGCAGGAGCTTCGAGGAGGCAATCGCACCATTTGAGAAGGATTTTGGATTTCTGCAGACGGACCGTTGCAGGCTCGCCAACAAGATCCGGCTGGAACTGAACTGCAACTGGAAGTTTGTGCCGGAAAACATCATGGACTTCTATCATGTCAATGTGCTCCATGCTGGCACGTTCGGGTCGAACTTCTCGTGGAAAAACGACGACGTGATCCTTCGCGATCGCGGCGAGTTCTCGATCTGGTACAAGGCCGCCCCACCTACGCCGGGCGGAGAAATGCTGCTCGGCAAGATGCCCTGGATGCAGGACCGCGATCCGAGCTTTGCCTCACATGGCTTCATGATGCCGAACCTGACAGTGTTCGGCCGGATCGACTGCGTGCGGCCGTTCGTGGCCTGGCCGCTGGGTCCGGACCGCTGCGAGGTCTTCATCTATCATCTTTTCCCGGAGGAGTTCTTTGAACGTCCGGACTTTCGCGAGAAAGCGGAAGTCTATCGCCAGTACCAGCTCAAGGTTCTGGGCGAGGACACCTCGATGATGGAATCGATGCAGCGGGCCATGTCGCTGCCGAGCTACAAGCCAGGGCGCATGTCCTATCTCGAGAAGCCGCTGCATCATTATCTGAACGCCTATCTGGCCCGCATCTTCGGGCCGGATGGCGGCCCGGACGGGGTGGTCCGATGAGCCGCGGCGGGGAAATGGGGCCGGAACTCAGGCTCGCGGCCGACGTCCTTGCCGATTACATGAACATCGGCGCGAACAGCAACGTCCTCGTAACGACCGATACGGCGACCGACGCGCGGGCGGCGGAGGCGGTGTTCGCCAGCGCGCTCGCTGCCGGCGCGCGGCCGGTCGTCGTGGAAGTCCCCCGGCTGCCATTCCAGGGCAAGCTCTGCGACCCGTTCATCCCAGCGATCCTCGAGGGCGCGGTCTCGCGCTGCGATGTCTGGATCGACCTGACCTTTCCCTATCTCGCCGGGTCGAGCGTGCATGACCACGCAATGGAAAGCGGCAATGTCCGCTATCTGCTGGGCGGGGACATGGGGGCCGGTGGCCTGACGCGCCTCTTCGGCGGCGTCGATCTGGACGAATATCAAAGCGCCTTCGACGTGTTCTCGAAGGTTCTCACCCAGCCCGAAGGCACAGAGATCCGCGTCGCCAATTCCAAGGGCACCGATGTGACGTTCCGGCTGGGCAAGTCGGCCTATGGCAAGCCGCGCCGCGCGCTGAAGCCCGGTACCTACCTGGTTCCGGGTTCCTGCACCATGTTCCCGGATATCGAGTCGGTGAAGGGCGTGATACGGACCGAAGCCGGCTTTCATGAATACTTCACGCCGTTCGACGGCCAGGTCACCATCGAGGTGGACGGGCGGATCCGGTCCGTCCATGGCGGTGGCGCCGACCGGCACGTGCTGGAGCGGGCGCTCCGCCGCGCCGGCAATGGGGACTATGGCTATATCATTCATTTCACCTTCGCCATGCATCCGGCCGCGCGCCGCACCGGGCAGTCTTTCATCGAGGATTCGCGGGTGATGGGCATGAATGCCGTCGGTCTGGGCCTGCCCTGGTGGGTCCCGGGCGGCGGCGAGAACCATCCGGATGTCGTGGTCGGCGATCAGTCGATCTGGGTCGAAGGCCAGCTCGTGATCGAGGCGGGCATCGCGGTGGCGCCCCCGGAACTGGTGGCCGCCTCGCGGAACCTGCGTATCAGGACCGATCCGGCCCGACGTTGAAAGGTGGAGGTGCAGGAACGTGAAACCAGCTCCATTTGAGTTTCGAGCGCCCACCAGCCTGGACGGGGTGCTGGAGGAACTGCGCGAACACGGCGAGGCCGCGCGCATCCTGGCCGGCGGGCAGAGCTTGGTGCCGCTGATGAACCTGCGCATGCTGCAGCCATCCGTGCTCGTCAGCATCAATCATTGCAAGGAGCTCTCCTACATCAGGTCCGAGGAGGACGGGCTCGCCTGCGGCGCATTGGCCCGCCAGTGGGATGTCGAGCATGACCGGGTGGCGATGGAGCGGTGCCCGTTGCTGGTCCAGGCGCTGCATCATGTCGGCGCCAGGTCGAACCGCAACCGGGGCACGGTTTGCGGCAGCCTCGCGCATGCCGATCCGTTGGCCGAGCTTCCCGCCGTGGCGCTGGCGCTCGATGCGGACATGATCGCGGCGAGCAGCGCCGGACGGCGCGTCGTGCCGGCGCGGGAGTTCTTCGTCGGCGCCCTGGAGAACAGTCTCAGGCCCGACGAGATGCTCGAGGCAGTGCGGTTCCCGTATGCGCCTGCCCGATCGCGCTCGTGCTTTATCGAACTCGGCAACCGCAACCATGGCTTCGCCATCGCCGGCGTCGCCCTGCAAGTCACGTTCGGCGAAGACGGCCGGTGCAGCCGGGCGCGCCTGGCGGTCATGGGCGGCGAGAACATTGCCAGGCGTGCCACCGATACCGAGACGGCCCTGGCGGGCAGCGTCATCGACGAGGCCATTGCGCGCGAGGCGGGCCGCATGACGGCGTCGCTTGTCGATGTCGCCGGCGATTTTCACGCAGACGCGGCCTATCGCCGCGAGTTAGTGGCCGTGCTGGTCGAACGCGCCCTCATGCAGGTCGCCTCCGGCGCCGCCTTGAACGCGAGGAGCAACTGATGTCGCAGCCAGGTTCCCTCAGGAAGACGGACGTGACGCTGACGATCAACGGCAAGAGCTATACCCGCCAGGTGGAGCCGCGTCGCCTCCTTGTCGACTTCATCCGGCACGATGTCGGGCTGAAGGCCACGCATATCGGTTGCGAACATGGCGTTTGCGGCGCCTGCACGGTGCGGATCGACGGGAGGACCGCGCGAAGCTGCCTGCATTTCGCGGTTGCGCTGCAGGGCGCCGAGATCGAGACCCTGGAAGGCCTGTCCGCGGATGGCCGGCTGGCGGGCTTGCAGAAGGCGTTTCACGATGCCCACGGGCTGCAGTGCGGTTACTGCACGCCGGGGGTCCTTCTGACGGCGGAAGAGTTCCTCTCGGAAAACCCCGGCCCGAGCGAACAGGAGATCCGCGCCGCCCTGTCCAACAACCTCTGCCGCTGCACGGGCTATGTGAACATCGTCAAGGCCATTGCCAACGCCGCGAGGGATCGCGACAAGACCAAGGCCGATCCAGCCGGGGGGAGCAGGCCATGATCGCACCGGGACATCCACGCAGTATCGGAAAGCACGTCCCGCGCCGGGAGGACCCCTATCTCCTGCGCGGCGAGGGACGGTTTCTGGACGATATCGCCGAGCCCAAGGATACGCTCTTCCTCAGTTTCGCGATGAGCCCGCACGCCCATGCCCGCATCCTCGCGATACGCACGGATGCCGCAAGGGCCCTCCCGGGCGTGGTCGACGTCTATACGGCGGAGGATATGGCGCGTCTCGTCAAGCCGATCCGTACCGTCATCGAGATCCAGGGCTATCGTGCCAGCTCCCGGACGGTGCTGGCGCAGGGTGAAGTCCGCTTTGTCGGCGAGCATGTGGCGGTCGTCGTCGCCGAGGACCCCTACATCGCCCAGGACGCGGCCGAACTGATCGAGGTCGACTACGAACCATTGCCGGCCGCGGTGCGGCTCGAGGAGGCCGATTCCGAAACCGCGCCACTGGTGCATGAGGATATTCCGCGCAACGTCATGTTCGAGGCCGCTTTCGCCTCGCCGGACTTCCAGTCGGCGTTCCAATCGGCGGAAACGATCGTCAGCGAGACCTTCCGCACCGGCCGCGTCGCCGGTGTTCCGCTGGAGCCGCGCGGCTGCCTTGCACTGCTCGATCACGTGGCGGATTCGCTGCTGTTCTACACTTCGACCCAGATCCCCCATCTGGCACGCACCGCGCTTTCAGAGATTCTTGATTTTCCCGAACCCCGGATCCGGGTCGTCACGCCGGAGGTTGGCGGCGGGTTCGGCACCAAGGCCCAGTTCTATACCGAGGAAGTGGTAACGGCGGCGCTGGCGCTCAACCTTCGCCGGCCGATCAAGTGGGTCCAGGACCGCCGCGAGGAGTTGCTCACCAGCATTCACGCCCGCGATCATATTTACAGACTGGAAGCAGCCATCGATGCGCAGGGGCGAATCAAGGCCTTGCGAACCGATCTGACAACGAATGCCGGAGCCTATTCGAGCTATCCATTCGGCTGCACGCTCGAGGCGACGGGCGGGGCGCGCATGATCGTCGGACCCTACGACATCCGGAACTACGCATTCCGTACCAGGGCGATCGCCACCCATACCTGTCCTTCGGGCGCCTATCGGGGCGTGGCACAGCCCTCCTGCTTCATGGCGATCGAGGGCCTCATGGACCGGATCGGCCGCAAGCTCGGCATCGATCCGGCGACCGTGCGCCAGCGCAACCTGATCCGGAACGAGCAGCTCCCCTATACCAACGTCCTGGGGGTCCGCTACGACACCGGCAGTTACGAGGAGTGCCTGCGGCGTGCCCTGGAACGGATCGACTACTGGAACTTCCGCAAGCAGCAGGCAGAGGCGCGCGACGACGACGAGGTGCTGCGCGGGATCGGCATATGCTGCTTCACCGAAGTCGCCGGAGCCGGGTCGGGTGGCTGGCGGGTCCGCGGCCTGACCAAGGTGCCGGGATTCGACAGCGCATCGATCAAGGTGGAACCGACCGGCAAGGTGACGTTGCTGGTCAGCCAGGCCGCCGCCGGACAGGGTCACCTGACGACGTTCGCGCAGGTGCTGGCAGATTATCTGGGCGTCAAGGTCGAGGATGTCTTCGTCTCGGAGGGCGATACGGGCACCGCCCCGTATGGCACGAACACCTTCGCGAGCCGCGGCGCGGTGGCGGCGGGCGGTGCGGTGATCAAGGCTGCGCAGTCGCTGCGCCAGAAGATCGCGCGGATCGCCGCCTTCCTGCTCGATGTGGACGTGGAGCGCGTGGAGCTTACCGAGAGCAAGGCGATCGACAAGGAGAACCCGGAGAAGTCCGTAGACTTCCGGCAGGTGGCGCAGATCGCCTATTCCATGACATCGGTGGCTCTGCCGCAGGGCGAGAGCTTCGGTCTCGAGGTCGTCGAGATGTACGACCCGCCGCTCGCTACCTGGCCAAACGCCGTGCACGCGGTCGTCGTGGCCGTGGATCGGAGGACGGCAAAGGTCAGCATCGAGAAGTATGTCGTCGTCCATGATTCCGGTCGCCTTATCAACCCGATGATCGTCGACGGGCAGATTCACGGCGGCATCGTCCAGGGGATCGGCGAAGCGCTCATGGAGCAGATCGTCTATGACGAGGACGGGCAGATGCTGAATGCCAACCTGCTCGACTATCTGATGCCGATGGCACTCGATGTTCCGCGGATCGATATATCCCATATCGAAACACCCTCGATAGATGCCCTTGGCGGCTTCAAAGGCGTGGGCGAGGGCGGGGTGATCGGCGCCGTGCCGGCGGTCACCAATGCGGTCGCGGATGCCCTGGCGAAGACCGGGGCCAACATCAACCGGCTGCCCTTGCGGCCGAGTTATCTGCTGCGGGAGATGCGTCGCCAGCAGGCGGGCATGGATGGAGATCGTCAATGAACCTTGCCGGTGAACACCTGATCAGGAGCCCGAAACTCGCTGTCTGGAATGCGATCAACGATCCGGAAGTCCTGCGGGAAGCAATCCCGGGATGCCAGGAACTCCACAAGAAGTCGGAAACCGAGTTCGATGCCGTCGTGCAGGTCAAGGTCGGACCCCTGAAGGCCAATTTCAAAGGCAGCGTTCGGCTCGACGACATTGAGAAGCCAGACCGCTGCGTGATCGTCGGCGAAGGGCAGGGCGGCGTGGCGGGCTTTGCCAAAGGCAATGCACAGGTCGAGCTCATCGAGAGCCAGGGAGCGACGCTGATCCGCTACAACGTGCATGCGGCGATCGGCGGGAAACTCGCGCAGATCGGCTCGCGTGTGGTGCAGGGCGTGGCGACTCGGCTGACGCTCCAGTTCTTCGAGAACCTCGTTGCCCGGATCGAGCCTGCGGACGCTCGGGAGCGGGCCGAGGGTGCGGCGTAGAACGAGCCTGGAGTGCCGGAATTGCAGTCAGAGGCTGGAAAGCTGGTCATGCTCGTTGCCACCATGACCGGCGCCGCGGAGATGCTCGCGGAAGATCTGCGGGCGGAACTTGGCGGGCCGGAACGGGCCGAACTTCGCCTGTTGGAGAACGCCGTGGCCAGTTGCACCCAAAGTCAGGACTGGCGCTTGTCGTCTCGAGCACGTATGGAACAGGTGACGTCCCCGAAACGGCTGAGAGCGCCCTTGCATCACTCCTGGACGAGAAGCCTGATCTGAGCGCGCTGAGGTTTGGCATCATATCGCTCGGCGACTCGCACTATGGCGATACTTTCGCGAAGGGCGGGCTGCATTGGGACCATGCCTTGCGGCAATGCGGCGCCTGCCGGGTGGGCGAGATCCTGAAGATCGACTGCCAGTCGGGGGAGGATCCGGCGGTGCTGGCCAAACCCTGGCTCGCCGGGTGGCTGGACTTGGCCGCCGGACCCGATGCCGGCATGGCCACCGGCGCTGTCGGCTCCGACCGCGGGCGCTAAGCTGTCGGCATCAGGGTGCCGCGCCGAAAGCCGGCGGCATCGCGGCCGGCGTTGGTCCGGATGCGACGGTTCTAGCCGTCCTGGGAAGCCTGCCACTGGTAGCCAACCTTGGCGGAGACCTCGTTTGCCGTCTGGACGAGGAGCTGGCCCAGCATCCTGGGGTCGATGGTGGCGTCCTGCGCCTTGTGGATCTCGGCGATGGCGGCGATGATGCTTCCGTTGCTGTCGAAGACCGGCGCTGCGATCGCGGAAAGGCCGGGCAGCAGGCTCTCCTCGGTCGTGCCGACACCGCGCCGTCGCACCGTCTCGACGATCCGTTCGAGCTCTTCCCGGGCCTCGTTCCTCGACATCCGTCCGCCAGCGGTCACCTGCCTGGTCCATCGATCGACAAGATGCCGCGTCGTCTTGCGTGGAAGATAGGTCAGGAACAGATTGCCGCTGGCGCTGTTCGCGATCGGCAGAACCGAACCGACGCGAAGATTGCAGGCCAGGATTTCCGTGCTGTCGAACCAGGCAATGATGACCGGGCCGCGCTCGCTCCATACCGATACCAGAAGCGTGCGGTCGATCTGGCGCGACAGCGCGGCGGCGGCCTCCACGGAAGCCCGAACCGGATCGATCCGACTGAGCGCCGCCAGCCCGAGGCGGAGCGCCATCGGACCAAGATCATAATGGCCCGAAATGCTGTTCTGTTCGGCGAGGCCGCAATCCAGGAACGAGATGAGATAGCGCCGTGCCTTGCTTGGCGGCATGCCGGCAAGCCGGGAAAGTTCATTCAACGGGATCGGCTTTGCCGAGCCGGCGAGCGCGTTCAGCAATGCCGAGCCGACTTTGATGGACTGGACACTGCGGCGACGTTTCTGGTCAGCCGGACGAGGCCGGTTCGACTTTCTAGCTGCGGGCATGGCGGCAACCGAAGGCAGGTTGATCAAGGTGGGGTACCATGTTCATTATCCGGATGTCGTCTCCGGCGCAAGGCGCCGTCCAGGGACCACGTCGCCAATCCATTCAGGCCATCTGCATCGCGGCGATCTTTCTGCGAGCGCTTATGCGACATCCGCCCATGCTCCGCAAAGCGTAACTTGTTCGGAATAGCGGAATGCGACAAGATAGCGGCCTTACATTCCCGATGCAATCCGACGACAGAGCCAGCATGACTGAAAACCTGCCGTTTCTCACGATCCGCGATCTCGGCCAGCTTTATGCCTCCGGCGAACTCTCTCCGGTCGAGGTCACGACGTCGATCCTCCGGCGCATCGGATCCATCGACGGTCGGATCAACAGCTACACGACCGTGACGGCTTCGCTTGCGATGGAGGCGGCGCAGCGTTCTGAACTGCGTTGGCGAAAGGGCGCGCCGCTGGGGCCACTCGATGGGGTTCCGCTTTCGGTAAAGGACACGCTGATGGTGGGAGGCGTGCCGCACCGGCGGGGTTCGCGCGCAACCTCCGCCGAGCCCGCGTCAGCCAGTGCGCCGGCCGTCGAGCGGGTGCTCGAACAGGGCGCCGTGCTGCTCGGCATCACCACGACGCCGGAATTCGGCGCGGGACCGATCACGATCAGTCCGCTTACGGGAATCACGCGCAATCCGTGGAACACGGCCATGAACTCCGGCGGATCGAGTGGCGGCGCTGCTGCCGGCATCGCCGCCGGACTGGGCTACGCAGCACTTGCCACCGATGCCGGAGGTTCAATCCGAATTCCGTCCGGCTTCTGTGGCGTCGTCGGCATGAAGCCGACCGGTGGACGGGTTCCGGCCTGGCCGGCCAATGTCGCAGGAAACCTGTCGAGCCCAGGGGCCATAACCCGTTCGGTCGCGGATGCGGCGCTCATGCTCGGCATTCTCGCGAAGCCGGACGGGCGCGATGTGGAAAGCGCGCCGCCGCCGCCGCAGGACTGGCTCGACCTTTCGGCGCACGCGCCCGGAGGATTGCGGGTCGCGCTCAGTACCGATCTTGGCTATGCAAGGCGCGTCGATCCGGAGATTGCCGCTGCCGTGCGTCGGGCGGGCGAGACGATCGCTGGTCTCGGCGCCGAGGTCTCGGAGGCCCATCCCGAGATCGACGATCCGATCCGGACATTCAACACGCTGTTCAGGGCGGGCTTCGGTTATGCGCTGCGGGGGTTCGGTCCGGGCCAGATGGCGCTCGTCGGCGAGGTGCTGCGCGACGTGGCGGCAAAGGGGCGGGAGGTGAGCCTGCACGCCTATCTCGAAGCCCAGGATGCGAGGCGCGCGCTGGCGGCTGCGTTCGCCCGCTTCTTCGAGCGCTTCGATCTCCTGCTGACACCGATGGTAAGCGTCACGGCCTTCGCCGCCGATCGCTGGGTTCCCGAGGGCTTTGAAGACCTCGAAGACCCGCGTGCCTGGACGCCGTTCGGCTATCCGGTCAATCTGATCCAGAGTCCGGCCATCACCTTGCCCTGTGCCATGTCCGCCAACGGCCTTCCCATCGGCCTGCAGATCATCGGGCCGCGCTTCGCCGAGGCGCGGGTGCTGGCGCTTGCGGCGGCGTATGAAGCGGCGCGGGATCTGACCCTCGGGGAACCTGCAGGTTTATCCGCCCTGCCGGCGGCTGGCTAAACCATCGCGGGGATATTCCGATGGACCTCTCCCTTGAACGTCTGACCGCCACGGAACTGTGCCGGATGTTGGGTACCGGCGCGGTGTCCGGCGACGAAGTTCTCGCCGCCTGCCTTGCACGGATTGGCGCGCGGGAGAGCATCATCCGTGCCTGGGCGCATTTGCCTGCTTCGTATGACCCGCCCTCGGCGGGCGCGGGGCCGCTGGCCGGGATTCCGGTCGGGATCAAGGACGTCTATGACACGGCGGAGATGCCGACCGAATATGGCTCGCCGATCTTCGCCGGACACCGGCCGGCGCGCGATTGCGTCATGGTCGCGCGCCTGCGCGCGGCGGGTGCGGTCATCCTGGGAAAGACCGCAACGACGGAGTTCGCCTATTTCCGGCCGGCGGGGACCGCCAATCCGCATGATCCGAGCCGCACGCCGGGGGGCTCCTCCAGCGGCTCGGCCGCTGCCGTCGCGGACGCGATGGTGCCGGTGGCGCTCGGCACGCAGACCGCCGGATCGACCATCCGCCCGGCCGCCTATTGCGGGATCCACGGCTACAAGCCGACCTTCGGCCTGATCGACATGACCGGCGTCAAGCCGCTCTCGCCCAGTCTCGACACGGCCGGGATCTTTGCCCGCAGCGTGGACGATCTGGCCCTGATCGGCTCGGTTCTTTCCGAAGGAAGAATCCCTGCCGCGCCCGGCCCGCCGGCCAACAGGCCAAGGCTTGCCTTCTTTGCCGGCCCCTATTGGCCTCTGGTGTCGGACGAGACCAGGGTGCAGCTCGCCCGTCTCAGGGACATGCTGTCCGGACACGCGACAATCCGCGACCTCGAAATACCCGCGCTCTTCGGCAGGCTGGACGAGGCGCAGAAATCCATCATGTCGCGGGAGGCCGCGGAAGGTTTCGGCGATCTCCTTCGCCGGCATGCGGATATGGTCAGTCCGCAATTCACCGAACTCTGCCGTGCCGGCGAGGGGGTCGACGATGCGGCCTATGCCGATGCGCTGGCGCTCAAGGCGGAGGCGGCCGGCTATCTGGCATCGCACCTGGGCGAGGATGAAGTGATCGTGACCGCCGCGGCACCAGGCGTCGCGCCGGAGATTTCGGCGGGGACCGGCGATCCGGCCTGCAACCGCATCTGGACCCTGCTCGGGACGCCCTGCATCAATGTGCCTCTGCCCGGAAAGGGTCGCCTGCCGCTCGGCGTGCAGCTCGTTGGGCTGCCGGGGCGCGACCGGGAACTGCTGATGACGGCCGCCTGGCTGTCCGGCAGGCTCAGGGGCGCCGGGTGATCACGGTCAGCAGCGAGAGCAGGAAGAAGCCGCCGACGAAGGCGAAGACCAGTCCGGGCCGGCCGAGATCCATGCACCAGCCATAGAGCAGGGGCGAGACGCTGCCGCCGATATTGAAGCCGGTCGAGACGAACCCGAACACCTTGCCGAACGATCCAGGCGGCGTCACCGCCCGCACCATCATGTCGCGCGAGGGCTGGATGATGCCGTTCATCAGGCCGCCCCAGGCCATCACGAGGACCAGCAGGGCCGCGCCGAGATCGAGCCAGCCGATCGTGAAAGCCATGCCGGATGTGGCGACGAAGCAGATGGCGGCCACGCGCTCGTGGCGCCGCGTGCGGTCGGCGATCACGCCGCCCACCAGCACGCCGAAGGCGCTGAGGATGAGGAAGCTCGAGAGGCCCGCATTGGCGATCGCCGGCGCGGTGCCGTGGACGGAGCCCAGCGCCACGACGCTGAAGTTCTGGATGCCGCCGTTCGACATGGCGAGCAGCACGAAGAAAAACAGGTTGCGCAGGATGGGCGCCGAGAAAAGCAGACGCCAGCCATCCGGCGGCCTGTCCGCGGTCTGGAGCGGCGCCGCGACCCGCCGCCGGGCCGTCAGCACCTGCCCGAAGAAGATCAGCGCCAGAGCCACCGCGAAGCCCAGTCCGGCCGCCGCCCACCAGGCGCCGCGCCATCCCCAGACGGCGGCGATGGAGAGGATCGTCGCCGGCGCGACACCCATGCCGATATAGCCGGCGAAGGTGTGGACGGAAAAGGCCTTGCCGATCCGTGCCTCGCTCACCGTACTTGCCAGGATCGCGTAGTCCGCCGGGTGATAGACCGTATTCGCCAGGCCCAGCAGGGCGAAGGCGGCGAGCAGCATCCAGTAGGAGGGCAGGGCCGCCACCAGCATGATGGCGAAGGCGCCGAGCAGCAGTCCCGCGACCAGCACCGGACGCGCGCCGATCCGGTCGACGAGAAAGCCGGTGGGCGTCTGCATGAGGGCGGAAACGACATTGAAGGCGGTGAGCGCCAGGCCAAGGGCGGTATAGCTCACCGCCATCTCCGCGCGAACCGGCGCGAAGACCGGCGGCAGCAGCAGGATGTAGAAATGGCTCACGAAATGCGCCGCGCAGATCAGGGCGATGGCGGTGCGGTCCCGCACCTCCTTGCGCGGCTCTTCCGTTCCGATCGTCGGTCGTGGCTTCATCGGTATACGGGGCTCGCGCGGCTGCTCCCGCGCATATAACGGGAGCGCGACGGGGTTGGCAACATGCGCGCGCGCCTCGCCTCCGCGCGCGGCAAAAGGCGAGGCGGCGAGGCGGCGAGGCAGCCAGCCGGGGCGAGCCCCCGACGGGACCTTACTGCGTTCCGCGACGGTAGGACGGCGTGCCGTCCGGCCGCGCGGCGGGCTCGCGCGCGCCGTTGACGGCGAGCGAGGCGATCCAGTGGCTGCCGCCGCCATTGACCAGGGTCAGCCCGTCCAGGCGGCCGCGGATCTCGCTGTCGGAAACCTCGATCATCGGTTTGCCGTCGAGCATCACGCTCATCTTGCCCGCCTGGTCGCGCCGCCACTCGATGACATGCAGCTTGTCGTCATCGAGATTGACGCGCCCCGTCGAGCTGCCGAGCAGCTTGGTGCCCTGCGGCGTGAGCCGCGCCAGCACCAGCCCGGTCTCCGCCGCCGGTGAGTAGATCAGCCGGTAGGCACTTTCCCCGGGCTGGCCGCGATAGAGGGCGAGGTCGAGACGGCCGTCGTCGCCGGCCGAGGCCAGTTCCATCTTCAGCGCGAAGGCGTTGGAGATGGCGGCCGGAAGCTGGATCGTGGCACTGGTCGGCTGCGGCGGCGCTGCCGGTTGCGCCGGTGCCGGCTGGGTCGTCTGCGCACCCTGGCCTGATTGCTGCCGGATGATGGCGCCGAGCACGCCCACCACCACGTCCTGGCCGGTCATCGGCGCAGGCGCGCCGGTCGCGGCCGGCGCCGCCGCCGCGGGCTGGGGCTTGAGAATGGCGCTGTGCAGCATCGCACGGTTGCCGCGGTTCACGATCTGCCAGGTGCCCTCGACCGGCGTCCAGGCGGGATTGCGGGTGAAGTCGCCGTCGCGGAAATCCTCGGATACAAGCTCTACCGGCCATTGCTTCGCATAGTCGTGGCGCTCCTGGTAGATATCCGCGAGCCGGCGAAGATCGCCAATGAAAACGGGATCGGCCGCCCGCAGGCGCGCCGCCTGATCGGTGAGGCGGCGCAATTCGCCGATCATCTCCGGCAGCTCGCCTGTCTGCGCCTGGATCGTCTGCTCCCGGTAGCGCTGCTGCTGCTGTTGCTGCTGCTGTTGTTGTTGCTGCGCCAGCGCCTCCGGCGCCAGCATGGACAGGACCAGCGTGGCCATGCCCATCATCCCGAGCGACTTTTGCATGTGCGTTCCCCCGATTGCATGCCGGCCCGGTATCGGTCGATGGCCGGTTCCCGGTCTGCCGGGCCTTCAGTTTCTTTAGCATGGCGACTCTGGTCGGCTCCGCAATGACTCAGGTCAACAGGCCCACGCGCCAGGGCCGATGAATTTTATCAGCTAGGCATATAATATATATAGCTTACTATCTTCACTCCGGCCATCCGGAGGTGCTGCCGATGCGAGATCCGAACCAGAGTCTCGGTTTTCTGATGAACGAGGTCGCGCGGCTGATGCGCCTCAACTTCAATCGCCGTGCCCAGTCGCTCGGCCTTTCGCTGGCGCAGTGGCGTGCGCTCGCCTACCTGTCCCGCCAGCAGGGCATCCGTCAGGTCACCCTGGCGGAGAGGCTCGAGATCCAGCCCATCACTCTGGCCCGGCAGATCGACCGGCTTGAAGAAGCCGGCCTCGTCGCGCGGCGCCCGGACCCGGAGGACCGGCGGGCCTTCCGCCTGTTCCTCACCGATCAGGCCAAGCCGTGGCTTGCCCGCATGTGGGCCCTTGCCGGCGAAACGCACGAAGAAGCGATGTCGGGCCTGGATGCGCACATGCGGGCCTCTCTCGTGCAAAGCCTGATGCGCATGAAGCAGAACCTGCAGGAGGTCGAGGGACCTGCGGCCGCAGGCGAGCGGCCCGAACGGCAGGCAGGCTGACGGCCAGGACGATGACGGGGCAGGGGCGCGAACAGGAGAGCGTGGACGGGGCCGCGGCCGCCCGTGGCGCTGCCCGGCAAAGGCGCCGGCTGCGTCGCCTGCTGCTGGCGGCGGGTCCGTTCGCCGTGCTGGCGGCCGCGGTGTCTCTCTACCTCGCCGGCGGCAGGTACGTCTCGACGGACAATGCCTATGTCAAAGCCGACAAGGTGATGATCGCGGCGGAAGTTTCCGGTCTCATCGCGGAGGTGGTAGTGCGTGAGCATCAGCGCGTCGCCGCCGGCGAACTCCTGCTCCGCATCGACGATCGCGCCTACCGCATCGCCCTGGCGGAGGCGGAGGCGCGGCTTGTGGCGGTGCGCGACGAAATCGAGGCGCTGCGCGCGGCGCATGGACGCAAGCGCGAGGAACTCTCGCTCGCCGGCCTGGAACTGGCCCATGCCAGGAGAGAGTTCGAAAGGCACGCCCAGCTTGCCAGCGCCAATGCGCTGCCGCGGGCCCGGCTCGATGCAATCCGCCACGATCTCGACATGGCGCGCCAGCGGCTGCGCGTGGTCGAGCAGGAGATCGCCGAGATCGCGGCCCAGCTCGGCGGCACGCCGGACGCGCCGGTGGAGGCGCATCCGCGTCACCAGGCCGCGCGCGCCGCGCGCGAGCGCGCCGCGCTCGAACTGGAGCGGACGGCGATCCGGGCACCGTTCGCGGGGATTGCCACCAATACGCCGCTGCCCGGCCAGCAGGTGATCGGCAATGGTCCGATGAGCCGGCCGATCATGGCCGTCGTCGCCGACCAGGAACCCTGGATCGAGGCGAACTTCAGGGAAACCGATCTTGCCCACGTGCGGACCGGGCAGCCGGCACGCGTCACCATAGACTCGCATACGGGCCGCGTCCTGCAGGGGCGAGTGCGCAGTATCGCGCCGGCCACGGGCGCCGAGTTCGCCATCATCCCGCCGCAGAATGCCACCGGCAACTGGGTCAAGATCGTGCAGCGAATTCCTGTCCGCATCGCGCTCGAGCCAGACGAGGCGGCAGGGCTCAGGGCAGGGATGAGCGCGGAAGTGGAAATCGACACCGGGCGACGCCGCTCGTTGCCCGAGCCGCTGCGCGTGGTTCTCGACTGGCTCGGCGTCGGGCCGGTGGCCGAGGCCGCGGCCAGGAAATGATCCGGCGGACGCTCGCGGCAGGTGGGGCGCCGGCGCTGCGCCGGAGCATGATCACCGTGGCCGTCATGCTGGCCACGATCATGCAGGCGCTCGACACGACCATCGCCAATGTGGCGCTGCCGCACATGCAGGGCGGGCTGTCCGCCACCCAGGACCAGATATCCTGGGTTCTCACCTCGTACCTCGTCGCCACCGCGATCATGATACCGCCGACCGGCGCGCTCGCGCGCCGCTTCGGCCGCAAGCGGCTGTTCCTGGTGGCGGTCGGCGGCTTCACCGTCGCCTCGATGCTGTGCGGCGCCGCCGGCTCGCTGGCGGAGATCGTCGTCTATCGCCTTCTTCAGGGGGCCTTCGGCGCCAGCCTGGTGCCGTTGTCCCAGGCGGTCCTGCTCGATACCTATCCGCGGGAGAAGTACGGCCGCGCCATGGCGATGTGGGGCCTCGGCGTTATGGTCGGGCCGATCCTCGGGCCGACGCTCGGTGGCTACCTGACCGAGTTTCACGACTGGCGGTGGATCTTTTACATCAACCTGCCCTTCGGCCTGCTCGCCCTGTTCGGCATCGCCGCCTTCCTGCCGGAGACGAACCGGGACAGGGAGCGCGGCTTCGACTGGTTCGGTTTCCTGCTGCTCAGTCTTGCGGTCGGCCTGTTCCAGCTCATGCTCGATCGGGGCGAACTCAAGGACTGGTTTGCCTCGCCCGAGATCCTTGCCGCGGCGGTGCTCTCCCTGCTCTTCCTCTATATGTTTCTGGTGCACATGTTCACCGCCGAGCGGCCCTTCATCGAGCCGCGCCTCTTTCACGACCGCAATTTCTCGGTCGGTCTGCTGCTGATGTTCGTGGTGGGGGCGCTGCTGCTGTCTTCGCTGGCGCTGCTGCCGCCTTTCATGTCGCACGTGATGGACTATCCCGTCCTGCTCGCCGGCCAGGTGATCGCTCCGCGCGGTATCGGCACCGCGCTTGCCATGCTCCTGGTCGGACGGATGATCAACCGGATCGAGCCGCGCCTGATCATCCTTCTCGGTCTGCTCGTCGCCGCATGGTCCATGCACCTCATGGCCGGCTTCACGCCGGACATGCCGGCCTCGGCGCTGATCTGGACCGGCGTGGTCCAGGGCTTTGGCCTCGGCTTCATCTTCGTGCCCCTCTCGACCATCGCCTTCGCCACCCTGGCGCCGGACCGCCGGACCGAAGGTGCAGCGATGTTCAGCCTGATGCGCAATCTGGGCGGCAGTATCGGCATTTCGGTCGTGGTCGGCCTCGTGGTGCGGAACACGCAGGCGAACCACGCGGCGATCGCAGGGATGCTCGACCCGTTCCGGCTGGGGCCCGGGCGACTGGCCATGCCGGAGGCCTGGGACTGGCATGCCGGCGCCGGTGCCGCGCACCTGAACGAGGAGGTGACGCGCCAGGCGGCCGCGCTCGCCTATGTAAACGACTTCCACCTGATGACCTGGGTCAGCCTGCTCGCGGTGCCGCTGCTCCTGCTCTTCCGGCCGCCGGCGCAACACGCCGCGCCGGGCTGAACGCCGCGCCTACTCGGCAGGTGCGGGCGTGGCTTCGGCTTCGGCCCGCATCCGGCTCCGGTCGCGCGCCAGCAGCGTATAGGCGGTCGGAATGACGAAAAGCGTGAGCAGGGTGCCAAGCAGCAATCCGCCGACGATCACCAGTCCGATCTGGTTGCGGCTTTCGGCGCCGGCGCCGGCCGCGATGGCGAGCGGCACCGCACCAAGGACCATGGCCGCGGTGGTCATGAGGATCGGGCGCAGGCGCAGGCTCGCCGCCCGGATCACGGCTTCGAGGCGGTCCATGCCGCGATCCTGGAGCTGGTTGGCGAACTCGACGATCAGGATGCCGTTCTTGGTGATCAGCCCGACCAGGGTCACCAGCCCTACCTGGCTGTAGATATTCATGGTGCCGCCGCCATATTTGAGCGCCAGCAGCGCGCCGGTCATCGAAAGCGGCACGGTCAGCATGATGATGAAAGGATCGACGAAACTTTCGAACTGCGCCGCAAGCACGAGATAGATGAAAAGCAGCGCCAGGATGAAGGTGAAGTAGATGTCGCCCGATGCCTGCTTGTACTCGCGCGATTGGCCGTTGAAGTCGATCTGCACGCCCGGCGGCAGGACCTTGCGCGCCGCCGCCTCCATCTGGGCCAGCGCCTCGCCCTGCGAATAGCCCGGCGCCACGTTGGCGGTGATGTCGGCGGCGCGGAGCTGGCTCATGCGCGTCAGCTCGCGCGCCGTGACCGCCTCGCGCGGCGTGACGAGGTTCGAGAGCTGCACCATCTGCCCGCTGCTTCCGCGCACATGGATCTTCGAAAGATCGTCCGGATTGGTCCGCTCCACGCCGGCGATCTGCACGATCACGTCGTATTGCTTGCCGTTCTGCTTGAAGCGGGTCACCTGGCGCCCGCCCAGCATGGTCTCGAGCGTCCGGCCGATCGTCTCCACCTCGACGCCGAGGTCCGAGGCCTTCTCGCGGTTCACCGAAACCTTGATCTCGGGCTTGTTCAGCTTCAGGCGGGTATCGACGTTGGTCAGCGCCGGATAGGTGGAGGCTTCCGCCATCACCATCTCGACCATGCGGTTCAGTTCGTCGAAATCGACGCTCGATTGCAGCACGATCCAGACCGGGGGCGAGCGCAGGTTCTGGCCCAGCGAGGGCGGATTGGTGACGAAGCCCTGCACGCCCGCCAGCTCGCGAAAGCGCGGCGTCAGCTCGTTGACGATGTCCTGCTGCTTGCGCTCGCGCCGGTCCCAGTGAGCGAGGCGGCTGAAGGCCACGCCTTGCGAGACGATCGGGTTGCCGGCGACGACGAAGCGCGACTCCGCTTCCGGCACCGATTCCATGATGGCTTCCACCTGCCTCGCATACTTCTCCATATAGCCGATGGTGGCCCCTTCCGGTCCGTTGAAGCTGCCGATGACGGTGCCGCGATCCTCGACCGGCGAGAGTTCCGGCTTGAGCCCGACAAAGACGAAATAGCTGGCGCCCGCAAAAACGAAACCGACCAGCAAGATCAGCGGCCGGGCCCTGAGCGAGGCGCGCAGGGCGGCGGTGTAGCCGCGTGTCAGGCCTTCGAGCGCCCCCTCGACCAGGTTGAACAGGAAACCATGCCGCGTCTCGTGGCGCAGCATGCGCCCGCACATCATCGGGCTGAGCGTGAGGGCGACGAAACCCGAGACCAGTACCGCACCGGCAAGCGCCCAGGCGAATTCGGTGAACAGCCGGCCTGTGGTGCCGCTCATGAAGCCGATCGGCGCATAGACCGCCGCCAGCGTCAGGGTCATGGCCACCACGGCGAAGCCGATCTCGCGGGCCCCGGTGAAGGCGGCCTGCAACGGCTTCATTCCCTCCTCGATGTGCCGGTAGATATTTTCCAGGACCACGATGGCATCGTCGACCACGAGGCCGATCGCCAGCACCATGGCGAGCAGGGTCAGGGTATTCACCGTGAAGCCCAGCGCATGCATGATGGCGAAAGCACCGAGCAGGGAGGTGGGAATGGTGACGACCGGGATCAGCGTGGCACGCAGATTGCGCAGGAACAGGAAGACGACGCCCACCACCAGGATCACTGCCTCGCCGATGGTCCAGTAGACGGAATCGATCGAGGCGCGGACGAAGATCGAGGTATCGTAGGCGATCTCGGCGCGCATTCCCTCCGGCAGGCTGTCCAGGATCGCCGGCAGTGCCTCGCGCACGCCTCGCGAGATGTCCAGGGGATTGGCGACCGCCTGCTTGACGATGCCGAGCGAGACCGCGGGCTTGCCGTTGAAGCGCACGCTCACCCTTTCGTCAAGCGGCCCGACCTCGATCCTGCTTACATCGGCGAGACGCACGGGATAGGAATTCACTTCGCGGACGATGATGGCGCCGAACTGTTCCGCGCTGCGCAAGTCCGTCTCGGAGAGGACCGTGAACTCCATGTCCTGGCTCTCGATGCGGCCGGCGGGAACCTCGACATTCTGCCGGCGGAGCGCGCTCTCCACGTCCTGCGGCGTCAGATTGTAGGCGGCGAGCCTGGCAGCATCGAGCCAGATGCGCATGGCGTAGCGCCGTTCGCCGAAGATGCGTGCCTCGGCGACACCCGGCACGGACTGCAGGCGGTCTTTCACGTAGCGATCGGCGTAGTCGGTCAGCTCCAGCGCGGAATGCCGGTCGGACGAGAATGCGATGTAGAGGACGGGCTGCGCGTCGGCCTCCACCTTGGAGACGATGGGCTCCTCGATCTCGTCGGGCAGCTTGCCGCGCACCCGGCTCACCCGGTCGCGGACGTCGTTCGCGGTGGATTCCGCATCGCGCGCCAGCGAGAAGCGCACCACCACCAGGCTGCGCTCGGGGCGGGTGATCGAGCGGACGAAGTCAATGCCCTCGATGCCGGCGATGGATTCCTCGAGCACGCGCGTGACCTGGCTCTCGATCACCTCGGCGCTGGCGCCGCGATACCTGGTCTCGACCAGCACCACCGGCGGATCGATGTTGGGATATTCCCGGACCGTGAGGCGGGTGAAGGAGACGAGGCCGATCAGCACCACCACGAGGCTCAGCACCGTGGCGAAGACCGGCCGGCGGATGCAGATGTCGGAGATGGTCACGCGCTCACGAGCCCCTGATCTCCGCGCCACGGACATACTGCCCGTCGCGAAGTTTCTGTGCACCCTCCGTCACGATCATCTCGCCGGGTGCAAGGCCCTGGGTGACCTGCACCATGCCGTCGCGGCGCAGGCCGGTCAGCAGCTTGGTGCGGACGGCGCGGCCTTCGACGACGCGATAGGTGAAGATGTCGCCGCCGATGGCCATAAGCGCGGTCTCCGGCACCAGGATCGCATCGTCGCGCTGTTCGACGATCAAAGTCACGCGCGCGAACATTCCCGGGCGGAGCAGGGTCTCCGGGTTGGGCAGCCGGGCGCGCAGGATGGCGGCGCGGCCGTTGGGATCGAAGGCAGGATCGACGGCATAGACCGCGCCTTCGAAGCTCCGCCCGGGAATGGCGTCTAGCCGGACGCGAATGGTCTGGCCGACGGCAAGCACCTGCGCATGGATCTCGGGAATGCGGAAATCGACCTTGAGCTGGTCGATGCTTTCGATATTGACCAGCGCCTGTCCCGGATTGACATAGTCGCCGATGGCGATCTGGCGCAGGCCGAGGACGCCGTCGAAGGGGGCATAGATGGTGCTGCGCTCGAGTATGGCTTCCGCCAGCGCCAGCGATGCCTCGTCCGCCGCCAGCTTGGCGGTGGATTCGTCCCGCGCGCGCTGGGTGCCGGCGCCCTTGGCGTAAAGTTCCTCGGCCCGCGCGTGATTGGCGCGGCTCAACGCGACGCTCGCCTTGGCCTGATTGACCTGGGCGCGGGCGACCGCGGCATTGAGGCGGACCAGCGGCGCGCCGCGCCTGGCGGGCTGCCCTTCCTCGAAAAGGATCTCGGTCACGCGGCCGGATATTTCCGGGCGCAGGATCACGGACTCGTTGGAACGCAGGCTGCCCACGGCCTCGATCTCGTGACTCACCCGGCCGACCGTCACGGGGCTGATCTCGACCGGGATGGGCGCCTCGCGGCTGCCGGGTGGCGGGCCTGCCGGGCGCGTCGGGCCGGACGAGGCGGCGAGTGCTTCGAGCCGTGCCAGGCCGGCCCGGAGCTCGGGCGCGAACCGCCAGGCGGCGAACCCCGCCGCCACGGCCAGCGCCAGAAAGCCAAGTCCGAGTAGCCTTTTCATGGTCCGCCTGCGCCCTGTTGCCCCGGGGGCGTTCACGCATCGCAGACGCAGACCGGTTCGCGCCTTGCGATCGAGGAAGGATAACCATACTATCCGGTATAGAAATTACGAAACGCTAATATTTGCACGCTGATCCTTGAGGTTGCCGATGGGGCGCGCGCGCGAACGCGCTGCCGGGAAGGCCGGGCGTCCCGGCCGTCCGGCCGACAGGGCCAAACATGACGGCATCCTCGAGGCCGCGACCCGTCTGTTTCTCGAGCGCGGCTACCGGGCGACGAGCATGGATCGCATCGCCGCGTCGGCGGGCGTGTCGAAGATCACCATCTATGCGCATTTCTCCAGCAAGGCGGCGCTCTTCGCCGCCATCGTCGAAGGACTGGCCGGCCGGCTGACCTCGGCGATCCGGCGGCTGGCCCTTTCGGGTCTGCCGCCGGAGGAAGCGCTACGACAGCTCGGGCGCGCCTATCTCCGCCTGGCGCTGGCGCCCTCCTCGCTCGGGCTGCATCGTCTGCTGGTGGCCGAGACGGCGCGCGACCCGGCTCTCGGGCGGCTCATCCATGTCAGCGGTCCGCGGCCGATCGTCGCCACGCTCGCCGACTATCTCGCCTCGCGCAAGGAACTCCGCCTCGAGAACCCGCCGCTGGCGGCCGAACAGTTTCTCGGCATGGTACTTGGTCACGCACAGATCGGCCTGCTTTTCGCGGCCTTGCCGGAGGCGGAGACCCGCGCCGCAATCGACGGGATGGTCGACCATGCGGTCGAACTGTTCCTGACGGGAGCGCGCCGCCGGCCCGACTGAAAGGCAGGGCCCCGCAAAGCGCCGATGGCCGGGCCCGCCGCGCGCGCCTGCCTTCGCCGAACCGCCATGCACCGGTCCCGGTGCGCGCCGAGGCCGAACCGCGTGGCCACGCGCCGGCGCGGGGCAGCCATCGCGAAAACCGGATTGTCGCGACAAGCCGGCACGGCCAGTCTGCCGAGCATGACGGACCCGACACCGATCCTCGCCACGGCCGGCGTTTTTTTGCTGGCGGGCCTTGTGAAAGGCGTGATCGGCCTCGGCCTGCCGACCGTCGCCATCGCGCTGCTGTCGCTGTTCATGCGTCCGGCGGAGGCGGCCGCGCTGCTGTTGGTGCCATCCTTCGTCACCAACCTGGCGCAGATGCTGGGTCCGGGTCTCGGCGCGCTTTTCATCCGCCTTCTGCCCATGCTGGCCGGAATCGTGTTCGGCGCCGGGCTAGGCGCGCTGTTCTGGCGCGGCCAGGGTGGCGGCGCGGCGCTGATGACGCTCGGACTTCTGCTGATCGCCTATGGCCTGCATGGCCTGGCAGCGCCGGCACTGCGCTGTCCGCCCCGGCTGGAGCGGCTGCTCACGCTTCCCACGGGCCTCGCGACCGGGCTGCTCACGGTCGGCACCGGCGTCTTCGTGCTGCCCGCCGTGCCGCTTCTTCAGGCGCTCGCCCTCGATCGTCACCGCCTGGTGCAGTCGATGGGACTCTCCTTCACCGTTTCGACCCTCGCGCTCGGCGCGGGCCTGCATGGCATGGGCGAACTGCGGCCGGCGCAGCTTGTGCCCTCGTCTCTGGCCCTGGCACCGGCCCTCGCCGGACTCTGGCTCGGGACGATGCTGCGGGCGCGCATCAGCGCCACGCTGTTCCGGCGCATCTTCTTCATCGGGCTGCTGGCGGTCGGCGCGCAGATCGCGCTGCGCGGTGCCGGCTTGCCCTGAACGCGATCGCGACAGAATGGGAGGCCGGGGATGAGCGAGCACAAGGCAGTCGTCGAATGGCGGCATCAGGGCGGGATATTTGCCGACAACAAATTCAGCCGCCGCCACGAATGGCATTTCGATGGTGGCGCGGTGGTGCCGGCCTCCGCCTCGCCGCATGTCCTCGGGCCGCCAATGTCGGATGCTACGGCGGTCGACCCGGAGGAAGCCTTCGTCGCCGCGGCCGCATCCTGCCACATGCTCTGGTTCCTGTGGTTCGCGGCCCGGGCCGGACTGGGCGTGCGTTCGTACCGCGACGCCGCAAGCGGCTATCTGGAGCGCAATGAGCAGGGCCGGCTCGCCATCACCCGCATCGTCCTGCGGCCGGTGGTCGAGCCATCCGATGCCGCACCCCTGGATGCCGCGACGCTGGCGGAGTTGCACCGGAAGGCGCACGAGCACTGCTTCATCGCCAATTCGATCACCAGCGAGGTGACGATCGAGCCGCAGGGAACATGAGGCTCAGACCGGGCGCAAGCCGTGGAAGCGCATGAAGGGCCAGCGTTGCGTCCCCTCGCCGAAGGCGATCACGTCATAGACCTCATCCGCCTGTCCGGGAACTTCCATGCCGGGCGAGCCGACCGGCATGCCCGGAACGGCGATGCCGCGGAGCCGCGGCGGGCGCTCGGCCAGGAGCCGGCGCAGCGCCGCGCCCGGGACATGGCCCTCGATCAGATAGCCGTCCAGCCTGGCGACATGGCAGGAGCGCAGATCGTCGGGCATGCCAAGCATTCGCCGTGCCTGTTCCAGATCGCGCACCTTGTTGTCGGTCACCGCGAAGCCGCCCTCGCGCAGATGCGCGATCCAGCCGCCGCAGCAGCCGCAGCCCGGGTCGCGCCAGACCTCGACCCGGCCCTGGGCGCGCGCGCCCGCCGGCGCCGCCGCCAGCGTTAGCAGGCAGAGCATCATTCCCCGCCGCGACAACATCATCTGCCACCTCCGGTCCCGTTCTTCGCGCCTCCATGGTCGCAACCGCCAGGCGGAAGGTCAACGCGGCAGAGGGCCGATGCGGAATGCGCGCGGAGGTTGTCCGGGTGTGCGGTCCTGCGCTAGGCTCCGCCGCCCGTAACGGAACGGAGGTCGGGTGTGAACGTGGTGAGGTCGGGCGGCGCGGCGCCGGCGCCAAGGCAATTGAACGGGACCGGCGGTCCGCTGCCGGTCGAGCATCTGTCGTGGAAGCTGGCGCGGCTCTACCGCTACTGGGAATCGAAGCATGGCGCCGACGGAACCATGCCGCGCCGGCGCGACATCGATCCGGTGGAGATCGCCCGTGCCATCCCGGAACTATTGCCTCATGTCTGGCTTGTGGAAGTTCTGCGCGATCCCTTCCGGTTCCGCTACCGTCTGGTGGGCGAGGCGATCGTCGAGGCGGGCTCACCCTACCGCACCGGCGACGTGATGGGCCCGCCCGCCCCTGGCGAGCCGAGCCGCAGCCTTTACGAAAACCTCTTGCAGGTCTGCCAGGGCCGCACCTGGTCCTATCGCTGCGGCGCGCCGACCCTGCCGCATTCCCGCCATGTCCAGGTGGTCGAACGGCTGAGCCTGCCCCTGCAGGGCGAGACGGGCGAGGTCGGCATGATCCTCAGTGCCTCGCTTTATAGCTGGCAGGAAGGCTGGGGCGTCGATTCCCGGAGCGGCTGAGCCGAGGCCGCCGGCCCGCCTACTCGCCGTAGCAGCGCACGCGCCAGCCGCCGACCTGTGTCGTCTTGCGCAACGTGCAGGCCGCGACGCGCCCGCTTGCGGCGTCATGAATCCAGAGGCGCTCGCCAGCCAGCAGGGTCCGGTCCGCGGCCTGGCTGTTCGCCGGAACCTTCGCCCGCGCCTCGCCGGTGGCCACGACCGTCGCGCGCGTGCCGCGCAGCACTTCCACCGCCGCAGCCGGCGCGGCGCCGAAAGCGACGAGCAGCAGTGCAAACGCGCCCAGGGCCAGTCCCGATTGCCGTTTCACCCTGTCCGGTCTCCCCACAATGCAGGCCATATTATTCCATGCCCTCGCCAATCGCACAATTCCAGGGCGCGAACGGGCTGGCGTCCGGCGCTGGGATGGAGGCACAATGCCGCGCCCGCATGGAAGGGGAGTGGAGCACGTGCACGCAATCATCGCGACGATCAGGGTCAAGGCCGGCAGCGAGAAGGAATTCGAGGCGGTCGCGCTCGAACTGGTGAAGCAGGTCAACGAGAAGGAGCCGGGTTGCCGGCTTTACACGCTGGCCCGGGGCGAGGCGCCGCTTGTCTATACCTTCATCGAACGCTATGTCGACCAGGCGGCGATGGAGCAGCATCGCGCCGCCGAACACTTCCGCGAACTGGGCCGCAAGATGGGCCAGTATATGGACGGCAAGCCGGAAATATTGCGCCTGACCGAACTCTGAGGCCGGCGCCGGGTCAAGGCGCGCCATCCGGCGCGCGCCGGAACGGCTGAAGGTGCTGCGCGATCAGCCCTTGCGCCAGCGGCTTGCCGTCCAGGCCGTAGGCGTCCGGCCAGCGGCGGCCGGGCAGATGAAAGGTTCCGAACAGCAGGTCCAGCACCGGCAGGTGCACGGCGAAATTCCTGTCGTGCGCCTCGGGCGACGCGGCATGGTGCCAGTGATGAAAGGACGGCGTCGCGATCACGTAGCGCAGCCAGCCGAAATCGACGCCGATATTGGCGTGGATGAACACGGTGATGATGCCGGCGAAGATGACGTAGATGTCGATCGCCTCGCGGGCGAAACCGAGCAGGTGGATCGGCACCACCACGAGGGCGCGCTGAAACAGGACTTCGAGGAAATGCAGGCGCGACCCGGCGAGCCAGTCCATCCGGCGCACCGAATGGTGCACCGCATGGAAGCGCCAGAGGAACGGCACGCGGTGGAAGACGCGGTGTTGCCAGTACTGCGTGAGGTCGGCGACCAGGACGATCATGAGGAACTGCAGCCAGATCGGCATCACGGCAGGATCGGGCAAGAGGCCGCCCGTCAGCCGGACATCGCCCGCCATGGCGGCTGCGCCGTTGACGGTGAGCAGGATCAGCGACACGCCCAGATGATTGAGCGCGAAATATCGCAGGTCGAGGCCGGCTTCCGCCCGCATCACCGGCTGATCGGCGCGTTTCGGGAACAGCCGTTCCAGCGTCACGAAGGCAAGGGCGGTGAAGAACAGGCTGAGAACGAAGTAATCGAGGCCGATATAGAAGGTCCGCAGCGGTACGGCCTGCGTTTCGGGCACGGTATGGCCGCCGAGCGCGAAGGCGAGCGCCGCCGCCGCGAGGCCGATCAGGCCCGCCCGGCGTTCCGCCCGCAGGAACAGCGCCGCGACGCCGGAGGCAATGGCGGCGAGCAGTCCGCCGAGCAGCAGCTTGCGCAACAATGGCAGGTCGATGGCCGCACGCACTTCGGGCGTGGTCAGCCATTCGGGGAAGTGGAAACAGAGTACCGACAGCAGGCCGAGCAGTCCGAGCGCGGCGGAGAGCGCGCCGGCCGGCAGACGGCGGACCCTGGTGCCATTGGCGGGTGAAGACGACATTCTTGCGGGTCTCGAGCCTTGCGCTGTCCCGGGCGAGGAAAAATAGCAGAGGCAGGCGGTCGGGCGCGAGCGCTTGAAATGCCGGCGCGAAGGGCCACTTGAATATCGATGGAGGCTCACCGCATTCACGTGCTTCGCTTCGGCTGGGGCGAAATCCCGCCCTGGAAGCGGGCCGCCATTCTCGTTCTCGGCGCGGCCATCGCCATCGCCGCCGGGCTGCTGCTCTCCTTCTTCGTCCTGCTGCTGCTCCCGCTCGCGCTGCTGGTCGGCCTGCTTGCGCGCATCCTGCTGGCGCGTCCCGCCGCCGGCAATGGGCCTGAGAGACGCGATGGCCCCGGCGGCGGCGGTGCGGCCGGCGCGACCATCGAGGGCGAATGGCGCGTGATCGAGGAAAGCCGCTCCGATCCGGCGGACCGGGGGCGCTGACCGGGGGCGCTGACCGGCGGCGCGATCAGGGCCCGGCCGATGGCGTAAGCGATTTCGCCATGGCGTAGTTCACCAGTACCACGCCGCCTCGCTCCACCTGCCGTTCCTTGAGCACGCGAAAGCCCTGCCGCTCGAAGAACGGCCGGGCGGTGATGCTGACATGAGCGGTGAGGCATTCCATTCCCGCCAGCCGTGCCGCCGCTTCGATGGCGCCATGAAGGGCCTGCCCCACGCCGGTGCCGATGCGTCCGGCCTGGCAGAACAGCATCTCCACATGGCCCCGCATTGTAAGTTCGGCGAAGCCGCCCACCTCGCCATCGAAATCCGCGACCAGGGTCCGGTTCGCCCGCATGCGGATGTCCCAGGCTTGCGGATCGGGTATCCGCGGCGCCCAGGCGGCGATCTGGGCCGGCGCATAGTCGCGCCGGTTCACAAGGTGGACCGTATCGTGGAACAGGCGCACGATTTGCACCGCATCGTCCGTCCGGTAAGGTCTGATCAGCATGACCGGCCCAGTCTCCCAGCACGGGCCGGAGCCTTCAAGCGGCGGCCGCGTGCGGCGCCGGCAGGCTGTGCAGGCGGCGCAGTCCCGAGGTCAGCGGCACAAGGAAGGAAGCGAGGAAGCAGAGGCCGGCCAGGGCCAGGGCGGCTTCGCTGCCGAAGCGCGCGGCGACGAAGCCGCCGGCCAGGGCGCCGAGCGGGCGGACGCCATAGATGGCGAGCTGGATGCTGCCATTGACCCGGCCCTGCAGGCCGCGCGGCGTGAGGAGTTGGCGCAGGCTGGTCTGGCAGATGAGCCAGAGCATCGGTCCGAAGCCCAGCAGGAACCAGCTGGCGGGGGCGAGGATGGCCGCGGCCCCGGCCGGCGCGGCGAGCAGGAGCGCCGCCGCGAGGCAGGAGACGGCGGGCCCGAACAGCAGCAGGACATTGGGTCGCGTGAGGCCGACGATCCGACCGGCGAGCAGCGCGGCCAGCAGCATGCCGAAGCCCTGGGCCGACTGCGCCAGTCCGGTCTGCAACGGCGTCAGGCCGAGCCGCTGCAGGGCGAAGGGAACGAAGACCGCGACCAGGACGAAGAAGGCAAAGTTCCAGAGAATGGCGCAGGCAGCGAGCGCGCGGAGCCAGGGCTGGCGGAGTACGAAGCCGGCGCCCTCGGCGAGCGCCGCCAGGCTTCCCCCGCGCGCCCGTTCGACCACGGGTGCGGGCTGGCGGGGCAGGCGCGCCAGGGCAAGCAGGGCGAGCAGAAGGGCGGCCATGGCGAAGGCGAGGCCGAGCGCTGGTGACCAAAGGCTCGCCGCCAGTCCGACCAAAGGCGGCGCCAGAAGGCCGGCGAGCGCCCGCGCCAGTTCGATGCGCGCGTTTGCGCGCGGCAACCGGTCGGGCGATGCGAGTTCCGGCACCAGCGCGCTCGCCACGATCGCGAACAGCACGGTGCCGCAGGAGGCGACGAAGGCGCCGCCGCCAAGCAGCGGGATGAAATCGTAATTCAGCCCGAGCATCGCGAGCAGGCCGCCGCCCAGGCCGAG
>JAHCJR010000003.1 GCA_026126165.1 Alphaproteobacteria bacterium
ACCATCCTGTGCAGCGGCCGTGCTCAGGGTCAGGCCTGCGTTCGAGTCAATCGAGATCGGCATTGCGAGAACTGCCAGCGCAAGGGCGCTGGCCGAGGCCGAAAGCAGAAGCCGTTTGCGTAGCTCGATGTTCATTTCGGTGTTCCTCCTGTGCATGACGCGGGAACCGTCTCTGACGATTCCAGTTCGCGCGTGTCACGACGTGGCACGCCAGACTGTCGGTGCCTATAGACTAACCTGACAATATACATGTCGTCATTTCCACTGTTCTAAGGCAACAGAAATATAACAGCCAAATATGCGGTATAGTTTGCAAGTTACTGATCAAATATTCAATTTGATGACAATTTCATATTTTAACTATATTTGGGACGGTCAAGGCTTCGCAGAGAGAGTCCTTGTGCCGCGCCGCCTTGAGCCCCCTTTCGGTTGCGTTGACGGAAAGGGCATGATCTGCCCTATAAGACTTCCGACAGATGGGGAGTGCATAGCCTGACCAGTGCAAGCCGGACGCGCGGCGTCCATGCAATCGGCAAGAATGGCGGCGTGAGCGCCAAGGAAAAGCTTTTGCAAGCGGCGGAGCATGAATTCGCGGCCAACGGGCTGCGGGGTGCGCGCATGGACGTCATCGCCCGCCGCGCCGGCGTCAACAAGCAGCTTCTCTACCATTACTTCGGCGACAAGGAAGAGGTCTATCTGGCGACCCTGGAAAGGGTCTACGCGGACTTCCGCCTTCGCGAACAGGAACTCGATCTCGACCATCTGGATCCGTGGGCGGCGATGGAGCGCTTTCTGACGTTCAAGTTTCGCTATCTGGCCGCGCATCCGAACTATGTCGCACTGCTGATGGACGAGAATATGCATCGCGGCCGGCACGTCCGTCGCTCGAAGACGCTGGCGGACATGCACGCTAATCTTGTGGAGAAACTTGCGGCGGTGGTCCGCCGGGGCGAGAGGGCAGGGGTCTTCCGCGAGGGCGTCGATCCGCTTCAGCTCTATATCTCGCTCGCGGGGCTCTGCTATTTCTACTTCGGGAACATCCACACCTTGACCGCGGTGCTGCGCCGCAAGCTCGCCAGCCGCAAGGCGCTGGACGAACGCTGCAGGCATGTCATCGACCTGGTCCGGGCATCGATCCTGAAGCCCGCCGCATGAGCCTTTCTTGACGTGGCAGGCCGGCTTCCGTCATTATCCAACCAGTTGGTTGATGCGGGGGCACGATGGCGCGGCGCTACCAGATTCTTTTCGGTGACATCCACAATCACAATGCCCATGGCTATGGCGTCGGATCGATGGAACGCTCCATCGATGTGGCGCGCACGCATCTGGACTTCTTCGCCTTCACCGGACATTCGAGCTGGCATGATCTCAAACCCATGGAAGGCGGCAGGGAGCGCCACTGGCTCAAGGGATTCGAGCGGCTGAAGGAAACCTGGCCCGAGGTTCAGAGACTGATCGCGGCATCGAACCGCGACGGCGAGTTCTCGGCATTCCTTGGTTTCGAATGGCATTCAAGTACCTTCGGCGACCAGTGCGTCGTTTTTCCCGACGACAATCAGCCGCTGCATTACGCGGACCATGTGGATGAACTCCGGCGGTTCTGCGCCGCCCGCAACGCGCTTATGATTCCGCATCACGTGGCTTATCCACGCGGCATGCGCGGCGCGAACTGGGATATCTTCACCGAAGAATGCACCCCGGTCGTCGAAATCTACTCGGAGCACGGCAATTCCGAGGACGATCGCGGCCCGTTCGCGATGTACACGCATTCCATGGGCGGACGGGAAACCGCCAATACCGCGCGGGCCGCGCTGGAGCGCGGCCTCAAGTTCGGCTTCGTGGCGTCGAGCGACAATCACGCAGGGTTTCCCGGCGCTTATGGCGAGGGCCTGATGGCGGCGCTGTGCACGGATTTCAGCCGGGCCGGCATCATGGAGGCGATCCGAAGCCGCCGCACCTACGCGCTCACCGGCGATCGCATCGAACTCGATTTCCAGGTCAATGGCGCGCCGATGGGCGCGGCGATCGCGACCGGCGCCGAGGTCGAAGCGGCCTGGTCGGTCGCGGGACGGGATGAACTGGATGTCCTCGATATCGTTCAGGACGGCCGGATCGTCCATCGCGACCATGCACGGGAGGCGATCGGGCCGGAAGAGGCGCTGACAGGGCCGGTCCAGGTGCGGCTCGAATGGGGATGGGGCCCATGGGGGGCGCTGGCGCTGGAGCGGATCTGCGACTGGAAGTTCGGCCTTTCTGTCTCGGGCGGGCGGCTGCGCCGCATCTTCCCATGCTTGCAATCCGGGCCCTTCGACGAGAACCGCCGTCATCGCTTTCACAGGAGCGGCGAAGACCGGGTGGAGGTGACGTCATATACCTCGCGCAAACAGGCTTACCGCGAGAACCCGAACCAGAGCCTGATCCTCGAACTCGACGCCACGCCGGCGCTCGAACTGCAACTCGAGTTCGAGCTGCCGAACCGGGCAACATCCAAGGTAGGATTTGACGATATTTTCAGGGGTTCGATCAATCGTCAGGTCGGCCCGTTTCCGCAGGAGAGCTGGCAATGGCACCGGGTCGTGCCGCTGGCCGCCTCCTCGCTCGCCGGCACCTGCCGTTTGCAGGTGCCGCGGCATCCCTCGTACCTTTACGCGAGGGTCAGACAACGCAATGGTCACATGGCCTGGGGCAGCCCGGTCTTTCTTAACTACCGATAGCAACGGGGAGAAGGCACCATGAAGACGACACGCAGAATCCTGATTGGCGCGCTGCTGGCGCTCCCGCTCGCGACGCACGCATTCACCGCCTCGGCGCAGCAGTATCCCGCCAAGCCGATCACCTTCATCGTGCCCTGGCCGGCCGGTGGCACCACGGACATCATCGGCCGTCTGCTTGGCGAGGCAATGTCCAAGGAACTCGGCCAGCCGGTCGCCGTGGTCAACCGCGTCGGTGGCGGTGGCGCCGTCGGCACCAAGGCGGCGTTCGATGCACCCAAGGACGGCTACACCGTCCTGGTCACGACGAGCGGCAACCATGTGCTGACGCCGATCAAGGGCAATGTCGGATACCAGCCCGATGACTTTATCGGAATCGGGCAAATCTCCTCCCGCACGCTGATCCTGGCCACCAAGTCGGATCGCTGGAAATCCGCCAGGGAACTGATCGCCGACGCGAAGGCCAATCCGGGCAAGTTCACCTTCGGCGCGGTTCCGAACGTGTTGCCATTCCTCGTCGCCTCGGGTTTCGCCAGGGCGGCCGAAATCAAGCTCACCCATGTACCGCAGACCGGCGGCGCGCCGGGCGTGACGGGCGTGCTGGGCGGCCATCTCGATCTCGTGCCGGAAAGCCTTGAGTCCGTGCAGCAGCATCTCAAGTCCGGGGCCATGCGTGGCCTCGTCGTCTTTAACGAAGCGCGCGACCCGGCGGCGCCCGACGTTCCGACCGCCAAGGAACTGGGCTTCGACGTGGTCGGCAATCCCTGGACCGGCCTGGCGGTGGCCAAGGGCACGCCCGAGCCGATCGTTGCCCGCCTGCGCGACGTCATGGCGAAGGTCGCCAAGGACCCGGCCTTCGTCGCGACGGTGGAGCGCAGCGGAGCGAGCGTCGAGTATCTCGACGGTCCGGCATTCACCGCGCTGTTCAGCCGCGACTTCGAGAAGTTCAAGGCGGCCAGCCAGTAGGCAGGGCCGGCGGGGCGCACATGAAGCGTCCGAGTGAAGAAGCAGGACTGGCCGCGATCCTTCTCGCGGCCAGTCTCGTGCTCGCGGCGATTACGCCGTTCCAGGTTACCGGGGGCGAAATCTGGGGCATTGGCTCCGCCACTCTGCCCATCGCACTCGCCGTGGCCATCGCCCTGCTCGCCGCCTGGCTGCTGGTTGATGCCTTGCGGAACCAGCGTCCCGCCGAAGAGCCGCGGCAGCGAAGCTGGCCGATCCCGGTCATGACGCTCGGCCTCGTTGCCTATATCGCCGCCCTGCCCTGGCTCGGCTTCTATCTGTCAACCGTTCTTCTGGTCGGCGGCCTCGCCAGACTGTTCGGCGAAGGACGTATCCTGGCTATCCTCGTTTTGGCACTGGCGGTGCCGGCGGTGCTGCTGGTCTTCTTCGAGCGTTTCATGATCATTCTGCTTCCGGCCGCCGCATGGAACTGATCTTTCCTGCCATCGGCGAGGTGATGCAGCCGATCAACCTCGTCGTCATGGCGATCGGGCTCGTCATCGGCATGGCGATCGGTGCGATACCGGGGCTCAACGTCCCGCTCGCCGTCGCCATTTCGCTGCCGATCACCTTCCATCTGGCCCCGCTGGCCGGCATCGCCATGCTGGTGGGCATCTATAAAGGCGGGACTTATGGCGGATCGATCTCCGCCATTCTCATCAACGTCCCGGGAACGCCTGCGGCGGGCGCGACCGCGCTCGATGGCTATGCGCTGACCCAGCAGGGCCATGCCAGCAAGGCGCTTCGTGTGGCGCTGTACAGTTCGTTTACCGGTGGCCTGATCAGCGATCTGTCCTTGATCATGTTCGCAATTCCCGTGGCGATGCTTGCGCTCAAGATCGGCCCCGCCGAGAACTTCGCGCTCGGCATCCTCGCGCTGACCCTGATCGGCGTCCTGTCCGAAGGTAACATGGTGAAGGGGCTCATCGCCGGTGCGTTTGGCATACTTCTGTCCACCGTCGGGCTCGACCCCCTGAACGGCGAAACGCGCCTGACCTTCGGCCTGCTTGATCTTTCCGGCGGCTTTCAGTTCATATCGCTGATCATCGGCGTATTCGCCATCGCCGAGGCGTTCGCGCTGGCCCATGCGACGGCGGGGCGCCTGGTCGCCTCGGTCGGCCAGAGGATATCGGCGGCAGGCAAGGGTATGAGTGCTGCCGACTGGCGCCTCTGCCTGCCGGTCATGCTGCGCGCGGCGCCGGTCGGGGTCTTTATCGGCGCCGTCCCGGGGCTGGGCAGCGCGATCTCGGCCTTCATCAATTACGGTATTGCCCGCAATTTCTCGCGCGAGCCGGAGAAGTTCGGCAAGGGCTCGCTCGAGGGCGTCGCGGCGGCGGAGTCGGGCAACAATGCCGTCTGCGGTTCGACTTTCATCCCGCTGCTCACGCTGGGCATCCCCGGCGATACCATCACTGCGATCATGCTTGGCGCCTTCATGGTGCATGGACTGATACCCGGTCCGGCGCTGTTCACGACCAATGCCGATTTCGTCGCCGCATTCTTTGTCGCCATGCTGGTCTCGAGCATCCTGATGCTTGCGATCGGTCGGCTCGGCCTGCCGCTATTCGTGCAGGCGGTGCGCATCCCCAACAAGGTGCTTTTCCCGATCGTCGTCGCCCTCTGCATGACGGGCGTCTATGCTTCAAGCAGTTCCTATTTCGATCTCTATGTGATGCTTGGTTTCGGCCTTCTGGGCTATGGCATGAAGAGGTTCGGTTTTCCCGTCGCGCCCCTGCTGATCGGCTTCATTCTCGGTCCCATCGTCGAGGTTGGGCTGCGTCAGAGCCTGATCATCTCTCGTGGCAGCCTGGAAATCTTCGTCACGCGACCGATCGCGCTGATCTGCCTCCTCCTTGCAGCGTTGGTGGCGGCATGGGTGGCGATCAGGCAGAGCAAGGGTGTCAAATCATGAAGATCGAGCGGATCGAACTGTTCGCGGTTCGTCTTCCCCTGAAGGCGGTCCTGACCCTGGCGCGCGGGGCGTCGCGCAGCATCGAGGAGGGCAAGCGGCTGGTGCTTCTCAAGATGACCGGAGACGACGGCACTGTCGGCTGGGGCGAGAGTGGGCCGAGCCGACGCTGGTCGGCAGAGACGCTGGAATCCTGCCTGACAAGCCTGCGCGAGTATCTTGTTCCAGCGGTGCTGGGTCGCGATCCCTTCGATATCGCCGGCCTGCACGAGAGCATGAACCGCGAACTTGCCCCGATGCTCGATCCGGGGCAGCCGATAGCGAAGAATGCCATCGACGTGGCGGCGCATGATCTAGTCTGCCGCAAGCTCGGCATACCGCTGCAGTCATGGTTCGGCGCAAAGCGGCGGAGCGAAGTTCGCCTCGCCCGCCTGGTCTCGGCAGAGACGCCCGAGCAGGCGGAGCGGATCACCCGTGATGCGGTGACCGAAGGCTATCAGGGGTTCAAGGTCAAGGTCGGTCATTGGCCCACGCGTGATGCCGATATCCTGCGCGCCGTCAGGGACGCGGCCGAGGGCGGGTTCGTCTGGCCAGACGCCAATCAGGGCTATGACACGGAACAGGCCCTTGCCATGGCACGCCTCTGCGCCGGTCTTGGCATTACCATCTTCGAGCAACCGGTCTCGGTCAGCAACATCCTCGGTCTTGAAGCGCTGCGCCGGTCCGGATTGGTGACGGTGGTGCTCGACGAGTCCGTCATGTCGCCGGCCATGATCATCGATTTCCTGCGCCGCGATCTGATCGAGGGCATTGCCGTCAAGGTGAACAAGGCTGGTGGCTTGCATCACGCGCGACAGATGTGCGACATCGCACTGAACTCGGGACTCAAGCTGATCGGCAGTGGGCTGATGGACGCGCCGATCGGCTTCGTGGCGTCCAGTCATCTGTTCGCCGCCTATGGCATGGAGCTCCCCGTGGATCTGAACGGACCGCAATTCATTGCCGAGGATTATCTGCGCGAGCCGCTGGTGCTCGAGCGGCAGACATTTTGCATCCCGGACCGTCCCGGACTCGGCATCGAGGTCGACGAGGAGAAGGTCGCGAGATTCGGGCTCCCGGTGGCGGCCTGAACATGGCACGAAACGTCCTCTTCATCATGTGCGACCAGTTGCGCGCCGATCACCTTGGCTGTGCAGGCCATCCGGCCCTGCGGACGCCCAATATCGATCGACTGGCCAGGCGCGGCGTGCGCTTCTCGAACGCCTTCGTGCAGTCTCCGGTCTGCGGCCCGTCGCGCATGTCCTTCTATACCGGCCGGTACGTGTTCAGCCATGGCGCGAGCTGGAATCGCGTGCCGCTTAGCCTGCGGGAACTTACGATCGGCGATTACCTGCGCCCGCTAGGCATCGATGCGGCGCTGGCAGGCAAGACCCACGTCCTGCCGGACGAGGCGGCGCTGGAGCGTTTCGGCATCGAAGGCGCCTCGGCCATATCGGCGCTGCTTCGCAACGGTGGCTTTGTCGAACTGGACCGCTATGACGGACATTCGCCGCCGGGCAGCGAAAGCCATTATGCCGACTTCCTGCGCGACCACGGCTACGTGAGCGGGGATCCGTGGAGCGACTACGTGATCTCGGTCGCGGGCCCGGGCGGGGAAGTTCTGAGCGGCTGGAACATGCGCAATGTGCGGCATCCCGCGCGTGTGGCGGCCCGGCATTCGGAGACCGCCTACATGACCGACCAGGCGATGGCCTTCATCCGCGCCCGTGGCGACAGGCCATGGTTCCTGCATCTGAGCTATGTCAAGCCCCATTGGCCCTATGTCGCGCCGGCACCCTATAACGACATGCATGGCGTCGACGACTGTCTTCCTGTCATCCGCCATCCGCGCGAGATCGGCGAGGCGCACCCGGTGGTCGCCGCCTACCGTCAGCACGACGAGTCCGTCAGCTTCGCGCGCGACGAGGTGATCGAGACGGTGCGGCCGGTCTATATGGGCCTTGTGCGGCAGATCGACGACGAGCTCGGGCGCCTCTTCGCCCTGCTGGAGGAGACGGGGCGCTGGTCCGATACGCTGATCGTCTTCACGGCCGATCACGGCGATCTGCTCGGCGACCACTGGCTCGGCGAGAAGGAACTGTTCTATGAATCCGCGTTGCGGATTCCCTTCATTCTCTACGATCCGGATCGCGCGGCCGATGCCAGCCGTGGCCGGGTGGACGGGCGGCTGGTGGAGGGGGTCGATCTTTTGCCCACCTGCCTGGATGCGTTGGGCATCGAGATACCGCGGCATCTGATCGAAGGCCGTTCGCTGCTGGCCGCGACGCGCGGCGGGGATGGGCCGTGGCGGGACTTTGTCGTCTCGGAACTCGATTACTCGTTTCGCAAGGCGCGGCACATCTTGCGGCGGGGGCCGCGCGAGTGCCGTGGCTGGATGATACGTGACGAAAGATGGAAGTACGTGCTTTGGGATGGATTCCGCCCGCAACTCTTCGATCTGGTGGACGATCCCGAAGAGTTCGCCGATCTTGGCGGCGATCCCGGTCATGAGGGCGTGCGCCGGGACATGCACGAGCGGCTGTTCGGCTGGATGCGCGGGCGCAAGCTGCGCACCACCGTCGACGATGCCTGGGTCGAGGCGCGCACCGACGCCCATCGCCGACACGGCATCCACTACGGCATCTGGTAGGCGCCTTCAAGAGCCATCGCGTGGCGCGCGCGGCCAGGCATTGATGATCGCCTGGATGACGGTGGCCAGCGGAATGGCGAAGAACACCCCCCAGAATCCCCAGAGTCCACCGAAGAAAAGGATGGCGACGATGATTGCTACTGGATGGATGTTCACCGCGTCGCTGAGCAGGAGCGGCGCGAGGACGTTACCGTCGATTGCCTGGATCACGGCATAGGCAATCAGCACATAGAGAAAATCATCGCTGATGCCCCATTGCGCATAGGCGACGAGGGCGACCGGCAGGGTGACGACGACGGCGCCGACATAGGGGATCAGCACGGAGAGGCCGGTAGCGACGGCGAGCAGGGCTGCATAGTTCAGGCCGAGAAGCTGGAAGGTCACGAAGGTCGCCGCCGCGACGATCACGATCTCGACGGACTTGCCGCGGATATAATTGCTCATCTGCTGCTCGACCTCGGCCCAGACCCGGCTCGCGAGTTCCCGTTCCCTGGGCAGGAAGGCGGTGAGCCAGGCAATGATCCGTTCATGGTCGCGCAGGAAGAAGAAGACGAGAAAGGGGAGCAGAACACAGTAGACGAGCAGCGTGACGGCGCCGACGACCGAGGAAAAGGAGTAGCTCAGCGCCATCTGGCTGATGGCTATGATCTCGGCCCTTAGGGTCTGCATGGCACTGGCGACCTCCGCCTCGGAGATGAAGGTGGGGTAGCGTTCGGGGAGCTGCATCAGCGCCGACTGCGCTGCAAGCAGCATCGCCGGCACCTGCTGGACGAGGAGCGTGAGCTGCTGGAACAGCATGGGCAGGAGCCAAAAGATGACGAGCAGAAGCATTGTCACAAAAAGCAGGAACACTACAAGAACGGCGGCCAGATGCGGCATTCCGGCGCGGCGCAGCCAGCGCACCGGCGGATGCAGGAGAAAGGCCAGAATGACTCCGGCGATGACCGGCGCCAGCATCCGGGCGGTGGCAATGATGGCGATGCCGGCCACAAGCAGGATCGCCGTCAGGATCACCACCTGCGGGTTAGAAAATGTCTGCTGGAACCAGCGGCGGATCGTTTCCATGCGACATATCTAGCAGAATTGGCGGCGCGAATCCCTCGGCGAGGACTCAGGGTCCCTGGCTGGCCTTCTTCGCTCCGGCCTCAGTCCCGCCACTGACCGTTCAGCACCATGCCCCGGCATCGCAGATGCGCGCTCCCCTGCAACCTTTCGCCGGTGGAATCCACGAAATCGAACCGTCCTTCTTCGACGGAGAGGATGGTGGCATCGCCCAACAGGCCCGGGCGTAGGGTGCCGCGATCCCCCCGCCCGATGGCCCGCGCGGGATTGATGGTGCTGGCGCGGATTACCTCGCCAAGCGGAATCCCCAAGGCCAGGAATTTCGACATGGTGTTGAGCTGATCATAGGCGGGGCCGTTGATGGACAAGGTATGCACGTCGCTCGAGATCACATCGGGCAGGAATCCGGCCTTGAGCATGCCGACCGCCGTCTCGAAGCCGAAGCTTCCCTTGCCGTGCCCAATATCGAATATGACGCCGCGCGCGCGCGCCTGCCGGACGTCCTCGTGGATGCGATCGTCCGCGATCAGCGGCGAATTGGGGAACGGCCGGAAACAGTGCGTCAGGATATCGCCACGGCGCAGCCGCGGAAGCACTTCGCCACGATAGGGCGGAGGGTGATCCAGGTGGGCCATGACGGGAAGGCCGAGCCGGCCCGCCGTCTCGAGACCCATGTCGAGCGGCGCGATGCCGATCGGTCCACTCGTCGAGCGGCCGACCCTCACCTTGATTCCGACCACGATATCGGCATGCTCGCGTGCCGCGGCGATACAGTCGATGGGAGAGATCAGCCGTAGGTTCTCGCACTCGCCAACCATGACATTCTGGCTGAAGGCGAAGATGCCGGGAAACGAGATGTTGAGAAATGGCAGGATGCGCACCTCGGCACGTTCGATTACGTGCCGGCGGAAACCCAGGATGTTGGCGGGGCCGGCGGAGCCGGCATCGACCAGGGTCGTGCAGCCCGACCGCCGCGCATAGGCATCGGGCTCGACGCCAAGCGAGGTGCCGCCGAAATAGACGTGGGAATGCAGGTCGATCAGACCCGGCGTCACGATCCGCCCCGCGACGTCGCGGATTTCCCGTCCTTCCAGTCGTTCCCCGATGGCTGCGACCTTGCCGTCGGAGAAAGCGACGTCGACGATCCGGTCGATGCCCTGGTCGGGATCGATGACGCGACCGCCACGCAGTACGAGATCGTGCATGTCCAATCCGCCCGTCAGGTCAGCTTGCCGCGCGCCGCGACGGGAAGCTCGCCCACGATCTCGTCGCCGCGCACGGTCACGAAACGGTCCACCATGTTGGAGACCACGCAGACATGGTTGGGTATAACGCGCACCACCTCGCCGATCTCGGGACGACGATTGGAGGCGGAAAGGTCGAGAAAGCCATGTTCCTCGGAAAACTTGGCGATGCGCGCCTGCGGGTATTCGAGGATCATGCCGTAGCCGTCGAGGTCGGGTGGCCGGTCGCTGGTCAGCGTCTTCGAGCCGGAATCAAGAATGCCCCGGTCGCTTGCCGCCCGGCTGACTACCGTGGCATGCACGGTCAGCGCGCAGTCTTCGAGCCGGGCCGCACCGCAGGCCATCATCATGCGGTCGTTGAAGATGCAAGTGCCGGCCCGGTGTTCGGTGACGCCGCGTATCTTGCCGAGATTGGCGAGATTTGGCGTACCTCCGTTCGAGACGACGCGCACTTCGAGGCCCGCCGCGCGCACGCCTTGCGTCGCCTCATCGAGAAACGCCTGCGTGGCTGCGATGGCATCTTCGGGTGGATAGATCATGAAACCGGCAAAGCGCAGGCCTGGTCGCGAAGCGATGTCCCGGGCAAGCGCGATCGCCTCACCCGGGGTCTCCACACCCGCACGCTTGCGGCCGGTGTCGCATTCCACCAGGACATCGAGCGGACGGTCTGCCTCAAGCCGCCCCAGACCCTCCACCACGACCGGATTGTCGGCGGCGACGCTCACCCTGGCGCGTCGCAGCAGGCGGGCCAGACGGGCAATCTTCTCCTCGCCGAGGAGGTTGTAGCTGATGAAGATGTCGTCGAGTCCACCATCGGCCATGACCTCCGCTTCGCCAAGCTTCTGGCAGGTAATGCCGCTTGCCCCCGCATCGCGCTGCATCGCCGCAAGAACCGGGCTCTTGTGGGTCTTGATGTGCGGGCGGTTGCCGATGCCGGCGGCATCGCACATGGCCTGGACGCGGGCGATGTTGCGCTCGACGATGTCGAGATCGACGACCACGGCCGGCGTTCCGAAGTTGCGCGCGATCTCGCGCTTGAGTCTTTCGATATTCATGGTCCCTCTCAGGAGAATGCGCTCGCGGGCGGCGGCGCCGTCACGATGGATTTCAGTTCCGGCCTCGGCGCCGCCAGCCGTTGCAGATCGGGTCGCGGCCGGCCGAGTTCCGGCATGCGCGCGAACACCTGCTCGAGTTCCTCGGCCGCATCGAGCAGAGCGAGATCGCCACGGAAGCGTCCGATGACCTGAAGCCCGAAAGGCATGCCCTTGCCATCGGTGCCGCAAGGCAGGGCGATCGCCGGGTTTGTCGTCAGGGTGATGAAATAGGTCAATGCCAGCCAATGGTAATAGTTGCGCAGCCTCACGCCGTCGAGGCTCTCGAGATAAAGCTGTCGCCAGGGGAAGGGGGAAACCGGCGTGGTCGGCGCCATGACCAGATCGTAATCGCGAAACGTGCCCTGGAAGCGGCGAAAGAGTTTGGTCTGCTCGGCATGGGCCCAGGCCGCATCGGCAAGGCTCATTGCTGCCCCGATCTCGTAGTTGGCGCGAATGTTCGGCCCGAGTTGCGCGCGGTCGCGGTCGTAGGTCTCCTTGTGACGTGCAACGAAGTTGAGCGCCCGAATGACGTCGAAGCAGCGGTCCGCCTCGCCGAAGTCGAAGCTGACTTCCTCGCAGCGATGAAAAAGGTGCGCAATCCGCTTCATGCGCGCACGCATGAGGTCACGAACTTCGTTGCCGACCGGGCACTGGCCGAAATCCGTCGTCCAGGCGACGCGGAGCCCGCCAAGGTCGAGAGGGCGATGGCTGCCCGCCCGATCCGGATCGAGCGGCTGGGAGAGCGGATCGCGATCATCGACGCCAAGCTGGGCGGCAAAGAGAAGGCGCGTGTCCGCGACGTTGCGGCCCATCGGTCCGAGGACGGAAATCGGCGTCCAGCCAAGTCCGCGTCCATCCATGGGGACGAGGCCGGGCGATGGCCGGAAGCCGACGACACCGCAGAGCGCGGCAGGAATGCGGAGCGAGCCCCCCGTGTCCGATCCGGTGCAGATCGGCAGCATGTCGCAGGCCAGCGCCGCCGCCGATCCACCCGACGAGCCGCCGGCATTCAGTTCCGGATCGAAGGGATTGCCGGTCGCTCCCCAGACCGGGTTACGGGAATTGGCGCCGGCGCCGAATTCCGGCACGTTGGTCTTGGCGACGACGATGGCACCTGCGCGGCGGACGAGTGCCACCTGGGCCGAATCCGCCTTTGGGACATGGTCGCGGTAAAGGGGCGAGCCGTGCGTGGTGAGCAGGCCCGCCGTGTCTTGCAGATCCTTGATACCCACGGGCAGGCCATGCAGCCGGCCAAGCGGCTCGCCGCGCTGCACGGCCGCCTCCGCCGCCCGGGCCTCGGCGCGCGCCCGCGCAAAGCACCGGGCGGCGATGGCATTGACCGCAGGGTCTAGCCGTTCGATGCGCGCGATGCAGGATTCGAGCAGTTCGACCGGCGAAACCTCCCGCCTCCCGATCAGGCGGCGGAGTTCGGTCGCCGGAAGTTCTGCAAGCTGGTCCATCGGCATCGGCGGCAGCCTCCTTGTCTCATACGGTCGGCGTCAGTGGCACCGGCTCGGCGCCGGCAGGGCGTCGCAGGCAGGCCACCCGATGGCTGGGCGCCACTTCGATGAGCGGCGGCACTTCCGCCCGGCAGACGGGCAGCGCATAGGGGCAGCGCGTATGGAAGTGACACCCTGGCGGCGGGGTTGCCGGACTTGGAACATCGCCCTGGATGATCATGCGCCGCCCGCTCCTGCGTTTCGGATCGGGGACGGGAGCGGCCGCGAGCAGTGCTTCCGTATAGGGATGCAGCGGCATCGTGAAGAGCGAGCGCTTGTCCGCCAGTTCGACAATGCGGCCGAGATACATCACGGCGATGCGATGACTGATATGCCGGACCACCGCGAGGTCATGGCTGATCATCAGGTAGGCGAGACGATATTCCTCCTGCAGGTCGATCAGAAGGTTGAGGACCTGAGCCCGCACCGAAACGTCGAGCGCCGATACCGGCTCGTCGGCGACGATGACGTCGGGATTGACCGCAAGCGCCTTGGCTATGCCAAGACGCTGGCGCTGGCCGCCGGAAAATTCATGGGTATATCGCCGCATGCTCTCCGGGCGGAGGCCCACGCGCTCGAACAGGCGCGCCACCCGCTCCTCCCGCTCCGCACCGGTGGCGATCCCGAAATTCTCCAGCGGTTCGCCTACGATCGTTCCGGCGGTGAGGCGCGGATTGAGGGACGAATAGGGATCCTGAAAGACGGTCTGTATGCGCCTGCGATGCGGCCACATGGCCCGTTGGGAGAAGTATGTGACATCGGTGCCGCCCAGCAGGATTTCGCCGGAGGTGGGGTCGAGCAGCTTGAGAACGGTCTTGCCGACGGTGGATTTTCCGCAGCCGGATTCGCCCACCACCCCAAGCGTCTCGCCTCGCCGGATAGAGAAGCTCACGCCGTCAAGCGCGCGCACGGTGCCGACCTGGCGCTGCAACAGGCCGCCCAGGATGGGAAAATGCTTGACGAGGTTGCGCACCTCCAGGCTGGGCGCCTCGCCGGCGGTCTCGCCGTTCATTGTCGGTCCTCCATGACGCGGGCGACCTCGTGGCAGGCCACACGATGATGCGGCCGCGGCTCGACCAGCGAGGGTCGCTCGACGCGACAGCGATCGGTGACGAAGTCGCAGCGCGGCGCGAAGGCGCAGCCGGGTATCGTCGTGGTGAGCACCGGAACCATGCCCGGAATCTCCTGCAGGCGCGCCCGCCTGCCCTCGGCCTCCGCGTCGATGTCGAGGCGCGGCAATGCGCGCATCAGACCGCGCGTATAGGGGTGAAGCGGCTGCTCGAAGAGCGCGTCGACCGGCGCCTCCTCGACCTTGCGGCCGGCATACATGACCACCACCCGCTGCGCCGTTTCGGCGACCACGCCCAGATCATGGGTGATCATGATGATGGCGGCATCGACCTTTTCCTTGAGTTCCAGCATCAACTGGAGGATCTGCGCCTGGATCGTGACGTCGAGTGCCGTGGTCGGTTCGTCGGCGATCAGCACCTTGGGATTGCAGGACAGCGCCATGGCGATCATCACGCGCTGGCGCATCCCGCCGGAGAGCTGGTGCGGATATTCGCCGAGCCGCCGCGCGGCGTCGGAGATGCGGACCAGTTCGAGCATCTCCCGCGCGCGTTCCAAAGCCGCGCTCCAGGGCAGGCCGAGATGCCGGACGACGTTCTCCGCAATCTGCGTGCCGATGGTGAGGACCGGGTTAAGGCTGGTCATCGGCTCCTGGAAGATCATCGAGATTTCGTGTCCGCGGATCGCCTTCATCTCGTCTTCGGGGAGCTTCGTCAGATCGCGCTCGCCGAACAAGATGGTGCCGCCGACGATACGCCCGGTCTCCGGCGCGAGAAGCCGCAGGATCGAAAGCGCGGTGACCGATTTGCCGCAGCCGGATTCGCCGACGATGGCCAGTGTCTCGCCCGCCTCCAGGTCGAAGGTGACGCCATCCACGGCCCTGACAACGCCGTCCTGGGTGAAAAAGTGCGTCGCGAGGTCGCGGACCTGGAGGATGCTCACATGCGCCTCGACAATCGCGGATCGAGCCGGTCGCGCAAGCCATCGCCCAGCATGTTCACCGCCAGAACCGTGAGGGTCAGGAAGGCGCCCGGGATGAGAATGCTCCATGGCGCGATCTGGAAAAAGGAGCGGCCCTGCGAGATGATGTTGCCCCAGCTCGGAATCTCCGGCGGCACGCCGGCGCCGAGGAAACTCAGGCCCGCTTCCACCAGCATGGCCGAGGCGCTGATATAGGTGGCCTGGACGATGAGAGGGGCGACGGTATTAGGGAGAATGTGCCTGATCATGAGCTTGGCCCCCCGCGTCCCGCCGGCGATGGCGCTTTCGATATAGGGCTGGGTGCGGATCGAGAGCACCACGCTGCGAACCAGGCGCACGACGCGGGGTACTTCCGGTATGACGATCGCCACCAGCACGATGGCGAGCCCGGGACGGGTGAGGGTGATCAGGGCAATGGCGAGCAGGATCGAGGGTATCGCCATGATGCCATCCATGACGCGCATCACGATGGCATCGACCCGTCGAAGGTAGCCGCAGAGCAGGCCCAGCGTCAGTCCGACCAGGCTGGCGGCCGAAGCGACTGCCAGTCCAACGACGAGGGAGACCTGCGCGCCGTGCAGGGTGCGGGCGAAGACATCACGGCCGAACTGGTCGGTTCCGAACCACCAGCGTTCGGAAGGCGGGCGCAGCCGCTGTGCCGGCGTAAGCTTCAGAGGGTCGCCGGCGATCCAGGGTGCGAGGACGGCCATGATCGTAAGGATGACGAGTATCAGGCCGCCGGCAAAGATGGTCGGGTTGCGCCGGATGGCGGTGCCGATACGCTGGCCCCATCCCGGCGACCCCGTCACCTCCGCAGCGATTGCCACCATCGACCAGAGCCCCGATCAGCCTGTTGCCTGTACGGCTTGTCTCCCCGTGCCGGGGCGAGACAGTCGCCGCCCGCTCCCTGCGGGGAAATTTGAACAGAAAGCCCGTGGCCTGTCCAATGCCATGGCCGGTTCAATAGATCAGTCCCGGCCGCGTCTCGGCATCGAGCGGCCAGATCGGGCGCGCAATGCGCGTATAGGGGATCTTCCGGTAGTCGCGGCTGAGCGGCGCATCGGACTCGACATAGATGACTTTCCGGGCGATCGGGCCGAACGCGGCCATGAAATGGTTCGTCGATTTCACCACCACCACTTGCCGCGTCGTCGGGTCAATTCCCACGTTCTGAAACAACTCGAGTCCCAGAGCCTGCGTGCGGCCACTGATGAGAACGACCTCGATGCCGCCTAGCCGGATCGCCGCGCAGTCGCCGAGCGAGACGCGCGTCGGACCGAACGACTGCCAGCAATCGCGCTTCAGGCCGGTCACCTCGACTGTCGCGTCGATGGGCTGGCCCGAGGCGGGACCGATCTTGCCACCGAAGCGAAGCGGGATACTGGCGCCCAGGCCCGCATCGAAGCACAGTCGGACCGCGACCGGGTCCCAGAGGGGGCCAACCGCGGCGGATTGGGCGCCGCACTCGATGAGCTGGCGCAGGATCGTCGTGTTGTCGGAGGGGGCGCCGCCACCGGCATTGTCCGCCGGATCGGCGAGGATGACCGGCCGGTCGTTGAAGGCAAGAGCCGTGCGCACTCCGTCCGCGACGGACAGGAACTCCGGCATGGTTCGGCCGCGCATGGAGACGAACTCCTCGCCCAGTTGCGTGGCAAGCGCGTCTGCCTTGCCCTTGTCGCCATCCGCGATGACGAGGATGCGTCCGCCGAGTTCGGGAACGTCGGCATAGGGAAAGCAGTGCACGACGGAGACTGAGAGGATCCCGTTTGTTCCTTCCATCGCCTTGATCCGGTCGACGAAGGCACGCATGAGCGGCAAGGTTGTAGGGTAGCTGCCTATTTGCCGGCAGTCGTATAGCGACATGACCGGCCTGATCTCGCCCCGGATTGTGCCAAGCACGAGGCGGAGCAGATCTTCGGCCCGGTCGACCACGTCGGTATGCGGAAACTCCTTGTAGCAAATGATGATATCTGCCGATTGGACGCGCTTCAGGGTCATGTGGCAGTGCGGATCGAGTTCCACGCCGATGACACAGCGTTCGCCGACAATGGCGCGCGCCCGTTCGATGATGTCGCCTTCCACGTCGTCGTATCCATGCGCCACCATGGCGCCGTGCAGTCCGAGCAGCAGGCCATCCAGGGGGAGGGCGGCGCGCATCTGCTCGAGGACTTCGTCGCGCATGCGCTCGTAGTCCTGGCGGTTGACGGTGCCGGCGGGGCTCGCGGCGAAGCAGGAACCTTCGATCAGCGTGAAGCCCTGCCGTGCCGCCTCCCGGCGGGCGACGAACAGTGGCGCGGTGCAGCTTCGCGGCGCGTCGTCCGGATGTTCGCCCGGTCGCAGGAAGACCAGTTCGCGAAAGGCGTCAATGCCCGTGGGAAGCGGGGAGAAGGTGTTGGTTTCGGTGGCGATGGTGGCGGAGAAAAGACGCATTTCCGGTTCCCCTTCGTGACGCCAGGCCGTTCAGCCGGACGGCTCCTGCCATGTGGCATGCTCGTCCAGCGGATAGACCGGTCGCGGCAGACGCGTCCAGGCGAAGTTGTGCAGCGCCGGCGAGGTAAGTCCCGGGCAGTCCACTTCAATGATTCGCTCGCTCGCGAAGTATTCGTCGAAACCGGCTCGGAAATGGCCGCGGCTCTTGACCACCAGGCAGCGCAGACGGCCGATATCGACGCCGAGCGCTTCGATCTGGCTTGGGTCCATGCATTGCTGGCGATTGGATATGACGACGACACCCACGCTCCCGATCTGCAGCAGGCAGGAGGGTCCCAGATCGCCCGACACGCCCTTAAGCACGCCGCGCCGACCGACGAACGGGCCATCATGCAGAAACGCAACTTGTGCCCTGGCCTCGAACGGCTGGGAGAATGCGTCGGTCTCCCCGGTGTTGAACTGCGCCTGGAACTCCGCGCCGACGCCGAGCCGGTGCGCCATGGCGGCGAGCGGCGGATCGTTGAAGACGGCAAGCAGGGCGCCGGTTACCCTTGCTTCGACGAGGGCACGAAGAATAAAGGTGGTGTTGCCGCGTCCGCCACCGCCTGGATTGTCCGCCACATCGGCGAGGAGGACCGACGGCAGCGTCATGTCGTGCCCGGCCGCGCCGGCCATGGCGATGGCGTCCGCCAGCCCGGTCATGGACTTGCGAAAGCGCGTGCGCATCTTCCATGTGCGGCGACAGATATCGAGCGCAAGGGCGCGCGCCGCGCCGGAATTGGCGTTGCGCGCCGTGACCACGGCGCTGTAACCGTTCTTTGGTGTGTCGCTGAAGGCGAACCCGGCCATGACCGAGACGTTCATGATGTCGCCGCCGACCCTTTCCTGCCCGTAAGCGATCATCTCGCCATAGGGACCGTCGGCGGTCAGCAGCGCGATGGAAGGCGGGACCAGCGGCAGCTTGACCATGGCGATGGCCGTCTTTTCGCCTCCGAGGAGTTCGCGCATGTGCCGTGCGGCTTCGATGCCGCGATCATGTATGTCCGTATGCGGGTTCCTCAGATAGCCGACGAACACCGACAGGTTTCTGACCATCGCCTCGGAGACGTTGGCGTGCAGATCGAGCACGGCGATGACCGGAACGTCCGGCCCAACTATGGCGCGGACCGATGCGAAGAGTTCGCCGTCCGGGTCGTCGTTCTCCGTGCAGAGCGCGGCACCGTGCGATGAGATGAAGACCCCGTCGAGCGGCAGGGCGGCGCGCAGGCCGGCTTCGATCTCGGCATGGAACCCATCGAAGAATTCCTGCTGCACCGGCCCGCCCGGCTGCGCCAGCGCCACGCGCAAGGGAACCGGCGTCCAGGGGCCGGTCCTGTCCATCTCGGAAAAGAAGCCGGGCAGGTCGGGCAGCGTGATCGAAGCCCCCGAACGCGCTTCCTCGACGATGCGCTCGCCGCGTATGTCGACATCCTGCACGAAGTCTGCCGCCGTGCTGACCGGCGAGAAACGGTTGCATTCGATGGCAAAGCCGAGGATCGCGATTCTCGGGCTGGCTGGCGGCACTTGCGGATCCCTGGCGGAGTGAGGTGCTGATCGAGGAGGAGCGCGGTAGTCAAGGCATGCACTACTACTTTACAACTACCATTTTGTCTGTTGCGCTTCTTTACGTCACGTATAATCTTGTTCCAATGCCATCATAAATTACCAATAACAGGGGAAAGGAATACGGAGATGGGCAGGACGAAATCTGTATTTCGCGGCGTGCTTCTGGGCTCGGTTTCGGCGCTGTTCCTCGTTCACGCGGCTGCGACGCCTGCCTCGGGGGAGAGCGTGCTGCGCGCGTCCATGCATGCGGATGTCAGGACGCTCGATCCGCACTGGACGACACAGACCATTGCCGGCATTCACGGCATGCTGGTCTACGACACCCTGTTCGGCGTCGACGACGAACTGGTCCCGAAGCCGCAGATGGTGGGCGACTACAAGATCAGCGACGACCGCAAGACATATACTTTCACCCTGCGCGAAGGGCTGAAGTTCCATGACGGGACGCCGGTCACGACCAACGACGTGATCGCCTCGCTCAAGCGCTGGGGCGCCAAGGACCAGGCGGCGCGCGCCATGATGGGTTACGTGAGCGCGCTGGAGAAGGTGGACGAACGCACCTTCCGCATGGTCCTGACCGAGCCTTACGGACTTGTGCTCGACACGCTCGGCAAGACCGGCACGATGGTTCCGATCATCATGCGCGAGAAGGATGCGAAGACCGAGGGCAACGCGCAGGTGACCGAGGCAATCGGGTCCGGCCCCTTCCGGATGCTGAAGGAGCAATGGGTTCCCGGCAGCAAGACGGTCTATGTCAAGAACGCGGATTACGTGCCGCGCAAGGAGGCGCCGTCCGGCTTCTCCGGCGCCAAGGTGCCCAGGGTTGATCGCATCGAGCTGCTGTGGATTGCCGATGCGCAGACGCGCATGCAGGCGCTGATCGCTGGCGAGATCGATTTCCTGGAACAGCCATCCGTCGACTTCGTGCCGATTCTCGAGCAGACGCCGAACGTCAAGGTGATACGCACCGGCTCGGTGGACAGTCACTGGGGAACCATTCGCATCAATCATCTGCATCCCCCGTTCGACAAGCCGGAGGCACGGCAGGCGCTCTATCACCTGGTCAAGCAGGAGGATTTCCTGCAGACCATCGTCGGAAATCCGCAGTATTACCGGGTCTGCTACAGCTTCATCACCTGCGGCACGGCCTATGCCGACGAGACCGGAAAGGAACAGGTCGGAGACTACAATCCGAAGAAGGCGCTCGAGAAGCTGAAGGCGGCCGGTTACAAGAACGAGCCGATTTCCGTGCTCGCGGCGACGGATCACCATACGATCACGCCGGCCTCCCAGGTTCTTCTGGCCAGCATGCGGGCGGCCGGGATCAACGTCGATGCGGTTTCCATCGACTGGGGTTCGGTGGTGGCGCGGCGGGCCAAGCGCGAGAAGCCGGAAGCTGGCGGCTGGAACATCTTCGTCACCACGTCGTCCGGCGTTTCCTCGCTGAATCCGGCTCTCAACACCTGGCTCGGCGCAGGGTGCGAGAAGGCCAATGTCGGCTGGCCATGCGATGAGGAACTCGACCGGCTGCGTGCCCAGTTCGCCTTCGCCGGAAGCGTCGAGGAGCGCAAGCAGATCGCGAGGAAGATCCAGGAACGCGCCGTGCATGTGGTGCCCTACATCATCTTCGGTCAGTGGACGCAGCCGCTCGCTTACCGCTCGGACAAGATCGACGGCATCGTTCCGGTGACCGGCACCACGGTGTTCTGGAACATCGCGAAGAAGGGCTGACCTTCCTCGCGCGATCCCTGTTGACGATCCGTCACCGCGGCGGCCGCCTTCGCGGCCGCCGCCCTTCGCTCCGGAGACCGGCATGGGCGCCTATATAGTCCGGCGGCTGCTGGCCACCTTTCCGGTCATGGCGGTGGTGGCAGTGTTCGTATTCCTCCTGCTGCGGCTCGCGCCGGGTGATCCGGCCGCGCTGATTGCGGGAGACGACGCCACCAGCGCGGATATCGATGCGATCCGCGCCAAGCTCGGGCTCGACCTGCCGATCTGGGAGCAGTTCGTCCTGTGGATCGCCGATATCCTGCGCGGCGACCTCGGCGTCTCGATCTTTTCAAACCTGCCGGTCACGGTCCTGATCGGCCAGCGGCTAGAACCCACGCTCATGCTGATGCTGGCAACCCTGTTCGTGGCGGTGACGCTGGCGATTCCGCTTGGCGTCCTCGCCGCATGGAAGGCTCGGACGGCGATCGACCGGATAGTCATGGTCTTTTCCGTTCTCGGCTTTGCGGTACCCGTATTCCTGGCTGGCTATGTGCTGATCTATGTGTTTTCGATCCAGCTCCGCTGGCTGCCAGTCCAGGGTTATCGCCCGCTCGCCCAGGGGCTCTGGCCCTGCTTGCAGGGCCTCATCCTGCCGGCGATCGCGCTCGGGACAACCTACATGGCGCTGATCGCCCGGATCACCCGCGCCTCCATGCTCGAAGTGCTGGCGCAGGACTATATCCGCACCGCGAATGCGAAAGGGTTGGCGACACGGCGGGTTCTGCTGCTGCATGCGCTCAAGAACGCATCTGTCCCGATTGTGACTGTAATTGGCATCGGCATTGCCCTGCTGATTTCCGGCGTCGTGATCACGGAGACGGTGTTCAACATTCCCGGCCTAGGCCGCCTTACGGTCGATGCGGTGCTCAAGCGGGATTACCCGATCGTGCAGGGCCTGATCCTGGTGTTCGCCGGGGTGAAGGTTCTGATAAACCTGATGATCGATCTCTCCTATGTCTTTCTCGATCCGCGCATCCGCTACTGATCGCTCTCGGGGCTGAGCCCTGTGTTAACAGTTTGTAGAGACTGTTCTCCCTAACCTTGCCGGAGAGGAATATCACAGGCGCTGGGCATGCTTGCCCGAGCGGGGCAGCCGTGTCGAAAAACCCCATCGAGCCGGATACGACGAGCGAGCCCGGAATGCGAGCGACCGGCACGGCCGGCGGTGCCAGGCAGTTGCGACTAAGGCTGAGCTTCCGCGCTTCCATCATGGCGGTATCGCTGGTGACGATCCTCGTCACTTCGGCTGCCGTCCACTTTCCCTGGCATTTCACCTCGCGCGAGAACAACGCCCAGATCGTCGGCACGCTCAACCAGACCATTCTCGATGGAATCCGGCGCGAGATCGACGAGCTGTTCCGGTCCACGGAGGTGGCGCAGCAGACCGTGCTCGAACTGCTCGAGAAGGACATCGTGCGCATCGAGGACAGGGAACGACGCGAGCAGATGATGTTCGGCTTCCTGCGGGCGAACCGGCATTTCTCCTGGGTCAGCTTCGGGCGGCCAGATGGAAACTTCTACGGGGCGCAGCGTCGCGACGAGGACAATTTCCGGCTGGTCGAGAGTATCTGGAGCGCCGACCGGGCCGAGGCGACACGGACGGAGGCTTACTATGCAAGCGATGGCGAAGGCATATTCGCCACGCAGACCAAAGTGAAGACGAACGACTATTTCGCACCGGGCCGCGAATGGTACCGGCTGGCGGTGGACAGCGCCGGCCAGCATGTCTGGACGGATGTCTATGTTTTTGCATCCAGCGGCAAGCCCGGCATCAATTCCGCCATCACGTTCGATCGCGACGGCGAACTGGTCGGGGTCGTCAGCATCGCCATCGAGCTGGACCGCATCTCCACCTATCTGCGCGAACTGCGGATCGCCGAAGGGGGCCAGGCCTTCATCGTCAACCGGGAAGGGGAGATCATCGCCTTTAGCGACCCGGCCGAGGTGACCACGGCCAGTGGCACCGAATACCGTTTCCTCCGCAAGCTCGGCGAATCCTGGAATCCAGTCCTGCGCATCGCCAATCTCGCCATTAAGGGTTCCGGCATCGACCTGAACGGTGTTTCGGCGCCCGTGCAGGCGATCCAGGTCGGACCGGAGGACCACGAGCGCTACTTCGTCACCATGGCGCCGGCAGGCAGGCGGGACTGGCTGATCGGGACGGTCATTCCGGAACGCGATTTCATGACCGGCATCGAACGCAATCAGGAGCGCCTACTCTATACCATACTTGCCGCAGTGGTCCTGGTGGTCCTGGTCGCGGCGGGCGTCTCGCGCTGGCTCTTCATCCATCCGATCACGCGGATGATCCGCCAGAGCGCGCGCATCAGGCGTTTCGATACGGGCTCCATAGAGCCGGTCCCTTCGCTGATCTCCGAACTCGAGGGTCTGTCGGCTGCTCAAGTGAGCATGGCGCAGGGACTTGAATCCTTCCGTCGCTACCTTCCGGCGGACCTGCTGCAGACGCTGATGGAACAGGGCGTGGCGGCCGAGGTGGGCGGCGAGCGCCGCACAATGACCGTGCTCTTCATGGATCTCGCCAACTTCACGACCTTGACCGAGCGCATGGGTCATCGCATCCTGCCCATGCTTGGCGACTATCTCGGCGCCATGTCGAAGGGCCTCATCGCCCATCGGGCGACGATCGACAAGTTCATCGGCGACGCGGTCATGGCTTTCTGGGGCGCTCCGCGGTTCAACGAGGAGCATCCGACCGATGCCTGCCGCGCCGCGCTCGACTGTCAGCGCCGCATGGCGGAACTCAAGGCCCGCTGGCGAGGCATGGGCCTGCCGGAGCTCGATGTGCGCATCGGCATCAATACCGGCCGGGTGGTAGTGGGGAATATCGGCTCGGCCGAACGGCTCGATTACACGGTGATCGGCGATCCGGTCAATCTGGCGAGCCGCCTGGAAGGTCTCAACAAGCTCTACGGCACGGGTATCATCATCGGACAATCGACTTACGAGCTGGCGAAATACGATATCGTCGCCCGGCGCCTCGACTACGTGAATGTCAAGGGCAAGGATGAGACCATCGCCGTGTATGAACTGTTGGAGATGGCGGATGGACCGATGGAACGGCCATCCGTGGACTGGATCCGCGCCTATGAGGAGGGGCTCGAGTTCTACCGGGGCGGCGAATACGAGCGGGCGCAGCACTGTTTCCGGCGCGCCATCGACCTTCGCGGCGGCGATGCGCCTGCTGCGCGCTATGTGGATTTGTGCGCGCAGAAACTCATGCGCGCCGCCCGTCCCCGGCGGCCATCGGCCGGGCGCCGATCCGCCACCGGCGCGACGCCAATTCCCTTGCCCTCGCCGCGCGAGACGCGGCGCGGCGGCGCGGACTGATCTATCGTTTGGCGTCGGTGACGGGCGGCTGGCGGTTCAACGGGCCGCTGCCTGGAGCGGCAGGATGCGCTTGCCGCCCTGCCGGACGAGCCGGCCCTCCGGGTCGATCACCGTTCCGGCCCGCTCGAAGAAATCGAAAGGAATCTTGAGGCCGATGGCGCGGGCGCGCTCGAAGCTGATGGCGATGTCCGGCGGCGTGACGATGCCGACCGGCAGTTCGCCGGGCCGCGCTGTTCCGTCCAGAACATGGCCGGCATAGACGGCGGCGAGATAGGCGTTGCTCTCGAAGCTCACGCCGATGGAAATGACCGCACTATCCTTCCCCGGCTGAACAATGTCCGGAACGGCGCTCAGGACCGGGAGACGGCCTGCTGCCTGGTTGATGACGGCAATCTCCTGGAATACCGAGGTGCTGCCGGTGATCCAGAGGGCGCTGTGCGCGAGAGCGGGGTCGGTTTCGCGCATGCGCTCGAGCGCCGCCGGGATCAGTTCGCGCAATTCGCGGCTGGCCTGCTCGGGGTCGCGAACCGCAACCTCGATGGCACGCAGCCCCTCGCGCTCCGCCGCCGCGATCAGCGGCCGGGACTGGGTCTGCACGGCACTCTGATTGTCGGCATCGACGAGCACGGCGAGCGCGCGCAGGCCGGGCATGAGCTTGCGGATATAGGCAAGCTGCACATCGACCGACATGTTGAGGGAGGTGAAGGCGAAGTTGGTCTGCGAGCCCTTCTCGTAGTGCGCGATCTGCCCCAGCTCCACGGGGTCCTTGGCACAGACGCTGAGCACGGGTATCGCACCGCCGCGATAGTGCGCGTGAAGCCAGGCGACGCTGTCGGATCCCATCGCGAGGATAAGATCGGCTGCGATCGTCTCCGCCCGGGCGAGGGCCGCGCGGCCGCGATGATCCCGCCGCTTGAAGTTGAAGGCCTCGAAGATGATATTGTCGCCGCGCTGGCGGAAGTATTCGAGCATGCGCGACATTGCCGTGTCGTAGGCGCTCGACTGACGGGGGTAGAGGACGAGCACGCTTCTCGCGGGCGCGCGCCCTGCATTGACCGGCTGAATGCGTACCCGTCGGTCGTCCAGTTCCGTCGCGATCCAGTTTCGCGCCGCTTCCTCGCTCAGCGCGAACCAGTCGCTGACCGGCAGCATCTCGGCGCGAAGCGGGCCGGCGAGCAGAAGGATGGCGAACAGCGCGAGGATCGGCCTCATGCGGCCACCGGGACCGGCCGCGCGTTGCGTTCCGGCGTCGAGAAGAGCAAGGTGAGGATGGCGAGGCCGGCGGCGACCCATAGGAAGGCGGTGCCAGTCGTGCCGGAAAGCATGAGCGCCTGGCCGGCGACCAGCGGGCCGGCGATATGGCCGGTGCGCTCCAGCAGTCGATAGCTTGCCGTCACGCGGGCCTCGCCGATACGGGCGGCGAGGCTGCCATTGGCCACGTGGCTCACGATCGGGGCGTTGATGCAGCCATGGGCGATTCCGGTGGCGAAACTAGCCAGCGCCGCGCCGGCCATGGCGATGGACGCCCCGTTGCCGCCATTTGTGCCGTACATGATCGCTGCCGCCAGGCCGACAAGACCTAGTGCGGAGAGCGCGCCGCCGGCCAGGACGACCGGCTTGGGGCGCCCGAGCCGATCGCAGAGGCGCGCGGCCGGTCCGGTGCAGAGCAGTACGCCCAGGGCATAGAGCATGATGATCTGCCCGATATCGTCCTGCGCGAAGCCCGCGCTGCCGAGCATGATCGGCAGTGCGAATACGATGCAGCCGGTCATGACCATCTTGGCGGGAATTCCGGCTGCGAGCATGGCCTTGAGGAAATCGGCATCGGTCAGGATCGTGCCCAGCTCGCGCCAGGTGCCCCGGCGGCGGATCGTCGATGGCGTGGCCATGACCAGTCGCGGGAAACGAACGAAGATCAGGAACGCCAGCCCCGCGGCGATCGCCAGGGCGATATGAATGACCCCGTCTGGTCCGAGATAGACCACAAGGAGCGAGCCGATCGCCACTCCGGAGATCATGCCGCCCTGGAACCCGGTGACGATCACCGATGCGGCGGCGGCTTTCCGTCCGATTCCGGCCTCGTTCAGCAGGGCTTGCTGCACGGCAATGAAGATGAAGCCCTGGCCAAGGCCGGCGGCCAGACGTGCCGTCAGCACCAGCGCGAGCCGTTCCTGCGCGAGCGCGAGCAGGAGGAAACTCGCGAGGATCGCAGCGGCGCCGGCCAGCATGACCGGCCGCGCGCCGAGCCGCGCGGTGAGCGAGGATGCGGGCATGAGGCTGAGCGCGAACATGAGAAAGTAGGACATGAACAGCAGCGAGACCGCATGACCGCCGAGCCCGGCCACCTGCGCGATGTTCTGCAGGACCCCGGGAAGGAACGGGTAGATCATGTGCTCGATGAAGACGGCGCCGAAGAAAACCGGGTGAATGACCGAAGCGGCCGCGGTCCCGTCGCGTGCCGGAGGTCCTTCGCGCCCGTCGCGGGCGGTTGCGGCAAGCTGGAGAAAGACCGCCGCCAGGAGTGCCGACGCGACGAAGAGCGCGGCGAAACTTCTGATCCCGCGCAGGAGCTGCGACCAGACCGCATCGGCCGGCAGGACGACGAAGGCCCGGGAATGGCCCAGCGGATCGATGGCGCGACCATGCTCGAAGCTCCAGCGCTGGTCGCGCCAGGGCTGGCCGGCCTGGCCGGGGTCGCTGTGGATCACGGCGATGCCGTCGACCACGAGCGCGGCAGCGGCGATGTCCGGGTTGTTCCGGCGATATTCGGCGAAGGTCTGGTCCAGGCCGGTCACGTCGGCGGTCGTGAGGCCAAGTTCGATCAGGCTGGCCAGCCGATGCCCAAGCGACGCACCGAGCGCCCGTGCCTTCGCCTGCACGCCGTCGGCGTAAAGCTGGATCATGGTGGCCAGCACCGCCGCCGCCATCGCGCAGAAGAACGCGGCGAGGACTACCTGCCGCAACCTTGCGGGCGCTACATTCCATCTGCGAGCCAGGATGGCGCAGGCGAACGGAAAGGCACAGGCCAGCAGGATGGCGAGCGGCAGTAGTGGCGCGAAGGCCCGGTCGATGTCCGCGCGCAGGCGGGATTCGGGCATCGAGACGATGATCTCGCCCACCGTCTCGAAGCGATTGTGCAGCGGGCGCGCCACCTGCAGATGTCCTGCGCCGCGCCGTGCATCGATCGTATTGGGCTGCCGCGCGCTCCTGGCGCCGTCGGCTGGTATCGCCGCGAGATCGGCGGGGCCGACGGCGAAAACCTGCCTGCCGGTCCGATCCAGGACCAGGATTCCCTCGATCGTTTCGTCGGATTCGAGGATGCTCCGGGCAATGGTATCGAAGCCGGCGAACTGCTCCAGCGGTAGCCCGGCCTGGACGTGCGGGTCCATGGCGCCGGCAAGCAACTCGCCCTGGGCGGCCAGCTTCTCGAACTGGAAGCGTGGCTGGACGCGGGAGACCTCGCTCCAGCCGATATACAGCAGCAACAGGAGCGAGGCAGCGGCGACGCAAGCGAGGATCGGAAAGCCGGCAATGCCGGCATGGATCGCACTCCGAAGGCTGGTCAATTCGCTCCGCTCCCCGCGTCGGCCAGCGCAGGCAGGCGCCCGGCTGCGTCCGGACGCATGGCCAGGAGTTCATGTAGCCGGCTGGCCAGGATGGAGAGGATCAGGTCGTCGTAGCTCATGCCCTGCTCGTCGAGGCCGAGCGCGACCAGGTTGGTCGAATTGCCGTCGGGAACCTTGAGGTCCGGTTTGGGATTCGCTTCGAGGATATGCAGCTTGCCCTGCTCGTCGGCGCGCAGGTCTATACGGACGATCGTTTCCAGGTTGAAATCGAGATAGACGTGCCGGGCGAGCCGGCAGAGCCTGCGGCGCAGGAGCGCGTCCTGCGGCAGCGCGGCATCCAGCAGGCGTACCCGATCCGGCGTGATGGCGCGGTGATCCATCGAGGCGAAGATCGCCTCGCCGGGATCGAGAAGCCGTTCGGTCGGCGAAAGAACGAACGGCGTGCGTGACCAGAAGAGTTCCCCTTCACGGGCGACGACGGGGCCCATGACCGCGATGCAGAATTCGCGGCCGGGCAGGAATCGCTCGATCAGGACCAGGTTGCGGCAGCTCGCCGCCACCTGGTCGACGGTCGCCCCCAGATCCTCCGTGGTCTCTGCCGTGTGAATGTTGAGCGATGCGCGGCCGGTCACCGGCTTGACGACGAACGGACCGTGATAGTCGCGGAAGGTTGCCCGGAAGCGCGAGTTCATCGCCGGCAAAAACCGGCCCCGATCGGGGTTCCAGACCATGAACTCCGCCGTCGGATATCCCAGTGCGACCAGTTCGCGCTTGAAGGCGTGCTTGTTGTCGAGCAGCGCCGCGTTGAGCGGATTGTGCCCGACATAAGGCATGCCAAGCATCTCCAGCAGGGCGGGGGCATGGCAGACCGGGCTTAACCCCTGCAGCCCGCCGGTATTGAGCCAGACCAGATCGATATGCTCGCGCCGCAGCCGCTCCGGCAGCCGCATGTCCTCCGGCAGCGTCAGCGCCGCGCGCACACCGATCCGTCGCAAGGCGCCGGCAAGATCTTCGGCGACGGCAGCATAGCTCTTCCAGGATCTGGTCAGGCGGCCGGCATGGAGGACGGCTCCCGCCTCCGCGCGATCCCCGCCATGGACGACCGCGATGCGCAGCCGGGCAATGGTCTGCGCGATCCGCTCGTGCCACTCCCTCGCCGGAAAGGGCTGGAGCCGGCGCATCTGGCGATCAGGAGATGGCCGTTGCAGATTGGCCGACTGGGACATCCGGTTCCCTCGGTGCGATGCCGTGCATACAGGTTCGGGCAGGCCCGAACGGGCATTGTGGCGACCAAGGGTTTACACTCTGTTAGCCTCGCCGGCGGCGGTCACTTCTCCTTCAGGGTCCATACCCCGTCCCAGTCGGCGGGTGGGGGATGCTGCAGGCAATGGCTGCAGCGATCGACATAGATCGCGGCGACCCGGTCCGACTGGTTCAGCGCGAGCGCCTCCCGAAAGGCCGCACCGGCATCCCGCCATTGGCGCGCGCGATAGAGGTCGAGGCCGTGGGCGAAGCAGCGAAGGGCCGGTATCAGGTTGGGGAAGGTCTCCTCGGTATGATATCCGAGCGCTTCGTAGATCGTGGTCGGACGGCTCTTGCCCTTGACGCGGATCAGGTCGACCTCGCGAACGATGCCGGGCGCGCGGGCATTCACCAGGGTTTCGCCCGCCAGGAGGACCGACGTGCCGAAGTATTTGTTGGCGCCTTCCAGTCGTGCCGCGAGGTTGACGCTGTCGCCGATCACCGTGTAATCCATGCGCTTCATCGAGCCGATGGAACCGGCAAGGACCGGACCCGTAGCCAGTCCGATGCCGATCTCGATCGCGGGCTGTCCCTCGGCCGCGCGCCGGGCGTTCAGGCGGCGCAATGCCCGCATCATCTCGTTGGCGACCGCCAGCGCATTGTCCGCGTCGGCGGCGCTCGCGATCGGCGCGCCGAAAGTCGCCATGATCGCATCGCCGATATACTTGTCGAGAATGCCGCCATGGCGAAACACGACCTCGACCATGTCGGAGAAGTATTCGTTCAGCATGCGCACGGTCTCGCGTGCCGTCATGCCTTCCACCAGGCTGGTGAATCTGCGGATGTCGGAGAAGAGCACCGTCGCGAGTTGGGAGGTGCCTTCCGTGACGCTTTCCCCCTCCGCGAGCAGGCGGTCTACGACCTCCTTTGCCATATACCGGGACATGGTGGAGCGGACGCGCTTCTCGCGGGTGATATCCTCGAAAACCAGCATATAGCCGATCACGGTGCCCTGCAGATCCCTGAGCGAGGTTGCAGTGAGATTGACCGAGGCCCGGGCACCGCCGGGCAGGATCAGGTCGGTATCGGCGGAAAAGTCACTCTCGCCGCTCTTCATCACTCGCTCGAGGCTGCGCATGATCCAGGGATTGATTTCCCCGAACACCTCTTCCGCCGGACGGCCTTCGATCCCGTCGCCGGTCAGGCGGAGCAGGCGCGCCGCGCTCTCGTTGACCTTGACCACGCGGCAGTTCCTGTCGAGCGTGAGAACGCCGTTGGTCAGCGATTTGAGGACACTTTCATTGTAGTTTTTCAGCTCAAGAACATCGGTAAAGAGTCGCGCGTTGGCGATGGCAATGGCGATCTGCGCGGAGAAGGCCTTCAGCCGGCGCACGCAGTGCGGCGTAAAGGGACCATCGCGCCGGTTGAGCACCTGCATGACGCCGATTTTGTCCCCAGCCTTGTCGCGCACCGGCAGGCAGAGAATGCTTCTGGTGCGGAATCCGGACCGCCGGTCGACGTGCTGGTTGAAACGGGGATCCAGGTAGGCATCGGCGATGTTCTCCACTTCGCCGCTGCGGAAGGCACTGCCGGCGATGCCCGTGCCGGCCGGCATGCGGATCTCCGCCAGGGCGGTTCCTCCGCCGGTCGCTACCTTGGACCAGAGTTCGTCTCGCACCGGATCGTGCAGGAACAGCGTGGCGCGCTCCGCATCGAGCAGTTCGGTGGTCGCCTGCACGATGCGACCGAGCAGGGTATCAAGTTGCAGGTCGGAGGAAATCGCCTCGCTGATTTCCAGAAGCTGTGCTTCTTCCCGACGTGCCCGTTCCAGGCTTTCGTAGAGCCGCGCATGCTCCAGCGCCGCCGCAGCCTGGGCGGCGATCGCTTCGAGCATGGCGCGGTCGGCCTGATCGAAGGTTCGCGACTGGCGGTTCAGGGCCTGCGCGACGCCGACGACGCGGGATGCGGGATCCTTGACCGGCACGCAGAGGATGTCGCGGGTGCGGAAACCGGAGCGGCGGTCGACCTCCGTATTGAACCGCGGATCGGCGTATGCGTCGGGAACGATTTCGGATTGCCCGGAACGAAATACCGCGCCTGCGATTCCGGCGCCGGCCGGTATGCGGATTTCCTCGATCCGCGTGCCGGCCATGACACGGGAGAAAAGCTCGTCCGATTCAGGGTCGTGCAGAAACAGGCTCGCCGTCTCGGCTTCCATGACCTCGGCGATCAATGCGACCATGCGCGGCAGCATGGTATCCAGGGGCAGGGTGGCTGGAATCGTATTGACCACCTGCACCAATTGCGAGAGGCGCCGGATCGTCGATGCCGCACGCTCCGCCATCTCCGCGCCGCCGGATGCAAGCCCCTCGGCCAGTTGCCGCGCCTCTGCCGCATCCAGGCCGCGCGCGAACGCCAGATCGACAAGTTGCTCCGGAGATTTCGGCATCCGTTCCCCCGATCACGATTCTAGGGCGGATCGCGGTCCGATGGAATCATTCTTAAGCGACTGTCCGGAGCCGACTGCATCCGCTCGCAACCGGTGGTGGCGCGAGGCGGGCAAATGCCTGCTCAACGCCGCTCGAAGTCGATCCTTTCGTCGACGGGCTTGCCCAGCAGATGGCGGCGCAGGGAATCGAGAGCCATTTCGCCGGCGCCGAGGCGCAGCCAGTCGCGGCCGCCAAGCATGCGGGCACTGCGGCCAATGGTGCCGGCGGAGGAAGCGATGCCAATGAAGATGTCGCCGCCGAATTCGACGCCATCCTTGTCTCCATCAGGGAGGACCAGGGCGGCAAGTGCATGACTGGCGCCGGTCGTCTCCCGTAGCGCGCCTGCGATCGCCTGTGCCGTCCCGGCATCGGTCGTCGCGTCCTTTGCCGGAGCGAGGTTGCAGGCGACGCGAAGTTCGGCCACTTCCAGCGCCGCAAGGGCGCGGCGGAAAATGCCGCGGGCGGCTTCGAGGGGAGCGATGCGTGCGGCGATGGCGCCACCGGTGAAGGTTTCCGCAAGGGCGAGCGAGCCGCCCTCGCGCCGCAACCGGTCCAGGATGACGCTTTCCATCGTCTCGTCGTCCTCGGCGACGATGAAGTTGCCGAGCCGCCGGCGTACTTCCGCTTCGACCGGCACCAGGGCGACGGCAAGAGCTTCCGCATCGGCTCCCCGCGCCGCCAGTTTGGTCTCGAGCTGTGGGTAATGCGCCTGGAAACCGATCTTGACCAGTCCCTCCGGTGCCAGGCGCTCGACACCGGACAGCATCTCATCGACCCGGGACTCACCCAGTCCGAATGTGTGGAAACGTTTGAGGCGGATGGCGTGCTGCCCGCCACCGGCGGCGAGCAGGCGCGGCAGGATCTGTTCGTCCAGCATGCGACGCAGTTCCCGCGGCACGCCGGGCGTAAAGAAGAACCGCGCTCCGCCGATCCGCATGGCGAAGCCACAGGCGGTGCCGATCGGGTTGTCGAGCAGCTCCGCGCCGGCAGGGAGCATCGCCTGTTTGCGGTTGTTCGCCGGCATGACGCGACCCCGCCGCCGGTAATAATCCTCCATCCGCGCGAACCAGTCCGCGTTCAGCACCAGCTCGACACCTGCCGCCCGCGCCGCAATCTCCTGCGAGAGGTCGTCGACGGTGGGACCAAGTCCGCCATTGACGATTACCGCCTGCGCGCGCGCGGCGGCGCGCGCGAAGGCATCGAGCAGGTTCCGCCGGTCGTCGCCGACCGTCGTGCCCCATTCGACGCCGAGGCCAACCTCGTGCAAGCGACGTGCGATATGGCTGTAATTCGTGTTGATGGTCTTGCCGGAGAGAATCTCGTCGCCGGTACAGATGATCTCGATACGCATCGGGGGTCCTGGGCGCTGATAGACACGGCAGGGCGATGTCGCCGGGGGACATGGCCGCCCGGTTCGCGGGCGGCCATGCTTACTCCACGCCGGAGATTTGCGCCAGAACCGTCGCCGTCATCCGCTCAGAACGGACTCCGGATGCTGGGCAGGCGGATGCCGCCAGTGGGCGGCTTCTGCTCGGTCTGCGTCTCGGGCTTCTTCTCCTCGGTGCTGCCTGAAGGCGCCGCAGGCGCGGCCGGCGCCGGTTGCAGGACGCGCGGCAGCAGCCCGCCAGCTCCTCCCGTCGCCGGCGCGCCCGAGCCTGTGCCCGGAAGCTGCGGGATCGACGGCAGCGCACCGCCGGCGCCGCCGATTGCGCCGGCACCCGGCAGGCTGATACCGAGATTCTGCCCGAGATCGCGGAACTCCTTCGGCATGTTCGCCAGACGTTGCGGGTCCTTGGCCGCCTCGGCGAAGACGCTCTTCCAGTCGACGCCGTAGGTCGGTTCGTCCCACGAACCCTGGACGCTGACCGGGATCGGCAGACCGGCCAGCGGATCGCTGGCGCCCTGGCCCTGCAGGGACGCGACGAGCTTCGCCTCCACCTTGTAGTCCACCGTGCGCGGCGGCATGGGAACGACGCCGCCGCCGGAAAGGCGGACGAGCGGCGCCAGCATCTGCAGGTCGCGGTTCTCCAGCACGCCGTCCTTGATCGTGTAGCTGCCGGAGAGTTCGGCAAAGTCGGTCTTCTCTTCACTGGACTGCGAGAAGCCGAGCGTGCGGGCGCGGCGCAACGTATTGGCAATGTTGATGCCGTGGATCGCCCCGTCGCGGAACATGAACCGGCCCTTGCCGTTCAGCGCCTCGACAAGCTGCTTCTGGTTTGCGCCGGCGGTCTTGCCGTCGGTCTCGAATTCCAGCGTTCCGCTCAGCCGGTCGGTGCCGGCGAAGGTCTTGAGCACCGGACGCGCCTGGACGCCGGACAGCTTGATGTTGTAGTCGGCCGCCGCCGCCTGTTTCGAGCCGTCGAGCAGGGCCTGAAGCTGCAGCGTGCCGCCGGCCAGTTTCATCTGCTCGACGACAGCCTTGAGCACGCCCTTGTCGATGGCAACCGTGACTAGCGCATCCTGGACGTCCACCTCGCCATAGCGCAGCTTGCCGATCCTGAGCTTCGCCGTGCCCTCGTTCTCGCGCAGTGCCGAAAGCTCGATCGGGTCTTCGCTCCAGCGCCCGGGCGTTTTCTGGGCTGGCTGCGCCGGCGCGGCCTGCGGGGTCGGCTTGGTATCCTTCGCGGGCGGCAGGTAGGCATTGAGGTCCGCCTCGGTGATCTCCACATCCGCATCGAAACGCCGCGGCATGGCTGTGAGATCGATACCGCCGGTCGCCTTCACCCTGATTGCCTTGCCGTCGATGGTGGCTTCCCGCAGCGTCGCCTTGGTTCCGCCACCGGCGAAGGTCGCCTTGACACTAAGCGGGCCGGGATCGGGCTGCTCTTTCGGCAACGGATTGCCGACCCAGGCGAGAAGCTGGCCGACCGAGGGAATGTCGAGCTGAAGCTGCCCGTCGGCGCCCGGCGCCGGCTGGAGCTGCAACGCGCCATCGTAACCGAGTTTCACCCGGCGCGAATCGACGGCGAGCTTGAGCGGCCATTTCTCGGCCGAAAGGGCCTTCTCCAGTGGGTCCGTGACCAGCGAAAATGCGACATCCTCGCGATTGAACTGCAGCGAGCCTTTGACGCTGGTATTGCCGGCTCCGCCCGGCAGGTCGACGGCCAGATCGAACTTCGAGAGCGTGCCGGCCGGGCTGCGTGCATCCATTCCGGCAAGCGAGGCGGTGAGCGCCGCCTTCATGCCGCGCACCAGGGCACGCGGACTGCGTCCGCTCGCCTGCGCATCGAGCGAAAGATTGGCGATGCCGGTGACGGCCGCGTCCGCGCCCTGGGCGGCACGGGCAAGCGCGCCGACATTGACCTTGTCGACGTTGAGCTTGCTGGCGAGCGAGAGCGCATCGCTCGCCGCGTTCAGGTCGAGATTGCCGGTGACGTTACCGCCATAGAGGCGCAACTCCGCGAGCCTGGCCGCGATGACGCCGTTCTTCCCCGTGGCATCGAGCGCGATCCGTCCGACCTCGTAGCCGACCGCCTTGATGCCGCCGATGGCGACCTTGACGTCAAGGTCGAACTGCTTCAGCGCCGAAAGATCGATCGGATCGTCGGGCAGGAGCTGCATCGGCGTGCGCGCCGGCTGCGGGTCGCGGCGTGCCGGCTGCACCACCGGCGGCGCGGATCTGTCCGCCGGCGGCAGATAACGGTCCAGGTCCAGCACGCCCGCCGTGAGATTGAGCGCAACGCGACGGGTCTGTCCGGAGAAGTCGAGCTCGCCCGTCGCCTGGGCCTGCAGGCCGGTTCCCTCCAGGGTGAAGGTCTTGAGCAGGGTCCTGGCGTCGCGGCCCTCGAACTCTGCGCGCATGACGAAGCGTCCCGGATCCTGCTGGCCCGCCGGCAGTGGCCGGCCGAGCCAGCTTGCGAGCCGGCCGGCGGAGGGCACGTCGAGATCGAACTTGCCATCGACCGTCGGCACCTTGGCCAACCGGACCGCGCCGTCGTAGGCGAGCTTGATGTCGGGCGCGTCCAGGCTGGTCTGGATCGTGGTGCGCTGCGCGCCGAGCAGCGCGCCCGGCGTCGACAGCGCGGTCTTCAGCGTCAGCGGTTTCTCGTTCAGGACGGTCTGCAGGTCGAGTTGGAAGGGCTTTGAGAAGTTCTCGAGCACCGCCTTTATGTTGAGTGTCTTGGCGGTGATCTTCTGCCCGGTGCGGGCGTCCGTGAAGGTAATCAGCCCGTCGGTCAGCCGGACGTTCTCCAGCACCAGGTCCGATATCGGCAAACCGCCCCCGCCATCGGAGGCAGGTGCGGGCGCGGCTGCGGGCTTCGCCGGATCGGCGGCGCCGGCAAAGACCCAGTTGGGGCGTCCTTGCCGGTCGATCTCGAGATGGAGTTCGGGCTTGGCGATGATGAGTTCCCGGACCTCGACCTTGCGGCCGATCAGCGGGAAGAGGGCGAGCCGGCCCTGGACGTGGCCGAGCGAGAACATCTGCTGGTTGGCCGCCCCCGGCGCATTGGAAAGACGCACATCGGCGAGGCGGAACGATATGTCGGGGAAGATCGACACGTCGATATTGCCGTCGATCGCCAGATCCCGCCCGGTGGCGGACTTCACCGCCTCGGCGATGTCGGCCTTGTAATTGTTCCAGTTGATGAAGCGGGGAACCGCGACGACGGCGACCGCGAGCAGCACGATCAAGCCGACCACGCCAATGAGTATCTTCTTGATCATGTCGCAATCTCCCCGGAATGGGCGCCGCGCGAAGAAACAGGCGTATCCTCGCGAGGGCGCCGGATGTGACGCTGCGCTGCGGGTTCTGCGAATGCCCGATTGTCCCGCCGGCGGGCGAGAAGGGCCGGACGCAGGATCGTTCCGCGAACGGAACCCCTGCCAGGCCATATTGATCGATCAACCCCTTGAAAAAATTATCGCCGCGGCTGCTTCCGCGCGCAAGCGCTACGTGGTGCCGGGGGCCTCAGTCGGCAGCTTGCGCCGCACCCTTGCGGCGCCGGTAGTGGCGCTGGGCCTTTGCACGGTTGCCGCAACTGCTCATGGAACACCAGCGGCGGTTACCGCTCTTGCTGTCATCGACGAACAGCCACAGGCACTCGCGATTGGCGCAGCGCTGCACGCGCGCCGGCAGCGGCTTCACCAGCAGGTCGGCGGCAGACCACAGGATGGGGGCGAGCAGGTCGGGCAGGATGGACGGGGCAAGCACCAGCTTCCAGCCAAAACCGCCCGCGCTCGACCTGGCCAGGCCGCGGCGCGCCGGCAAGGTCGCGAGAGCCTGGTTGAGACCGTCAAGGTCCGCATCCTCCGGCGCCATGCCCTGGGCCACCCTGTCGAAAATGCCGTGGATCGTCTCGCGCAGGGCGATCGCCGCCGCCAGATCCGCCTCTGCCGACCCGCGCTCCGCTTCCCAGCGCGCCATGAGTGCCTGGGTCGGCGGTTCGGAGGGATGGAGCGCAGAGCGCAGCCAGTCGAGCAGGTCGGGTGCGCTTTTCAGGGTCTCGACCGGTTCGGGTCTGCCGCGCCATTGCCGCGTATTGGCGAAATCGAGGCAAAGACCCTCCGGTGCCACCACGACGAGGGTGGCCGGCTGCCCATTGCGGTCTTTCGCATCCATCGCCGGACCCTACTAACCTGCTAGCTGGTTGACAAGTTCGCGCGGTGGAGTATTCTAACCTTATAAGTGGTTATAAAACGAAGGGGAGTGTGGGACATGTTCAATCACGTTTCGATCGGAGTGCGCGATCTGGCGGCCTCGCGGAAATTCTATGATGCGGCTCTGGCGCCGCTCGGCCTTTCCTGTCTCAGTTCGGGTGAAAGCCATCTCGGCTATGGCGCGAAGGGCGCGATCGGCCTGTGGCTTGGGCCCACCGGCCATCCGGTGCCCGCCGACGAGCGGTCCGGGCTGCATTTCTGTTTCGACGCGCCGAACCGGGCTTCGGTACGCGCATTTTACGAGTCCGCGCTCAAAGCCGGGGGGCGGGACAATGGCAAGCCCGGCCTTCGCAAGGAGTACGGGGACAATTACTACGCTGCCTTTGTCGTCGATCCGGATGGCTATCGGATCGAAGCCTATTGCGGCAGCGCGGAGTGAGGATCAGTCCTCGATCAGTTCGAAATCGTGCGTCACGGTCGCGGTCTTGGCCATCATGGCGGAGGCCGAGCAGTACTTCTCGGCAGAAAGTTCGATGGCACGCTTGACCTTCGCCGGGTCGAGATTGCGGCCGCTGACACGGAAATGCATGTGGATGCGGGTGAAGACCCTGGGATCGCTGTCCGCGCGGTCCGCATCCAGCAGCACCTCGCAGCCGGTCACCGTCTGCCGGCCCTTCTCCAGGATCAGGACCACGTCATAGGCGGAACAGCCGCCGGTGCCGATCAGGACCAGTTCCATCGGGCTCGGTCCCGGTTCGGGCCGGTCCTCCGCACCCGGGCGGCCCAGCACGATGGAATGGCCGCTGGCATTCTGTCCGACAAAGGTCCGTTCTTCCAGCCAGGCCACGCGCGCCTTCATGTCATCGCTCCCGCTTGCGCCAGTTGTCAGGCGGAAGGATATGCCATGCCACGCCGCGTCGGGAAAGCGGCTCGAGCCGGCATCGACGCTGTACCGCGATTCCGACTAGTATCCGCGCCATGTCTCGCCCGGGAGGCCGCCCGTCATGGAAACCCTGACCATCGTTCCAGGCCAACTGGGCCTCGCGGACTTGCGAAGAATTTGGGCTGGCGGGATCGGGCTCGAGCTGGCGGAGGATGCGCGCGGCGCAGTGGACCGCGCGCGCGGAGTGATCGAGCGCGCGGCGGCGCGCGGCGCCGTCGTCTATGGCGTCACCACCGGCTTCGGCAAACTGGCGCAGACCCGCATTCCCGCCGATCGCCTGGCCCGGTTGCAGCTCAACCTGCTGCGCTCGCACGCCGTCGGCGTCGGCGCGCCGCTGGGGGACGATATCATCCGCCTTGCGCTCGCGCTTAAGGCGAACTCGCTGGCGCGCGGGCATTCCGGCGTGCGTTTCGCCCTCATCGAGGCGCTGCTGGCGCTGCACAATGCCGGCATCGTTCCGGTGGTTCCCGCCAAGGGCTCGGTCGGTGCCTCCGGTGATCTCGCGCCACTCGCCCACATGGCGCTGCCGCTGATCGGCGAGGGCCTGGTGCGTCAGGCGGGGACGGTGCGGCCGGCGCGCGCCGCGCTGGAGGCTGCCGGCATCGCGCCCGTTGCCCTCGAGCCGAAGGAGGCGATATCGCTGATCAACGGCACGCAGATTTCCACTGCAATTGCGCTGGCGGCGCTGTACCGGGGTGAACGCCTCTTCGCCTCGGCCCTCGTCGCGGGCGCCCTCTCCGTCGATGCCGCGCGCGGCTCGGACACGCCCTTCGATGCGCGCATCCAGGCGGCACGGGGACAGAAGGGACAGATGCGCGTCGCCGGCCTGCTGCGCAATCTTCTGCGCGGCAGCGGCATTCGCCACAGCCATCTGGAATGCGGACGTGTGCAGGATCCCTATTCGCTGCGCTGCCAGCCGCAGGTGATGGGCGCCTGCCTCGACCAGTTCGAGACTGCGGCTGCGACGCTGCTCCGCGAGGCGAATGCGGTATCCGACAACCCCCTTGTCTTTCCGGAGGAAGAGGAAGTGCTCTCCGGCGGCAACTTCCATGCCGAGCCGGTGGCGATGGCCGCGGACGGCATGGCGCTGGCGCTGGCCGAGATCGCGAACATGAGCGAGCGCCGCATTGCGCTGCTGGTCGACGCCGCGAGCAGCGGACTGCCCGCGTTCCTGGTGGCCGAGCCCGGGCTGAATTCCGGCTTCATGATGCCCCAGGTCACTGCGGCCGCGCTGGCCAGCGAGAACAAGATCCTCGCCCATCCGGCGAGCGTCGACACGATCCCGACCTCCGCCAACCAGGAAGATCATGTCAGCATGGCGACGCATGGCGCGCGCCGGCTGCTGGAGATGATCGAGAATTCCGCCGGCGTGGTGGCGATCGAGCTGCTTGCGGCGGCCCAAGGGGTGGAACTGCTCCGTCCGCTGCGGTCGTCGGCGCCGCTGGAAAGGGCGCTGGCGCTGGTTCGCGAGGGATCGGCGTTTCTCGACCAGGACCGCGCCCTTTCGCCGGAGATCGAGCGCACCCGTTCGCTCGTCCTCTCCGCGACCATGCTCGAGATGGCCGGCGGCGCGGTTTTCGGTGTTGTTGGTTGACGGTTACGGGTAAGCAACAAATAATCGGTCGTGTCAGCGCCCGGGCCGGTTTCGGCGAAGAGGCGCATCGGGGAGGAAGCAGGAATGCGGGGCGGACCCGGGCGGCCAACGGCGGCCGACCGTGCGCGCGAGCCGGCACTGGTCATCGTCGACATGCAGAACGACTTCGTGCGCGTCGGTGCGCCGCTCGAGGTGCCGAAGGCGCGCGAGACGATCGAGGCCCATCGCCGGCTAATCGCGGCGTTTCGCGCCGCCGGCCGCCCCGTCATCTACACCAGGTTCATATCGCGGCCTTACGAAACGCTTCTCTGGAACTGGTCGCCCCAATGCCGGCCGCCGGTAAGGAATTGCTGGAAGGGACATCGTCGCAGCTACGGCGATTGCGAAGGCGAGCGGGAATGCACCGACGTGATCGACGAGCTCCGGCCGGCCGACGGCGAGCTGATCCTGGAAAAATACGGCTATGGCGCGTTCCACGATACCGGGCTTGCCGGAAGGTTGCGCGCGCTTGGCATCGCCTCGCTCTTCGTTACCGGCACGGTGACGCAGATATGCGTCGAGGAAACGGGGCGGGAGGCTTTTCATCACGGCTTTCCGACCACCTTGGTCGCCGATGCGGTGTCCTCCTTCGACGATGAGCTGCATCGGGCCACGCTCCGCAATTTCGCCATGAAGTTCGGCTGGGTGGAGAATGCCGACGACGTCATTGCCAGACTGAACGGACTGCGGAACACGGCAGGGGTGGCTGCCGGCGGGTGAAAATCGCGCGGTCCTGCAATCGGGGAGGGCTACGTGAGCGGAATTCTGTTCAAGAACGTGCGCGTGATCGACGCGGTGGCGCGGACGCCCTTCCAGGGCGAAGTTCTCGTCGAGGGCAATCGCATCAGGGCCGTGGCCAGGAAGCCGGGCGGAATCAAGCCCGCGGTGGGAACCGGCATCGTCGATGGCGGCGGCGCAACCCTCATGCCCGGCCTCGTCGAGGCGCATGCACATCCGAGCTTCGCCAATACTTCGACGCTCGAGGCACTCGGCGACATCCCGCCGGAGGAACATGTGCTCCTGACGATGAAGCATGTTCGACTGCTGCTCGATCACGGCTTCACCAGCATCAACTCCGCCGCGTCCGCCAAGCCGAGGCTCGATATCGTCATCCGCAACGCGATCAATGCAGGTGACATCCCGGGCCCTCGCATGCTCGCCGCTTCGCCGGAAATGACGGTCACAAGCGGCCTTGGCGACGTAAGCCTCATGCACATGCAGCGCGACACCTTCGCCATGGTCGCCGACGGCCCCGACGAATTCCGCCGCCTGGCGCGGCTCTTCGTGCGAGAGGGGGTGGATACGCTCAAGATCAACCCGTCGGGCGATGAGTTCGTTCCCTATGCCCGGGCGCGTCATACGGTGATGAACGAGGCGGAGGTCGCGGCGGTGTGCGAGGTGGCGCGCTCGCGCGACAAGCGCGTCGCCGCCCATGCCCGCAGCGCAGAGTCGGTCAAGCTCGCGCTGCGGCATGGCGTGGAGATCATTTTTCACGCGACGCTGGCGGACGAGGAGGCCCTCGACATGCTCGAGGCGGCGAAGGAGCGTGTCTTCGTCGCGCCGACCGTGGGCATCACCTATGCGACCTACCGGGAGGCGGCGGATCACGGCATCGTCCTGCCCGACGACGTGGTGCGCGCGCTCGAGGTCGAGTTGCAGTGCGCCTGCGACAACATGAAGGCGCTCAAGCGCCGGGGCGTGCGGGTACTGCCCGGCGGCGATTATGGCTTTGCCTGGAATCCGATCGGCCGCAATGCGCGGGATCTCGAGTATTTCGTAAACCTTTTCGGTTTCAGCCCCATGGAAGCGATCGTGGCGGCGACGCGGCTCGGCGGGGAGCTGATGATGCATCCTGGCGAACTCGGCCAGATCAAGGTCGGCTGCCTTGCCGATCTCCTGCTGGTCGACGGCGATCCGTTGCAGGACATCCGCATCCTCCAGGACCGGGAGCGGCTGCTTGCCATCATGAAAGATGGACGCTTCCACAAGAACCTGCCGGCCGACCGCATCGCACGCCCGCTGGCTGCGGACTAGCGGGCGGCTGATCGCCCGGGGTCGCAGCGAGCCCAGCTTGACTCATCCGACAGGATTGGCTCATGCTTCTATCATAAGAAATAGCTTTTCACAATGCGGAAAAGCCGCCGGGCGTCTCCGGCGTCCGCGGCGCCGCGAAAGCTGGGGAGGAACAGAATGAAACGCCGCATATTCCTTGTCGCCGCGTCATCCTTCGCCATGGCCGTTTCCTTTGGCGCGATGGCGGCCGATCCGATCAAGGTCGGCTTCCCGATGATCCTTTCCGGTCCGGGCGCGCTTTTCGGCGAACCGGCCCTGAAGGGTGCGCAGATGTATGTGGAGGAAGTGAATGCCAAAGGTGGCGTGCTCGGCCGCAAGATCCAGCTCATTTCGCGCGACACGAAAGGCAATGCCGACGAGGCGGTGCGCGTCGTGCGCGAACTGATCCTGCGCGAGGACGTCAATTTCATCGTCGGCACCCTGACCTCGGCCGAGGGTCCCGCAGTCTCGCCGATCGCCAAGGAGAACAAGATCGTCTTCGTGGCGCCGATCACCAAGACCGATCAGCTCACGGCGCCGGCAAACCTGCATCCCTACGTCTTCCGTTCCGCATCGACCACGACCATCGAGGGCCGGACCGCGGCCGAAATCGTTGCCAAGTGGCCTGTGACGCGGGTCGCCACCATCAGCCCCGACTATGCCTACGGGCAGGACGTCACCAAGGCGTTCGTCGAGCACCTGAAAAAGATCAAGCCGGGCGTGGAGATCGTCGACCAGCAATGGCCGAAGCTTGGCGAGGCAGACTATACGCCCTTCATCAACGCCCAGCTCGCGAAGCGGCCGGAGGCGGTATTCTCGTCCCTCTGGGGCGGGCATTTCGTGACCTTCGCCAAGCAGGCCAAGCCGCTCAACTACTTCCAGGCCATCAACAACAATTTCATCGGCGCGGGCGAAGCGGCCTCGATCGAATCGACGAAGTCCATGGGCGCCGACTATCCGGTCGGCATCTGGGGCAACAGCTATGACGTGTTCGACTGGCCCGACGGGCCGCAGTCGCACAAGGACTACATCGCGCGGCTGAAGAAGTTCACCAACGAGGAGCATCCCTCCTCCTGGCCGATCACCGGCTACATCGCCATGCAATTCCTGACCGCGGCCATCGCCAAGGCGGGCAGCATAGATTCCGACAAGGTCTCGGCGGCGATGAAGGATATCTCGGTCGACACGCCGCTCGGCAAGATGACCATGCGCGCCAAGGATCATCAGGCCAATCACGGCCAGTTCTGGGGCAAGACGAAGCGCGATCCGAAGTATCCCTTCGCGGTCATCGAGAACGTGACCCGGATCGATCCCGCGCCGTTCATGGATTGAGCGGGCGGTGTCCGCCGTGATCCTTCGCGCGTAGCATATCGTGTCCGGTACGGTGAAGAGCGTGGCCAAGGTGCTCGATATTCTCGAGCATCTTGGTCATGCCGGCCGCCCGGTCGGAATTTCCGACCTGGCGCGCGCCACGTCACTGCATGTCAGCACCGCCCACCGCCTGCTTCGCACGCTCTCGAGCCGTGGCTATGTCGAGCAGCGCGCGGAGAGCCGGCGATACGCGCTCGGGCCCAGGGTGTTCGAGCTGGGCAATGCCTATGTGAGCGGCCGCGACTTCGTGACCCTTGCCCGGCCGCGTATCGAGGCGCTGCGCGACAGGATCGGAGAGACGGTGCATCTGGGTGTCCTCTCGGACGGCGACGTGGTCGAGGTATGCAGCGCCTTGAGCCAGAAACCCATCGGCGTCTCGGTGCGCACGGGTTGGCGCGATCCGGCCCATTGCTCGGCGGTCGGCAAGGTCATCCTCGCCCATCTTCCCGACGAGGAGCGCAAGGCGATCCTGGCGCGCCGTTCACTGGAACGAAGGACGGCGCGCACCATCACCACGCGCCGCGAACTCGAGGCGGAGCTTTCCAGGGTGCGGGCGCAGGGCTATGCCGTCGACGACGAGGAACTCTCGGATGATCTCTGCTGCGTCGCGGTGCCGCTGCTGGACGGGGCGGGCCGGGCGATCGCGGGCATGTCGGCGGCCATGCCGAAGGCCCGTTTCCATTCCGAACGTATCGCGGAACTGGTGCGCCTGCTCGGCGAGGCCGCGCGCGGCCTGGCGCGCCAGGCTGAATTCGCCAAGGACTAGGAAGAGCGCCGATGCCCGAGCCCGCTTTCCTCTTCGGCCAGTTCGTGGGCGGTCTTACCGCGGCGATGTTCCTGTTCATGATCGCAGCCGGCCTGTCGCTGATCTTCGGCGTGCTGCGGATCCTGAACTTCGCGCATGGCTCCTTTTACATGTTCGGCGCCTACCTCGCCTGGCAGTTCATGCGCTGGCTTGGTCCCGGGACCGAGTATTTCTGGCTCGCCGCCATCGGCGCGGCGACCGGCGTCGCCATGATCGGAGTGGCCATCGAGCGGCTGCTGCTCTGCCGCCTGTACCGCCGTGAGGAGCTCTACCAGCTCCTGTTCACTTACGGCTTCGTCCTGATCCTCGCCGACATCGCCAAGATCGTCTGGGGCACCCAGCAACTCTCTGTCTCGCGTCCGCCAAGCCTCTCCGGCTCGTTCGAGATCCTCGGCACCACGGTGCCGCACTACAATCTTTTCATCATCCTGCTTGGACCCTCGATCGCGCTGGCCCTTTGGCTGCTCATGCACCGGACCGGCGTCGGCCGGTTGATCCGCGCCGCGGTGCTCGATCGCGAGATGCTGGGTGCGCTGGGCGCGAACGTGGGCGGGCTCTACACGATCATGTTCGGCGTCGGTTCGTTCCTCGCCGGACTGGGCGGCGCGCTGGTGACACCGGTCAAGAGCATCGTGCCGGGGATGGATGTCGAGGTGATCGTCGAGGTGTTCATCATCGTGGTGATCGGCGGCCTCGGCTCGCTCTGGGGAACCTTCCTTGGTGCATTCGTTTTCGGGCAGGTGCTGGCCTTCGGCATCCTGATCATGCCGCGATTTTCCATCTTCTCGGTCTTTGCCCTGATGGCGATCATCCTGATCTGGCGCCCCTGGGGCCTGCTGGGGAGGCCGCTTTCACGATGATCAACCGCATCCCCTGGGTCCTGGTGATCTTCCTCGTGGCGCTCTGGGTGCCGTGGTATGGCTCGCGCTTCTATACTTTCCTTGCCACCGATATCGCCATCCTGGCGCTTTTTGCGCTCAGCCTGAACCTTCTGCTTGGCTATACCGGTCTGGTTTCGTTTGGACATGCCGCGTATTTCGGCATCGGCGCCTATACCTCGGCGATCCTGATGAAGACGCATGGCGTGCCGTTCGCGGTGAGTTTTCCCGCGGCCGGCGTGATGGCTGCTGCCTTCGCGCTGGTGTTCGGATATTTCTGCGTGCGCCTGACCAAGATCTATTTTGCCATGCTGACGCTGGCCTTCGCGCAGATCGTCTGGGCGATCTGCTTCAAGTGGAACGACGTCACCGGCGGCGAGCAGGGCATGCCGAACGTGCCCTATCCCGACATGTCATGGATGGCGGCAATACCCGGCCTCGGCGGCCTGCGCCTGGGCGACCAGTTCTATCTTCTGGTGCTGGTGCTGGTCGCGCTCGCCGTGGCGGCCCTGCGACGCATCGTCTCCTCGCCGTTCGGACGTATGTTGACTGTCATACGTGAGAATCCGGAGCGGGCGGAGTTCATCGGCATCAATGTCCGCCGCTACCAGCTCGCCGCGTTCGCCGTCGCCGGTTTCTTCGCCGGCCTGGCCGGCGCGCTCTTCGGCATCTTCAATCGCGGCGTCTTTCCGGATTTCGCCTATTGGACCAAGTCGGCGGAAGTCCTGATCATGACCATCCTTGGCGGCATGGGGCATTTCTGGGGACCGGCCGTCGGCGCGATGGTGCTGACGCTCCTCAACCAGCAGATCACATCCTATACGGAATACTGGCCGCTGATCCTGGGCAGTATCCTGGTCGTGCTTCTGTTTGCTTTTCCGGGCGGGATCGTCGGCGCGCTGGTCTCGGCCGGCCGCCGCCTGACGAGGCGCGGGAATGCTTGAGCTTCGCGACCTGCACAAGCGCTTCGGCGGTTTCAGTGCCGTGGCCGGCGTCAGCCTCGAGCTGCCGAAAGGCTCCATCATGGCGATCATCGGCCCGAACGGCGCGGGGAAGTCGACGCTGTTCAACCTGATCACCGGGCACATCCCGCCCAGTGCCGGGCAGGTGTTGCTGGCCGGCCGCGACATTACCGGCGCGCCGCCCTACGAGATCTGCCGCCTTGGCGTCGGCCGCTCGTTCCAGCGTACCAACATCTTCCCGCATTTGAGCGTTTTCGAGTGCATCCAGGCGGCGCTGATCGCCCATCACCGGATGGGGCGGAATTTCTGGCGCCGTTCCGAAACGCTCTATCGGACCGAAACGCTAGCGCTGCTGCGCTCCCTTGGCCTCGCCGACAAGGCGGACAGCCCGGCCGGCGCCCTGTCGCATGGCAACCAGAAACAGATCGAGCTTGGTATCGCGCTGGCCAGCGATCCCGAAATCCTGCTGCTCGACGAGCCGACGGCCGGCATGTCCGCGGTGGAGACGCACGAAACGATCGACCTGATCGCCCGCATCGCGCGCGAGCGCAGGCTCACACTGCTCTTTACCGAGCATGACATGGAGGTCGTGTTTTCCATCGCGCAGAGCATCGGCGTGCTGCACCAGGGCCGGCTGATCGCACTCGGCGCGCCCGAAGCGGTGCGCGCCGATCCGGAAGTGCGCCGCGTCTATCTGGGAGAGCGCGAATGAGCGCGCTCCTCGCCCTGCACGACATCCACACCGCCTACGGCCTCTCGCGCGTCCTGTTCGGTATCTCGCTCGAGATCGCGGCCGGCGAATGCGTCTGCCTGCTGGGCCGCAATGGCGTCGGCAAGACGACCACCATGCGCTCCATCATGGGCCTGACGCGGCCGAGTTCCGGGCGCGTGGTGTGGAAGGGCGGGGACATAGCTGGCTGGCCACCGCACCGCGTGGCGAAAGCCGGAATAGGCCTGGTGCCGGAGGATCGGCGCGTTTTCGCCGAACTCACGGTCTGGGAGAATCTGGACGTGGCGCAGCGCGCCTGCCGCAGGCCCGGCCCATGGAACGTGCAACGGGTCTACGAGGTCTTTCCCAAGCTGCGGGAACTCGCCGACCGGCAGGCGGGATTCCTCTCCGGCGGCGAGCAGCAGATGCTCACCATCGGCCGCACCCTGATGTGCAATCCCGAACTGCTTCTGCTCGACGAACCATCCGAAGGACTGGCGCCGCTCGTCGTCGACCGTCTGCTCGAGCAGGTCGGCGAACTGAAGCAGCAGGGCCTCACCATTCTTCTGGCGGAACAGGGGGTGGATTTTTCCCTTCGCCTCGCCGACCGGGTCTATGTGCTGGAGAAGGGCACGGTCCGGCATTCCGGACCGGCCCTGGAACTGCGCGAGGATGCCGCGTTGCGCGACCGCCTGCTTGCCTTGTGAGAGCTTCAACCGGAGGAAAGGAGCCCAATCATGCCGTTCGTGAATATCCGCATACTCGAAGGCCATTCGCAGCAGCGCAAGGACGAGATCAGCCGCCGCGTGACGTCCGCCATCAGCGAAGTGGCGGAACTCCCGAAGGAAGCGGTCTGGGTCGTGTTCGAGGACGTCAAGGCGGACGACTGGTATGTCGGCGCCAAGACCGTCAGCGAACTCAAGAAGCAGGCGAAGTAGCCATGTCGGTCGAGATCCGGGACGCACGGTTCTCCGCCGTCGTCGGCGAGGAGGTGGCGTTCGAGCAGATCGGCACCGGGTTCCTGTTCACCGAGGGGCCGCTCTGGCACCCCAGGGAGAGGTTCCTGCTGTTCAGCGACATGCCGGGCGATCACTTGCGCCGCTGGAGTGCCGACAAGGGCGTCAGCACCTTCCGCAAGCCCTGCAACATGTCGAACGGACTGACCTGGGATCGGCAGGGACGGCTGCTCGCCTGCGAGCATGCATCGAGCCAGGTGACCCGGACGGAAGCGGACGGGCGCATCGGCGTGATCGCCAGCCACTACAACGGCAAGGAACTGAACAGCCCCAACGACATCGTGGTGCGGAGCGACGGCGGCATCTATTTCAGCGATCCGACTTACGGGCGGATGGAGTATTACGGCCGGAAGCGCGAATGCGAGCTGGATTTCCGCGGCGTCTACCGGGCGGAGCCCGAGGGCGGCAAGCTCACCCTGCTCGCGGACGATTTCGCGCAGCCCAACGGTCTCTGTTTCTCGCTCGATGAGGCCCGGCTCTTCGTCAACGACACCGATCGGCAGCATATCCGCGTCTTCGACGTGCGTCCCGACGGCACGCTCGCCAACGGGCGCGTCTGGGCGGAGACGAAAGGTGACGGCGCGGGGGCGCCCGACGGCATGAAGATCGACAGCGCCGGGAACCTCTATTGCTGCGGGCCGGGCGGCATCCATGTCTTCGCGCCCGACGCCACCGCGCTCGGCGTCGTCAAGGTGCCGGAATACACCGCGAACTTCTGCTGGGGCGACGACGACATGCGGAGCCTGTTCATCACCGCCTCGACCTCGGTCTACCGGATGCGGGTCAAGGTTCCGGGTCGTCCCCAGCTCTATTGACGGATGTTTCGGGTGCCCCGGCGCGGAGTTCGGACTCGGTTCAGGCCGACGCTTGCGCCTTTCAACCATTGATGGATCGGCGCGCGAGTTCTGGTAATATTGCGCGCTGGGCTGATGGGGGGCGCCATGCCGCTGGGCGTGCTTGGCCTCGAATCCGAACCGGGCGATTGCTGGCCGGCGCGGGATCCGCGCCCCTGGCGCCGCGCCGAAGGGCTGGTGCGTCGCTTCGCCGCCGCCTTTCCCGAAATCAGGTACGACATTTTCGCCGGAACCGCGCTGGCGAACGCCCAGGCCTTCCGGCTCGGGCCGCTCCGCTGCGTGCGGCTCTATGGCGGCCTGGTGCGGCATCGGACGATCGGGCTGGCCGGGCTCGCCTTCGCGTTGGCGCACGAGACGGGCCACCATCTCGGCGGGCCGCCGGCCGATCCAGTTTATCCATGGCTGAGCAGCGAGGCGGCCGCGGACGAATGGGCGCTGGCCATCGGCCTGCCGCGGGTATTTGGCGCCGCGCGGGGACGAAGGCTCGGCGCACGTGGCCTCGCCCAGCGCGCGGCGCTGCGTGCCGCCCTCGGCGACGATGCTGCCGGCCGCGACGACCGGTCCCGCTGATCACGGAGGATGCCGCGATGGGTCTCTTGTTCGACACCGAATTCACGATCGAGGTGGTGAACCGGCTCGACCGCCGATTCAACCAGACCGGCTTTGCCGAGGTGCGGAGCACGGACCGGCTGAAGGCCCTTTTCGATCCAGCGGGGAACCGCGCGTTGCGCCAGATATCGGTCGCCCTCGGCATCCATCCCGGACGTTCGCCCACCGACGAACCGGCACGGCGCTGGTGGCTGTTCCTGCTCAACCTGCATGACAAACGCGATCCGCGTGGCGCGAGGCTCGGCCCGAAGATCCGCGCCCTGATCTGGGAGGCCCTCGACAGTCCCGGCGCCGGTGCCGGCAGCCCGATCGTCGCCATCAAGTTCTGCGCCGTCGAAGGCACGCCGGAGGACGTCTTTTACGAGGATGTCAGCCTGCCGGCAGAAGGCCAACCAAGGGATCGCTGGCCGCGCGTGCGCACCATCGTCCTGCAGACGCTACCGCATACCGGCAATGGGATCGCCCCGGACGAGAAGCTGAGCGAAGGGGAAGCGGCGGCGCCGGATAGCTCCAAGTAGCAGGCCGCTAGTCGAACATGTCGGGTGCGCGGGCGGCGAGTTCGTCGTAGATCGGCTGGAAGTGCAGCCAGCCGATATACTCGCTGCCCACATGCTCGCGGCTGTAGCGCGCCTTATCGTCGGGGATGCGCACCGGCGTGCGGCCGGTCGCCTCGACCATCAATTGCTGCCGGCAGCAGCGCTCGAGCGCCATGAACCAGAATGCGGCCGCGTCGATCGAATGGCGGCTGGCGGAAAAGAGGCCGTGGTTCTGATGGATCGCCGCCTTCACGCCCTTGAAGGCCGTGGCGACGCGCGGGCCGGCATCGTCCTCCACCGCCACCTGGCCGGCATCCTCGGTGATCACGGCGTGGTCCTCGAAGAAGGCGCAGGCATCCTGCGTGATCGGCTCGAGCGGTCGGCCAAGCGCGGCGAAAGCCGTGCCATGGACGGTGTGTGCATGGCACATGGCGAGGATGTCGGGATGGGCTTCGTGCACGGCCGCGTGCAGCACGAAACCCGCCCGGTTGACCGCATACTCGCCCTCGACCACCTTGCCGGCATGGTCCACGAGAATCAGGTTGGAGACCCTGACCTGCTCGAAATGCACGGCCATCGGGTTGGTCCAGTAGAGTTCCGGATGGGCCGGGTCGCGGATGGTGAGATGGCCGGCGAAGCCGTAATCGAGCCGCTCGCGCGCAAAGGCGCGGCAGGCCGCGACCAGTCGCTTCTTGCGGTGCAGCCGCAATTCCTCGTTGGAGTTGAAACCGGGCTCTTCCGGGAACTTGAGACCCTTCTGCTCCGGCTGGTAGATGGATACGCGGCTGCCGAGATCGACCATGCTCGCCCCCTGATGGCTGGCCGCCAAGACTAGACGGGCGGAAGGCATTGGAAAAGACACCCTGACGCTCTGCGGTTTTGCGCAGGCCAGTAACCATCCCTAGAATGCGGGTGGCAGGTAAGGGAGCAGATAGGCGATGCCGGTCCAGCAGAACGACAAGCTTTTCCTCGGCGCCAGTTCGAAACCCGAATATCTCGCGCTGCGCTTCGCCAACCGTCACGGCCTTGTCGCCGGCGCGACCGGGACCGGCAAGACGATCACCTTGCAGATACTCGCGGAAGGTTTCTCCAATGCGGGCGTTCCCGTCTTTTGCGCCGACATCAAGGGCGACGTGGCCGGCCTGGCCGCCTCGGGCGAGGAAAAGGACTTCCTCATCAAGCGCGCGAAGAAGATAAAGTTTGCCGGTGAGTATCGCCACGAAGCCTTTCCGGTCGTCTTCTGGGATCTTTTCGGGAAGGACGGGCACCCGATCCGCACCACGGTGTCGGAGATGGGGCCGCTTCTTCTCGCCCGGATCCTCGGCCTGAACGAGACGCAGGAAGGCGTGCTCAACATCGCCTTCCGCCTTGCCGACGATGAAGGCTTGCTGCTGCTTGATCTCAAGGATCTGCGGGCGCTGCTGGCCCACGTGGCCGAGCGAGCGAGCGAGCTTGGCGCGCGCTATGGCAACGTCTCGAAGGCGAGCGTCGGCGCGCTGCAGCGCTCACTGCTCGTGCTCGAGGAGCAGGGCGGCGCCCGCTTTTTCGGCGAGCCGGCGCTGCACGTATCTGAACTGATACGTACGACCCGCGACGGGCGCGGCGTCATCAATATCCTCGCGGCGAACACGCTGATGCAGTCGCCGCGCCTCTATGCGACCTTTCTGCTCTGGCTGCTTTCCGAACTGTTCGAGGAACTGCCGGAAATCGGCGATCCGGAGAAGCCACGCCTCGTCTTCTTCTTCGACGAGGCGCACCTGCTGTTCGAGGACGCGCCGAAGGCATTGCTGAAGAAGATCGAGCAGATCGCCCGCCTGATCCGCTCGAAGGGCGTCGGCATCTATTTCGTGACGCAGAACCCGCTGGACGTGCCCGATACGGTTCTGTCCCAGCTCGGCAACCGCATCCAGCACGCGCTGCGCGCCTTCACGCCGCGCGACATGAAGGCGGTGAAGGCAGCGGCCGATACCTTCCGGCCGAACCCGGAATTTTCCGCCTTCGAGGCCATCACCCGGCTCGAAGTGGGCGAGGCGCTGGTCTCCACTCTCGAAGGCAAAGGCGTGCCCTCGGTGGTGCAGCGGACGCTGATCCGTCCGCCGTCCTCGCGCATCGGCACGCTCACGGCGCAGGAGCGTCGCGCCGTCATTGCCGCGAGCCCGATCGGGATCGCATATGACAAGACCGTGGATCGCGAATCCGCTTACGAAATTCTGGCGACTGATGTCGACACGAAGGTCGCGGCCGCTCCGGCTCCCGCGCCGTCGACGGAAGGTCAGACCGAAACCGGTACAGCCGGCGGCGTCGGCGGCTGGCTCGGCGATATCCTTGGCACTAGCCGCCCGCGCGGCAAGCGCCTGACCACCTCGCAACATGTCGCGCGTTCGGTGACGCGCACCGTCACCACCCGCGTCGCCGGCGGCCTCGCGGCCGAGGTCGGAAAATCGGTTGCCGGTTCGCTCGGCGCGTCCATCGGCCGCGCAGTGGTGCGCGGCATCCTGGGCGGCATCCTCAGGCGGTGAAAGACTCTAGACTGCCATCGTCCGCCGCGCCTTGTGCAGATCGGGAAGCGCCGTCCGGTGCTGCAGGTTTTCGCCGGTCTCGATAAGGCGATCGAGTTCGGCCGCCAGCCCGGCGGAACGCTCGCCGCGCAGGGCTCGCGCCAGCGCAAGTCCGCGATCGGCGTAGAAGAGCAGGGCGACCATCTGCGGCTCGGTGCAGTAATCCTTCAGGGCACGCGCATGGCGCGCCGCCTCCTCGTACTCGCCGCTGCCGAGGGACGCATCGATGATCCTGGTCCTGAAGAAGATGTGGTTATGGCTGATCGAACCCTTCTCGAGCAGCACTTCCGCTTCGGCCGCGACCGCCTGCCTCTCCGCAAGGTCGTCCGTCATTGCCGCGAGTGCCCCCAGGATCATCGGCCCCATATATGCCATGCCGGCTTCGCGGATGATCGCCACGGCGCGGCGGACCCTTCGCAATGCCTCGGCCGCCTTGCCTTCCATATATTCGACATCGGCAAGAAAGCATTCCGATTCGGCCTCGAAGCGGCGGGCGCCGAGCCGGACCGCCAGCGCGGTGGCAGCCCGAGCGTGGTGGGCGGCGCGCTCCAGATTGCCGAGAGGCTTGTAGCAGACGTGAGCCGAATGATGCGCGATCATCTCGGCCCGGCCGTGCCCCACCCGCCGTGCAGCCTCGACCGCGGCCAGGGCGGCCTCCAGCGCCGGACCGATTGCACCGCACCAAAGCGACGTAATGGCGATCATCGGCAGATTCGCGACCTCGGTCCGGCCGAAACCGTGCCTGCGGCTGACCGCGGCACATTCCGCAAAGCGCTGGCTGGCACTGTGGTAGCGGCCGCGCATGTATTCGGCATCGCCCAACCCGCCAAGGGCGGCGGCCTCCATCTCGGCCGAACCCGCCTGCCGCGCCAGTTCCAGGGCACGCGTGTGTTCGCGCAGGCAGCCTTCGATCTCCCCGCGCGGAAACAGCAGGTTGCCCCTGATGAAGCGCGCTCGCGCCGCCTCGGCGACAAGGCCAAGGCGGTCCGCGATTGCCTGCGCGACGTCCAGATCGGTCAGCGCGCCATCCAGATCCTCGGTGATCCGCTTGACACCGGCCATGCCAAGCAAGGCACGACAGCGCGCCGCATCGTCGTCCGCTGCCGCGCGGGCTTCCTCGAATGCCGCGCGGGCCCCTGTCAGCTCGCCGGTATCGTGCTCCACCTCCCCCAGCGCGAGGGAGAGCGCCACCCTGTCCGCCGGCAGTTTCGCAAGTCCTCTGCCCCTTGTCAGAAGCGCAATCGCCGCGGCGTAGCGGTAGCTTGCCGCTTCCGCCCGGGCCGCCTCCAGAAAGGCGGCAGGTGCCCGCTCATCCCCGGCAAGCTCGAGATGTTCGGCATGAAGCACCGGGTCGCCTCCTGCGAACCATTCGGCTGCTTTCCGGTGCAGACGAGCGCGCGCGGCGGTCAGGATCGAGCCATAGACCGCGTCGCGGATCAGCGCATGGGCAAAGAGGTAATCCTCACCCTCCGGCCGAATGAGCTGCTGGCGAAGCAGTTCGGTGCAGCCATAGTCCGGCGCATCGAGCAGATGCCGAAGTGAAGCCAACGAGAATCGCTGCCCGAAAACCGATGCGGCCTGAAGGGCGCGCTTGTCGAGCGGCCTGAGCCGGTCCATCCGCGCCTGCACGAGACTCTGGATCGAGCCCGGCACCTCGCTCGCCGCCGAAGCGTTCTCGATGACGCTCTGCAGAAGTTGCTCCAGGAACAATGGATTGCCGGCCGCCCGTTCGAGGCATTCCGTCAGCCGGTCCTCGTTCGCCCGGGCGAAGCTCGCCGCCATCTCGCGCGCCTCGCCGAGGCGGAGCGGTCCCAGATTGATGATGCTGATCGGCCGGTCCAGTGCGATCGTGCGCCAGGCGGTTTCCATCGGGTCGCCTTCCGGCCGGGTCGTGGCCAGCAGGGCCACGCGGTTATCGCCGGCCGCCGCCATGACCGCCGAGAGACTGTCGAGCGTCGCGGTATCGGCCCAATGCAGGTCTTCGACCATGACAAGTTGGGGCATGTCGCGGCTGGCCCAGGTGACCAGGCCTGCCAGCAGTGTCCTGCGGCCCTCGCGCCGCGCGGTATCGTCCATCGCGTCGTAGAGCGCGCGCAACTCCAGTGGCTGCGGCAGATCGAGCAGGTCGTTGACGAACACCCTGTCGGCGGCCGCGAAAGCCCCGGCGGCGAGAGCCGCGTCCGCCGCGCGGCCGCGCTCCTCCCTTGTGCTGGAGGAGGGGAGCCCGAGCAGGCTGCGCACCAGGGCGGGAACCGCGGCCTGTCCCTTGCGCGAGCCGAAATCGAGCACCAGGCTGCGATGCAGGGCAAATCCGCACTCGAGCGCGGCGCGGGCGACCTCCTCGGCGAGGCGGGTCTTGCCGATCCCGGCCGGGCCGCGCAGGAGGATCGTCTGCCCATCTCCCCTGGCCACCACCTCCTGCAGGATGGCCCGGCATTGGCCAAGTTCGGCCCGTCGCCCGACGAAGGGTGTTCCGCGCCGCTCGCCTGCCGGCTCCTGCGCGCCGTCGATACGCCAGACCTCGACCGGGCGCTCGATGCCTTTCAGTCGCCGGGGACCCAGTCGGGTGGTGGTAAACCGCCCGGCGACTTGTCGTTGCACAGAGCCGGAGATCAGGGTCTCGCCTGGCCCGGCCAGTCCCTGCAGTCGCGCCGCCAGGTTCACCGAATCGCCGATCACCGTATACTCGCGATGGCTGTCGCTGCCGGTGCCGCTGGCCACGACCTGACCGCTGGCGATGCCGACATGGAGCGCCAGCACGCCGCCGCCCGGCAGGGCGATTGCGCCGGCCGCCTCGTGCATGGCAAGTGCGGCGCGCGCGGCTCTCTCGGGGTCGTTGTCATGGGTGACCGGCGCGCCGAACACGGCCATGACGCCATCGCCCATATGCTTGTCCACCGTGCCGCCGAACTCCTCGACGATCCTGTCGGCGGCCTCGAAGTACCGGTTCAGCAGCTTGTGCATCTCTTCGGCGCCGAGCCGCTCCGACATGGCGGTGTAGCCGGCGATATCGGCAAACAGCACCGTGACCTGGCGACGTTCGCCGTCGGCCGTCTTCAGCGCGGAAGGGGCGCCTTCGGTTTCAACATTGTCTTCGTCAAGTCTGGCGATGGCCTTGAGAAGCCGCTTGCGGTCGGCAAGGCGGGTGATGCCGAGATCCTTGAGATCGTCGTTCGACAGCTCCCGCAGCAAGGCGCCGTCCACGCCATTCTCGGCGAAGGCCGCGATGTATTCATCGAGGCCGAGCCCCCGCAACCAGGCATCGATATCCATTGCCAGAGCACCAGCGCCGCAGGTCTGTCCGAACGACAGCATGCATCAGCCATGCCCGGCCGGCAAATCGCGACCTGTGCTGGCCGCCCAGGCCCGGATGCAGCCGGAATTGACCGGCCGCGGTGGTCCAGGGTTGGCGGCGAGGTCACCTTCGGGCAGACTCTACGTCATTGCCGAAGGAATTTTCCGTGCTCGCGTCACCTGGAGAAAGTCATCAGTGAGGGGTCGCGGTCAAAGACCCTATGCGGCTCAAACATTGGAAGAAGACCCGATGCGGTTCAAACATCGGAAGTAGAGAGACTGATCTCGCACGCAGCCGAGTCAGCAAGAACAGAGCATCGAAAGCAACTATTGTCGCGTTTAAATCCTCTGGCCAAGGCCGGTACATTTGCCAAATCATGGCACGAGTGCTAGTTTTTCAGATCGTTTTCACCAGTCCCACAAAATGGGGCTAAATAAACCACAAAAAACAATGGGGCAATCATGCGCAGGATCCCTTTTTTCATAGCCGCCTTGGCTGCCACGGCCATGGCCACAACTGCAATTGCTGCGGACCTTGGAGAAATAACGAAACGGGGGCGAATGATTGCGGCAACAAGCGGCAATCTGCCACCCAACACTTTTGTCGACAGCAATAATCAGCTCACGGGCTATGACATAGAGGTCGCGCGGATCGTCGAGAAAGCGATTGGAATCCCGATCCATTTCGAAAAGCTCGATTTCAAGGGAATAATGCCTGGTCTGCAGACGGGCCGGTTCGATATCGTCTTTTCGAACGTGAACATCACGGAGGAACGCAAGCAGATATTCGATTATTCGATACCGTATTCGCGTGCGGCCGTCATCGTGCTCATTCCTTCGAATGTCCAGGGGATTTCCAGCTTCAAGGATCTCAAGGGACGCAATGTCGGCGGGATCTCGGGGGCTGCCGATGGCGAGATTCCGGCCAGGGAAATCAGTGAGAAATTTGGCGCATTCAAATCCTTCAAGGGTTATCCCGGATACGCCGAGATGTTCACCGACCTGCGGACCGGGCGTCTTGATGCGATCATTTGTCCTGATCTGGCTGCAGCCGATTTCCTGAACAAGAATCCCGGCGCCGGGAAGATTCTTGCGGAACCCTATTCCGTTCGTTTTGTCGGAGCGCCGATGCAGAAGGGATCAACGCAGTTGAAAGCGGCGGTCGATGCAGCGATCCGAAAGGCTCGGCAGGAGGGCACCCTGGACCAGTTGGCAAAGAAATACTTCGGCCTCGACCAGTTCAGCAAGGAGCTCATCGATCGGGTCCCCTAACGGGCCGGCTTGGGGGCATGAGACCGGTCTGATGATCTCCGATAGGTGAGCCACCGTCCCAGCGGCACATTCGGGTAAGGTCGATGAACCTTGATTTCGGGGTAGCGGTAGCATACCTGCCGCATCTATTGCAGGCTGCCGGGCTGACGATTTTTCTTGCCCTCACAAGCCAGGCGATCGGCACGGGCTTGGGTACTCTCCTGGCTCTGGGACGGAGTGCTGGACCACGGTGGCTGTCTGCAATCATCTGGGTGTATGTCTGGATTTTCCGAGGCACCCCGATGCTGCTGCATCTGTTTTTCATCTACTACGCGGCACCTCTGTTCGGCCTCACGCTCGATGCCCTGCCTGCAGCGATCATCGCAATGTCGCTCAGTACCACCGCCTATAGCTGCGAAATCATTCGTTCGGGCATACAGGCCATTCATCACGGCCAGATTGAAGCGGCGCGAGCCGTCGGCATGACGTACCCAAAGATCGTGCGGCGGATCATCATGCCGCAGGCCATCCGCATCATCATTCCACCCTATATGAGCAACTTCATCAGCCACACCAAGAACACCTCCCTGGCCTCGGTCATCACCGTCCCTGAACTGATGCTGACCGCGCAGATGATTTACAGTTCCACCTATCGCGCAATTGAGATTCTGAGCACCGCTGGCCTGATCTACCTCTTTCTGACCTCATGCTTGACATGGCTGCAGCTATATTTCGAACGTGCAACGGCCTATGAAAAGCGGGGCCTGAGCGAGCGGCGCAAACGCCTGCTTGGAGTGTCTCAGCCATCATGACTCTGTGGCCCGGCCCATCATCAGGCGATGTGAAAAATGATAGAAGCTATCGATCTACATAAGAGGTTCGGGGCACTGGAGGCCTTGCGGGGGGTCTCTGTCGAAGTTACGCGTGGTGAAGTTCTCGTACTTATCGGGCCGAGCGGCTCTGGCAAGAGCACGCTGCTGCGGTGCATGAATTTCCTGGAGGAACCCACCTCGGGTATTGTGAGGCTCGATGGCCGACGCCTGGGCGTGATCGATTCCAATGGAAAGAGTCGTCGAATGGTCGGTCGCGAGCTTGCCGAGATGCGCTCGCAGATCGGTATGGTGTTTCAGCTTTTCTATCTCTGGCCCCATCTGACCGCGATCGAGAACGTGATGGCCGGCCTGACCGACGTTCGCCGCATGTCAACCAGAGCCGCCGCGGAGATGGCGCGCGCGCAGCTAGCCAAGGTCGGCCTCGCGGACAAGTTTACCGCATACCCCGAACAGCTTTCCGGCGGGCAGCGTCAGCGTGTGGCGATTGCTCGCGCCCTCGCGATGGAGCCGAAGGTGATGCTGTTTGACGAACCTACCTCCGCCCTTGATCCGGAACTCGTCGACGAGGTTCTTGCCGTGATGGAGAAGGTCGCCGAAGAAGGAATGACCATGATCGTGGCAACTCATGAAATGGATTTCGCGCGGCGAGTCGCCGATCGTGTGGCATTCATGGACGAGGGCCAGATCGTTGAACTGAGTCCTCCGCAAGACATATTCGAGCAGCCGACCAACGAGCGTACGGTGCGGTTCCTGAGAAAGTACCTCGCGTGAGGCCGGATGGGGCGCACGCCAAGGCGCTTCGTGCCGATCGATGACTGTTCTCGTGACCGGCGGCTCCGGGTTTGTTGGATTGAATGTGCTTGAAGCGCTTCTCACGGGTGGCGAAACAGTCATCAGCTGTGACCTTGGCCCGGTGCCGGGACCGGCATTGGAGACCTTCGGCAGCCTCTCCGGCACATTGCATGAAGAGACATTGGACGTGCGGGATCGCGCTGCGGTGCTCGCGCTACTTGCCCGGTTCCGTCCTTCTAAGGTCGTGCATGCGGCTGCGATCTCGCCTGCGGCTGAAGCGGAGTTGGAGGCGGCCGGGAACATTGTCGCCGTCAATATCGGCGGCACCGTCAATATACTCGATGCAGCATATTCGGCCGGCGCCGATCGGATTGTCATCCTGAGTTCGGCTGCTGTGTATGGAAGGGCGGGCTTTCGATTCCCGATTCTGACCGAGGAAACGCCGGCCGAGCCGACCAGCATTTATGGCATCAGCAAGTTCGCCGCCGAGCAGATCGCACTTCGCTACCGTGATCTTGGCTGCGACCTTGCAGCCTTGCGCCTCGGCAGCATCTTTGGCCCCTGGGAGCACGTAACTTCCGTCCGAGGAACCATCAGCCCGATGTGGCAGATCCTGGAGTTTGCCAAACAAGGACGACCCATTCGCCTGCCGAGGCCGGGTCGCCGGGACTGGATCTATGGTCGCGATGTCGGCGCTGCTGTGGTTGCCACCCTGGACTTTCCCGGCAGGGTACCGGCGCTGGTCAATATTGGTGCGGGATCGCAATGGAGCGTCGCCGATTTTTGCTCCCAGATGTCGGAAGTCGGCGTTGCGCTAGACTGGGCCATCGATCCGGCGGAGGCAAACATTGATTATCATGGTCCACGGGACCGGGCCCCGCTATCGACAGTGGCGCTGCGGGAGTTTCTGGACTTTTCGCCCAGATTTGACATTCGATCCGCCATCGTCGACTACTTGGCATGGGCCGAAGCGAAATGCCGGCAAGTTCCTCGACAGGACCAAGCATGAATTTTGACCTCGTCATACGCAATGCCGACATTGCCACCGCAAGCGAGCGATTTGTTTCCGACATTGGCATCGCTGCGGGTCGGATCGCCGCGCTCGGCGAGCGCCTGCCGAAGGGGACACGCGAGATTGATGCCAGTGGTTTCCTTGTGCTTCCGGGAGGCGTCGATAGTCACTGTCACATCGACCAACGCACAAGCCAGGGCCTTGTCACAGCGGACGATTTCGAGTCCGGGACCATATCTGCCGCGTTTGGCGGAACCACAACCATCATGTCCTTCGCCGCGCAGCATAAAGGGCAGTCAGTGCGCGCCGTGGTCAATGACTACCATTCGCGTGCGGAAGGAAAGGCAATCATTGACTACACCTTTCACCTGATTATTTCCGATGCTGGCGAGCAAACGATCGGCCAGGAACTTCCAGCGCTGATCAAGGACGGCTATACGTCGCTAAAGATCTACATGACCTACGAGGCCCTCAGACTGCCCGATCGGCAGTTCCTGGAGGTTCTCGACGTGGCTGGTCGCGAAGGCGCCATCGCCATGGTCCATGCCGAGAATCACGAACTTGTTGACTGGCTTACTGACAGGTTGCTGCGCGATGGTAAGACCGCCATGCGCTATCACGCCGCTGCGAGACCTGCGCTCGCGGAGAATGAAGCAACAAACAGGGCTATAACCTTTGCGGAGGCCGTCGGGGTTCGGATCCTTATCGTGCATGTTTCGAGCGACGAGGCCATGTCGACAATTCGGCGCGCTCAGGATCGCGGCGTACCCATTTTGGCCGAAACCTGCCCGCAGTATCTCTTCCTTACCGCATCTGATCTCGATCGAGAAGCATTTGAAGGTGCGAAGTATTGCTGCACTCCGCCGCCCCGGAGCTCCGCCGACCAGGCCGCGTTGTGGCGCGGAATTGCGAATGGCACGTTTCAGGTCATCTCCTCGGATCACTCGGCGTTTCGCTTTGACGATCCTAAGGGAAAAAAGGTGGCAGGGGCCAGCGCGCCCTTTAACAGGGTTCCGCAAGGAGTGCCCGGGATCGAGGTCCGTCTGCCACTGCTGTTTTCCGAAGGTGTGATGAAGAATCGGATCACGCTGCAACAGTTTGTTTCGCTCACGGCCACGGCTCCGGCAGCGATTTACGGTTTGGCGCAGCGCAAGGGCACCATCGCAATCGGCGCGGATGCTGACATCGCCCTATGGGATCCGACGCGCGAGGTCACCATCGACATTGACAACCTGCACGACAGGATGGACTACACGCCCTATCAGGGGATGACAATCACCGGCTGGCCGACGACGGTGCTGTCGCGTGGAGAGATTGTTTGCCAGGACGGGCGTCTTCTTGCACGCTCGGGCAGAGGCAAGTTTTTGCGACGGGCCCCATTTTCCCGCTAGTTTGCGGTCGGTGGTCGCCAGCTCCGCCGGTTTTCCTCACATTCTTCCGTGCACACGCCGGTTACTATTTCAAACTTCCGACCGGTCATCGCCAGCAGCTTTTCCATTGTATAGTCGCCGTAACTGGTGCTCTCCGGTGGCGCAAACCGTTTCATTCCCTGGTGGCGCGCGCCAAGGACCACCCGCTCAATGCCGACCTCAACCAGCGCCCAGCAGCACATCGGACAAGGCTCCATCACTGTGTAGCAGGTGCAATCCGACAAGTCTGCCCGTCGAAGATTGTGGCAGGCATCGCGGATCGCCTGGATTTCGGCGTGCGCCGTCGGGTCGCCGCTTGATAAAGCCACGTTATGGCCGACGCCAACGATACCGCCTTGTCGCACGATAACCGACCCAATCGGAGAATTCCCTCGCTCACGCCCGAGAGTTCCCTGCGCGAGAGCCAAGCTCATGAATCGGTGGTGGTCATTGTCCATTCTGATCTCCCATTCCTGACGAGATGCCGCGTCTCGAGATCCCCTGGACAGATGGTTCCGGAACGCGCTGTGCTATCCTGACCCTGTCCGCCTGAGGATGCCATACCCGGCTCGTTGTCTGCCTGGTGAGGACGCTCGAAATTATGCGGGGATTTCATGCCATGGAGATTTCGGAGAATGTCAAAGTCATTGCCCTGGCGGGTGGCAGCCTGATCGACGGCACGGGGGCCGATCCTCTGCCAAACAGTGTCGTCCTTGTGGAAGGCGCAAGGATCCAGAGAGTGGGTCGCGAAGGCGAGTTCGAGATTCCTTCATCTGCGCTCGTCATCGATACGACGGGTACCACGGTTATGCCCGGGCTCATCGATCTTCATGTGCATCTTCGCAGCGGGCCATCCGATCGCATGCGGTTGGGCAGTGGCGATGTTCCAACGCATCTTGACATGGCCTTGACCTTGATCGGGATCAAGGCCTATGCGAGGGCACGGCAGACCATGCGCATGGGCTTCACCACCTTGCGCGATGTCGGCGATGTCGGAAATATGGCGGTGTCGCTGCGCGATGCGATCGACAGTGGTACTGTGGAAGGCCCGAGAATTCTTGCGAGCGGTCCCAACTTGACAGCGACCGGCGGGACTGCCGATTACATACCCGACTGGCTGGTTCGAACCGATACCGAAACACGGGTCGTGGACGGCATTGAAGGTGTGCGGCGCGCCGTTCGGCGCAACATCAAGCACAAGACGGATTGGGTGAAGTTCTTCGCAACCGGCACATTTGGCGAGGGAGGTGATCAGGACTTTACTGACGATGAGATGCGGGCAATGGTCGATGAAGCGCATGCCAAGGGGAAGTTCGTCTGTGCTCATGCCTGTTTCGCGAAGGGTACTCTGGCTGCCGTCAGGGCAGGCGTGGACTCGGTTGAACATGGATCACAGCTTACCGACGAAATCATTGATCTCATGCTCCAGAAACAGACGACGCTCGTACCAACGATATACATATTCCACGCCATTCTTCACAGAGGGCGTCAGTCGGGGATGGGGAACGCCGCCATTTCTACTGCTCAAAGGATCTTTGATCGCCACATAGAAAGCTTCCGCAAGGCAATGGCTGCGGGCGTCAAGATTGCCATGGGGTCCGACTGCGGCAATGCGGTGACCGAACATGGTACCAACGCCATCGAACTGGAATTGATGGTCAAGCACGGCATGTCGCCCATGGAGGCCATTTTGTCTGCAACGCGCGATGCGGCGGCGACCCTCCGAATGTCCGACCGTATCGGTGCCGTCAAGGAGAACCTGCTCGCCGATATCATCGCCGTTCATGGCAATCCGCTTGCGGACATAAGAATCTTGCAGGACAAGCTGAATATCGGACTGGTGATGAAACACGGCGCGGCGTTCCACTGCAATCTGCCGGCCCGCGGGGAAGCGTTCTGACCGGTTGTTCGTTTCCTGGCGGCGGGGCAGCACTTGCCTAGGACTGGTTCAAGTTGCTCGATTGTCACGATCCGAGCCCCGTTCTCCGCCAGCCACTCGAGATTTCACTATGCGAGTCAACCGAGCAACCTTGGATCGACGCAGGCGTGCGGAGTCTCGAACTGGCGCAGAACGCGCAGCGCCTGTTCGAGCGCCAGGAACCGCGCCGGAAACGCCGCCTGCTCAACTTCCTGCTATCGAACTGCTCCTGGGCGGACGGAGAGATGACCGCCACCTTCCGCCAACCCTTTGATCTGTTGGCAGAAACCACCGCCATCGCCGCCCGTAAAGAGGCGGCGACAATGGCCAATTCGGGCAAAAGTGAGATTTGGCTGGGGGACTAGGATTCGAACCTAGACAACCAGAGTCAGAGTCTGGGGTCCTACCGTTAGACGATCCCCCAGCAGCCGGGATCGCTTAGAGGTGGGGAACATAGGAAGCTCGTTCCGGCTTGTCAATGTGCGCCGGCGGTGAGCGAAAAAACCCTTTCTTTCCAGAAACTTGGGCCCGCATATGCCGCGGCGCTGTCATGGCGGGCGCGAAGTTGCTAGAGTGGGCGCGACAACGTCCGCCCGCGACGGCGCCGCCCCGGTGGCGACGGCGGGGGACGGGAGGATTACAGCGTGCGAGTGAACGATCCCGAGCGGGGGCCGCCGCCGCGCATGCCCATCGGCGCTGCGCGGGATGGCGGCCGGGACAATGGCGATGGCCGGCCCTCGCCGGAGCGTTCCGTTTTCGGCGCGCTCGATGTCGGCACCAACAATTGCCGCCTTTTGATCGCCCGCCCGCAGGGGCCGGGCTTCCGCGTCATCGATGCTTTCTCCCGCATCGTCCGACTTGGCGAGGGGGTCGGGCGCACCGGCCAGCTTTCCGAAGCGGCGGTCGAGCGCACCGTAGAGGCGCTGCGGATCTGTGCCGACAAGATGCGCCGGCGCTCCGTGACCCGGTTCCGCGCGGTGGCCACCGAAGCCTGCCGCCGCGCCATGAACGGCGCCGATTTTCTCGATCGCGTGGCGGCGGAGACGGGCATCCGGCTCGAGGTCATCACCACTGCCGAGGAAGCAAGGCTCGCCGTCGCCGGCTGCCTGCCGCTGATCGACCCCGCCCATGCCCATGCGCTGGTCTTCGATATCGGCGGCGGCTCGACCGAACTGATGTTCCTCGGGCTTGGACGCGGCGCCGAGCCGATCCTCATCGCCTGGGTGTCGCTGCCCTGCGGCGTGGTCACCCTGGCGGAGCAGTGGGGCGGGGTGGAGATCGACGAGGCGACCTACGAGGGCATGGTGGAGGAGGTGCGCCGGCTGCTCGCGCCGTTCGATGCCGCGCACGGGATTTCGGCGCAGGTGCGCGCCGCCCCGACGCAGATGCTCGGCACCTCCGGTACGGTGACGACGCTCGCCGGCGTGCATCTCGGACTGCGCCGCTACGACCGGCTTCGCGTCGATGGCCTGTGGATCAGCCTCGCTGACGTGCAGGCCGCGATCCGCGCGCTGCGCGGCCTCGATTTCGAGGCGCGCGCGCGTCATCCCTGCGTCGGGCGCGAACGGGCGGATCTGGTCATTGCCGGCTGCGCCATCCTCGAGGCGATCGGGCGTACCTGGCCGACGGAGCGGCTGCGCATCGCCGATCGCGGCGTGCGCGAGGGCATTCTCAACGGCCTGATCGCGGACAGCCGCGCCGGCAGGTATCCGGCCGGGCGCGACGCCGCGCCATGAGCCGCGCCGGCCGACCGCCGCCGGGCCGGCAACTCCGCGAGCGGTTGCGCACCGCGCGCAGCCGCACGCCATCCTCGCAGCGCTGGCTCGAGCGCCAGCTCAACGACCCCTACGTCGCCGCCGCCCGCCAGCAGGGCTACCGCTCGCGCGCGGCCTGGAAACTCGAACAGATGGACGATCGCCATCGCCTGATTCCGCGCGGCGGCCGCGTCGTCGATCTGGGCGCCGCGCCGGGCGGCTGGACGCAGGTGGCCGTCGAGCGGACCGGGCCGGGCGGCCGGGTGCTCGCGGTCGATATCAACGAGATGGAACCCCTGGCGGGTGCCGAAGTGATGCAGCTCGACTTCACCGCCGAGGGAGCGGATGAAATTGTCAGGGCGCGCCTCGACGGGCCGGTCGATCTGGTCCTTTCCGACATGGCGCAGCCGGCGACCGGCCATCGCCAGACCGACCATATCCGCATCATGCTGCTCTGCGAACTGGCGCTCGACTTCGCACTCGGCGTCTTGAAACCCGGCGGTGCCTTCGTCGCGAAGGTGCTGAAGGGCGGTACCGGAAATGAATTGCTCCGGCGCATGAAGCAGCATTTCGCCGCCGTGCGCCATGCAGCCCGACGCGAGCCGCAAGGATTCGGCCGAAGCCTACGTCGTCGCCACCGGATTCAAGGGTTAGCCCGTGCCCAGCGGTCGGCCCAGGCGATGAGCGGCCGCATTGCGGTCTCGAGCTCGCGTCCGAGCGGCGTCAGCGCATAGCCCTGCCTGCCCGGCAGTTCGACCAGACCAGCCTCGCGCAGTTCGTCCAGGCGCTGCTGCAGCACTCCCGGACTGATGCCGCCGCAGGCCTCGCGCAGGCCGCGCGAGGTCAGCGGGCCGGCCCGCAACTCCCAGAGCACGCGCAGGCTCCAGCGCCGGCCGAGCAGGTCGAGGGCTGCCATCAGCGGCCTGCCGCTCGTCGATCCGCGCACGGGCCGTCCGGGGCGAGGTGGGCCAGGCTGTGTGGTCATGCTTTACCCCTTGTGCTACGAAAATAATAGCGATAGTCTCGTATCGCTATGAAAATAGTAGCAACCGCAAACAGGCTGTAAAGGGGAATGCCATGGCTGACGCCCGTATCGCGCCGCTCGTCCCGCCTTTGGGAGCGGAGTTGAGCGAGATCCTCTCGGGCATCATGCCGCCCGGCCGGGAGCCGCTCGCCCTGTTCCTGACCATTGCCCACAATCCCCGCGTCCTGGCGCGGCTGCGCGCCGGCAGCCTGCTCGATCGCGGCAGCCTCAGCCTGCGCGAGCGGGAGATCGTGATCCACCGCACCACGGCGCGGCTCCGTTGCGAGTATGAATGGGGCGTCCATGTCGCATTCTTCGCCGCGCGGGCCGGTTTCGGGGCGGCGGAGATCGCCGCCACCTGCAAACTGCAGGTTCGCCCGGGCATCTGGAGCGCCGCCGAGCAGGCCCTGATCGCGGCCGTCGACGGATTGTGCGATGAAGCGGGCTGGAGCGACGAGGTCCATGGCGAACTGGCGCGGCATTTCTCGCCGGCGCAGGTCATCGAGATCGTGGCGCTGACGGGTTTCTATCACATGGTTGCCTTCCATGCGAATGCCCTGCGCATCGCGCCGGAACCCTGGGCGGCGCGCTTTCCGGCCGACGGCGTTCAGAAAAGCGCACCATAGAGATTGAGCGCCGAGGCAAGGAAGATCGTGACCCAGGTCGCGAGGGTTCCCGCAAACCGTCCGAAAGAAGCGCCCGGCCGGCTGGCGAGGCCCTGGGCATGGAGCAGGCGGCCAGCCACCAGCAGCCCGCCCAGCACGACGAGCAGCCAGCGCGGCATTTCGCCGCCCGCCTCCAGCACCAGAAGCAGCAGCAGGGCGAGCGGGACATACTCGACGAAGTTGCCATGCACCCTGATTGCCCGCTCCAGGTCCGGCCGGCCGCCGTCGCCGAGATTGATCCGATGGCGGCGGCGCAGATCGACGACCCGCCAGGAAAGCCCCAGCAGGATCAGGCCCAAAAGGGCAACGACGACAGGCGTGACGACGAACTGCATCTTTCGCTCTCCTTCATCCGGAACGGAGAGATTGCCACGAGTCGTTTGTCCGGACGGGTAACTTTGCTGCGGGTTTCGAGGCAGAAAAGAAAAAGACCCCGGCAGGGAGGAAGCCGGGGTCCGTCAAGGCTTGTACTCAGCCGGAAAAGCCTGCAACCAGAAAACCGAACAAAGGGCCAGAGGAACTGGCGCCTGTCTGGTGCATGAAACCTAGCTGTTCCGCCCGCCCGGGACAGTGCCGGCCATCACAGTCCGGCGCGCCCAGCCGACCGGGGCAATCCCGGCTTGATCGGCCGGGTCCGCTCGCCTATTCTCCCGCGCCATCAAGGACGTCCCATGACCGAGAGTGAGCCGGCCCCGGACCCCGCGCCGGGCGAATGCCTGGGCGCTACCCAATTCATCGACAGCGATGCGGCTGGCGTACGGGACTTCGCGGCCCGGACCGTGGCCGGTCAGGACGACGCGACGGGGAAGGCGGTCGCGCTTTATTACGCGGTGCGCGACGGCATCGTCTACGATCCCTACGACGTGGAGTTGAGCGAGGCCGCATTCCGCGCCTCGAACTGTCTCGCGCGCGGGCGCGGCTTCTGCATCACCAAGGCGGCACTGCTCGCTGCCGTGGCGCGGGCGTCCGGCATTCCCGCCCGGATAGGATTCGCCGATGTGCGCAACCACCTGGCGACCGAGCGGCTGCGGCGGCTGATGGGCGGCACCGACATCTTCTACTACCACGGTTATACCGAGCTGTTTCTCGAGGGGCGCTGGGTCAAGGCGACACCTGCCTTCAATATCGGACTGTGCGAGCGCTTTCGCGTGCGTCCGCTGGATTTCGACGGGCGCAGCGATTCCATCTTTCATCCCTTCGATGCGGACAATCGCCGGCACATGGAATATGTGGCCGAGCGCGGCACCTTCGCCGACGTGCCCTTCCGGGCCATCCGCGAGAATTTCCGCCTGCATTATCCGGCCCTCATGCGCGAAGGCGCGCCGGGCGGCGATTTCGCCGCCGAGGCCGAGGCCGAGGCCGGGCGCGGTGCGCCGCGAGCGAAACACTGAGGCTGGCCGGGCATGGGGTCCGGGCCGGCTGGAAGCCGACAACCCCGCGGAACCCAAGGTATGCCCATGAAGATCGCCGAGGCGCTTACGTTCGATGACATCCTCCTCGTCCCCGCCGGATCGGAGGTCATGCCGGCCGAAGTCGATACCAGGACCCGCCTGACCAAGAGCATCGAGCTTGGCATTCCGCTGGTCTCCTCCGCCATGGACACGGTCTCCGAGCACAGTATGGCCATCGCCATGGCGCAGGCGGGCGGCATGGCGGTGATTCACAAGAACCTCGATATCGAGGCGCAGGCGAACGAGGTGCGCGCGGTCAAGAAGTTCGAGTCCGGCATGGTGGTCAATCCGGTGACCATCGGCCCGGACAGCACCCTGGCGGAGGCGCTGGCGCTGATGCAGGCCAACCGCATCAGCGGCATCCCGGTGACGGAACCGGCGAGCGGGCGGCTGGTCGGCATCCTCACCCATCGCGACGTGCGCTTCGCCTCCAACCTGCAACAGCCGGTGCGGGAGCTGATGACGCACGAGGGCCTGGTCACCGTGCGCGAGGGGGTGAACCAGGAGGAAGCGAAGCGCCTGCTGCACAAGCACCGCATCGAGAAGCTGCTGGTGGTGGATGACGAATACCGCTGCATCGGCCTCGTTACCGTCAAGGACATCGAGAAGGCGCGACTGCATCCCAATGCCTGCAAGGACGAGCAGGGCCGCCTGCGTGTCGGCGCGGCAACCGGCGTCGGCCCGGAAGGCATCCGCCGCACGGAAGCGCTGATCGAGGCGGGTTGCGACCTGATCGTGGTGGATACGGCGCATGGCCATTCCCTGCGCGTGCTCGAGACCATTTCGGCGATCAAGAAGCAGTCGAATTATGTCCAGGTGGTCGGCGGCAACGTCGCCACCGCCGACGGGGCGCGGGCCCTGATCGATGCCGGCGCCGATGCGATCAAGGTCGGCATCGGACCGGGTTCGATCTGCACGACCCGGATCGTCGCCGGCGTCGGCGTGCCGCAATTCACCGCCATTCGCGATGCGGCGGAGGTGGCGGCTGCCCGCGATATCCCGGTGATCGCCGATGGCGGGATCAAGTTTTCCGGCGATCTCGCCAAGGCCATCGCCGCCGGCGCCTCGGCCGCCATGGTGGGTTCGCTGCTGGCCGGCACGGACGAGAGCCCCGGCGAGGTCTTTCTCTATCAGGGCCGCTCCTACAAGGCCTATCGCGGCATGGGTTCGATCGGCGCCATGGCGCGCGGCTCCGCCGACCGCTACTTCCAGGAGGAAGTGAAGGAAAGCCTCAAACTGGTGCCGGAGGGGATCGAGGGCCGCGTGCCCTACAAGGGGCCGGCGGCGCAGGTCATCCATCAACTCATCGGCGGCCTGCGCGCGGCCATGGGCTATACCGGCAACCGCACGCTCGACGAGATGCGGCGCAACTGCCGGTTCGTGCGGATCACCAACGCGGGCCTCAGGGAGAGCCACGTGCACGACGTCGCCATCACCCGCGAGGCGCCCAACTACCGCCAGGACTGAGCCGTCATGACGCCGGGCGCGCGGCTCGCCGCCGCCTGCGAGCTGTTCGACCTGGCCCGGCGGGCCGGTGCGGCGGACCGCGAGATCCAGGCATACTTCCGGGCGCGCCGCTATGCCGGCGCCAAGGACCGCGCCTGGATATCGGACGCGGTTTTTCTCGCGGAGCGCCGGGAGGCGGAACTGCGCTTCCTGCTGGGCGGGGATGCCTCGGCACGGCTTGGCCTGTTTGCCGCGCTGCTGATCGAGGGCCGCTCGACGCTCGAGGATCTGGCGCGGCTCTGCGACGGGGCCGGACATGCGCCCCTGCCGCTCCTTGAAGCGGAACGCGCGCGTCTCGCCGGCGCGCTCGCGCGAATGCAGGACGCGTGGCCGGACTGGGTCAGGGGCGGTTATCCCCCGTGGCTGGAGCCGGAGCTCCGTCGCCGCTTCGGCGACGGAATCGTGCCGGAGATGGCGGCACTCAAGGCACGCGCGCCGCTCGATCTGCGCGTGAACACGCTGAAGGCCACGCGCCCGGATATCCTCGCCCGGCTGCGCGATGCGGGTTTCGATGCTGCTCCGACGCCGTACTCTCCGGTCGGCATCAGGCTTGCCGGCCATCCACGGATCGACCGGCTCGATCTGGCCCGGGAAGGGCTGGTGGAAACGCAGGACGAGGGCTCGCAGCTTGCTGCGCTGATGGTCGGCGCGCGGCCGAACATGTGCGTCGTGGATCTCTGCGCCGGCGCCGGCGGCAAGACCCTGGCGCTGGCCGCCGAGATGGGCGGGCAGGGCGAACTGGTGGCAAGCGATGCCGACCCGGCCCGCCTCCGTCGTCTCGAGCCGCGGCTGGCGCGTGCCGGTGCATATTGCGTGTCGATCCTCGATCCTGCGACTCTCTTCCACGGCCGGTTGGGCCGGGCGGACCGGGTCCTTCTCGACGTGCCCTGCTCGGGCACCGGCACCTGGCGCCGCCAGCCCTGGGCACGCTGGCGCTTCGGACCGGAGGATCTCGCGCGAGACCGGCGCTTGCAGGCCGGGCTGTTGTCGGAAGGCGCGAGACTCGTCCGGCCGGGCGGCCGTCTGGTCTATGTCACCTGTTCGCTTCTGCCCTGCGAGAACGAGGATCAGGTCCATTCGTTTCTTGCCGCTCACCCGGAGTTTGAGCCGGTTCCGGCCGCCGAGGTCTGGCGGGCGAGGCTTGATGGCGCTGCGCCGGGCACGGACCCGTGGCTCCGCCTGAGCCCAAGGGAGCACGGCACGGACGGCTTCTTCGTCGCGGTGCTGCGACGGAAGGATCGAGGGGCGGGCGACGTCTGACTGTCGGCGGCATGGTCCGTCCGGGGCGAATGGACGTTCCATCCACAACAATGGCTGGGATTCCGAACAGGGCTCTGTGACTATTCACTTGCAGGCCGGAATGATCGTCATGCCCGGCCATGGACACATCGGCAGGCGCCGTGGCGCCAGCATGAACGACGCCTGTCAGGGGAGGATATTCAATGGGGCCGGACCACAAAGCCGTCGCCAGGATGTCGCAAAGCTATACCGCAGCCTGGAACGCAAAGTCTGCCGAAGCGGTGGCATCGCATTATGCGGACGATGGCCAGATCGTCATCAATCGGGGCACGCCGTGGAAAGGGCGCGCCGGCATCAGGGATATGGCTGCCGGATTCTATGCGGATGTCCCCGACCTCTCGCTCACATGCGACGACATACGATGCGCGGGCTCCCACGCCGTCTATGTCTGGACCTTTACCGGCCATCATGCCGGCAGCGGCAGGCCATTGAAGATCAGTGGCTGGGAGGAGTGGGAACTTGATGACGATCTCAGGGTCAAGTCCTCTCTCGGATGGTATGACGCGGAAGATTACGCGCGGCAGGTGGAAGGCCGCTGACGCCGTTCCAGGCCCTCCCGTGACGCCACGCCGCATAACGCATTGCCCGTCAACGGCGGGGCGGCACGCGAGGAGCCGACCGATCGCGGTTGTCCCGGCCGCCCTGAATGCAGGCTGCGGCAGCGGCCGGACAGCGGGGCAGGGCCGATGTCGCGCTCCGGAGGGGGAAGCCATAGCAGTTGAGCCGACGATGCTTCAGAGGGGGTCGGGATGACACTATCGGACTGGGCGAATGTCGCGCAGATCGTTGGCGCGGTTTCGGTCGCTGCCACGCTCGTCTTTGTGGGGGTTCAGCTTGGCTACAATACAAAGAGCAATCGCGCATCGACCCTGCAGATGAATGCGGACTACTGGTTGCAGTACTTGACCACGATGGCTGACCCTGAATTTAGCAGGGTATATTCCAAGGGCGCGACTGCGCGGAAGGAACTCGAGCAGAGCGAATTCGTCCAGTTCTTCTTCTTGTGCCGCGCCACGTTCATGGGATGCGAAAATCAGCACTATCAATATCTTAGGGGTCTGATCGACGAAAAGGCCTACGCCGGCTACGAGCAGACGATAAAGGAGCAGATTGCGGCTTTTCCGGGGGTTCGGGCGATGTGGCAGATGGTGCGTCACACCTACGGAGCGGAATTCGCAAAGTTCATGGATGCGATGATTGCTCAGGTTCCGGCCCATGCATCCTCGCATGCGTTCACAACCTGGAAAGCCCTCGTCGAAGGGCAAAAGGCGGAGCCCGTCGCAAGGCAGGGCCCGTGATTTTGGCGGATCCTGCCTCGCCCCGCGAATTGCCGTCCCGGTTGACGGCGTTGGCGATGCGCGGCCCGCACAGATGGAGACGCGCCCGCGATTCGTGTTGCCGCGAAGGAAGGAACGGGCGCGCTGTGGCGTCCCATGCCGGGTGAGGATAGTCCGTCCGGGGCGAACGGACGTATAATGACGAGTGTTTTCCGCCCGGCTGTTGCGAGGGAAATATGCAGAAGATTCGACATCTAGTCCTTGGGCTGGCGCTTGGCATGGGTCTTGGCCTCGCGGCGCCCGCCGTGACGGCCATGGGGGCGGGCAGCGACCCGGCGCCTGCCTCCCGCGCGGCGCCGGCCGATCCGGATTTCACTGCCGGCAAGCAGGCGGTGGATGCGAGGGACTGGCCGACCGCTATTCGCCATCTCGATCTGGCGGCGGCCAAGGATCCGGGCAATGCCGACATCCAGAATTACCTCGGCTACGCCTATCGCAATTCCGGCGATCTGCAGAAGGCGTTTGCCGCCTATGACCAGGCGCTGAAGCTCGATCCGAAGCATCGGGGCGCGCACGAATATCTGGGCGAGGCATACCTGTTGCAGAACGACCTGCCGAAGGCCGAGGAGATGCTGGCACGGCTGGACAAGCTCTGCTTCTTCGGCTGCGCGGAATATACCGAACTCAAGAACAAGATCGCCGCCTACAAGGCGCGCAAGTCGAGCTGAACGAGGCTGGACTTCCGGCCCGGCGCGGCTTAAGGGAAGGGTCCGGACAGCGGGGCCGCCGGCCCGGTCGCGGACGTCTCGGCCGGAACCGGCCGGGGCGCCCCGGCGGGCGGCGGCCCCGCCCGTTCCACGGCGCCGCCAACCGGACGAGGGCCCCATGTCCGATCGCGTTCTGATCATCGATTTCGGTTCCCAGGTGACGCAGCTCATCGCCCGGCGCGTGCGCGAGAGCGGCGTCTATTGCGAGATCGTTCCCTTCAACAAGGCGGCATCGGTGCTGGGCGCATTCGCCCCGCGCGCCGTGATCCTCTCCGGCGGCCCCGCGTCGGTCACTGATATCGGCACGCCGCGCGCCCCCGACGAGGTATTCGGCCTCGGCGTCCCGGTACTCGGCATCTGCTATGGCCAGCAGACGATGTGCGCCCAGCTCGGCGGCGAGGTGCAGCCGTCCGACCATCGGGAATTCGGCCGGGCGCTGGTCGATGTCCGGGAAGAGAGTGCGCTGTTCGAGGGCGTGTGGGAGAAGGGCAGCCGTCACCAGGTCTGGATGAGCCATGGCGACCGCGTGACGCGGCTGCCCAGGGGTTTCCGGGTGGTGGCGACGAGCGAGGGGGCGCCATACGCGGCCATCGCCGACGAGGCGCGGCGCTTCTATGGCGTGCAGTTCCATCCGGAGGTGATGCACACCCCCGACGGCGCGCGCCTGCTGGCCAATTTCACCCATCGCGTGGCGGGCTGTTCCGGCGACTGGACCATGGCGGCTTTCCGTGCGCAGGAGATCGCCAAGGTCCGCGCCCAGGTCGGCGGCGGGCGGGTGATCTGCGGCCTTTCCGGCGGCGTCGATTCCTCCGTGGTCGCGGTCCTGCTGCACGAGGCGATCGGCGCGCAGCTTACCTGCGTCTTCGTCGATACCGGCCTGATGCGGGCCGGCGAGGCGGGGGAGGTGGTGCGCCTGTTCCGCGACCATTACAACATCCCGCTGGTGCATCGCGATGCGGGCGAGCTGTTCCTCGGCAAGCTGGCCGGCGTGAGCGACCCCGAGCAGAAGCGCAAGATCATCGGCGCCACCTTCATCGACGTATTCGAGGAGGAGGCGCGCAAGGTGGGCGGCGCCGATTTCCTCGCCCAGGGCACGCTCTATCCGGACGTGATCGAGAGCGTTTCCTTCCATGGCGGCCCTTCGGTCACCATCAAGTCGCATCACAATGTGGGCGGCCTCCCCGAGCGCATGAACATGAATCTGGTGGAGCCGCTGCGCGAGCTGTTCAAGGACGAGGTGCGCGCCCTTGGACGCGAGCTTGGCCTGCCCGAGGACATGGTCCGGCGCCACCCGTTTCCCGGTCCGGGCCTCGCCATCCGCGTTCCCGGCGAGATCACGCGCGAGAAGCTCGACATCCTGCGCAAGGCCGACCGGATCTATCTGGAGGAGATCCGCAATGCCGGCCTCTACGATGCCATCTGGCAGGCCTTCGCCGTGCTGCTGCCGGTGCGCACCGTCGGCGTGATGGGCGACGGACGCTCGTACGACTATGCCTGCGCGCTGCGCGCCGTCACCTCGACCGACGGCATGACCGCCGACTATTACCCGTTCCCGCACGATTTCCTGGGCCGCGTCGCGACCCGCATCATCAACGAGGTGCGCGGCATCAACCGCGTCACCTACGACATCACCTCGAAGCCGCCCGGCACCATCGAGTGGGAATAGGGAGTGTATCATCAACTGTTACAAAGTAGCATGGAGATACACCTGTGCGAGCACTTATGCGGTTTCATTCGCCATTGTCTGACAATTTTTGGCATCTTTGAGCCCAGTCTTTTGTCATGATGGATGGCACTGCATGCTTCCATGCCACTACATGTCGCCAATAAGTGGCATCACGCTTTGAGTGCTCGTCAACGATACGAGGCCGCGTCAACGAGGACCTAACCAATGGTTGAACGATTGAATTTTACGCGCGGTGTAAACAAGAAGCCGGTTGCGACCGACGCCTTGGAGGAGAGTCTCGAGATCTTGAATGAAGTGCGAGGTGAAGTCTTCACGGGCTACCCGTTGATTGCCACCCCTGACGGTAAGTACTCCATAGATGCTACGTTGGTGAGTCCTTCAATGGGCATCGTGTTGTTCGACTTGATCGAAGGGCCGGATGTTGAGGGGTATGCAGAGCGTCAGGATGATTTGTTAAACAAGATCGAAGCACGACTGAAATTGCACCGAGACTTGGTCAGAGGACGTGAATTGCTGGTAAAACTTTCAGCCATTTCATTTGCTCCAGGACTCGCCAATGTTGAGGTTGCGGCGGAAGAGGGCCATCCACTTGTAAATGAGCAGGGCCTTGCCGCCGCCCTGAACAAGATAGTTTGGAACGACGGCACTGATGATCTTTATCGGATGACGCTATCGGCCATCGAGAGCCTTTCCAGCATTCGGAAAAGTGGTTCCAAGCGCGAAGTTAAACGCGAAGATTCGCGTGGTGCAAAACTAAAGCGTCTCGAGGACTCCATTGCGACGCTTGATCATCGACAGAACAAAGCGGTCATCGAGACGGTGGAGGGAGTTCAACGTATCCGGGGGTTAGCCGGCTCTGGCAAGACCATCGTATTGGCACTCAAAGCTGCGTATTTGCATACGCAGCATCCGGATTGGCGTATTGCCGTAACTTTCCATACCCGTTCACTAAAAGAGCAGTTCCGACGTTTGATAAACAACTTTTGCATTGGGCAGAGCGGTGACCAACCGGATTGGACGAGGATTCGGGTCGTCAATGCCTGGGGTGCTCCAGGAGGCGATGCAAGGGATGGCATTTACTACGAGTATTGCCGTGCGACTGGAACGGAGTTTCTTGATTTCAGAAGCGCATCCTCTGAATACGGAGGGAGTGAGAAGGCCTTTGACGGCGCTTGCCAGGCTGCACTAGTGAATGCTTCAGATTTGGCGCAGCTCTATGACGTCATTCTTGTCGACGAAGCGCAGGACTTTGCGCCAAGTTTCCTGAAGCTCTGCTTTTCTATGCTGAAGCCACCGAAGCGGCTGGTCTATGCCTACGACGAACTTCAGAATCTTTCAGGAACTTCCCTCCCTCCGCCTGAGGAGATATTCGGCAATGATCAGCATGGTCGGCCGCTTGTTACTTTCGGCAATGACCGCAGGCGAGATGTGATCTTGCAGAAATGCTACCGAAATTCGCGCCCGGTTCTAGTCTCCGCACACGGGCTTGGCTTCGGTATCTACCGAGATGCCCCACAAGACACAGAGACTGGATTGGTTCAGATGTTTGATCATCCAGCGCTTTGGGAAGAGATTGGCTACAATGTTCAGAGTGGGCAATTGGCGAAAGGCCAGCAAGTCGTTCTGGAGCGTACCGCAGAAACCAGTCCAAGGTTTTTGGAGGAGCATTCGGAAATCGATGATCTCGTCCAATTCATCAGTTTCGAGAGTGAAAAACAGCAGAACGCATGGCTCGTTCAACAGATTCAATCTAACCTGAATGACGATGAACTTCGTCACGATGACATCATCGTGATTCACCCGGATCCACGGACTGCTCGTGGCAGTACTGGCCCTATCCGCAAACAGCTTTTCGAAGCAGGAGTGCAGACCCATCTGGCCGGTGTCGACACGGATGCAGACGTGTTCTTCCGAACCGATACCCCTTCGGTAACCTTTACGGGGATTTTCCGCGCTAAGGGGAATGAGGCGGGCATGGTCTATGTTGTCAATGCCCAGGACTGCAATGGTTCTCGTGCCGGACTTGCCAGTTTGCGTAACCGTCTTTTCACAGCGATCACTCGAAGCAAGGCTTGGGTTCGCATCCTGGGGTTTGGCCCTCAGATGCAGGGGTTGATCGACGAGTTTTCTGCATTGAGGCAGCACAACTTCGTCTTGGATTTCAGGTATCCCGACGATGCGGTGCTTGGCAAACTGCGCATCGTTCACCGTGATTTGTCTCCTCAAGGCCGGCAGCGTCTTGAGCAACAGAAGAATTATGTTAACAATCTTCTGGGCGATTTGGAGAGTGGAAGGCTACACCCGGAAGACCTAGATAAGGCTACTCGTGAAAAACTGAAAAAGCTCCTTGGGCTGGTGGATGATGGCGCTGACTCCAAGAAGCATTAAAGAAGATATCGATGGGCTGATTTCTAAATTGATCTGCATAGGAGTTTGCGACGACTCAAATTTCTCTGCGATTCGATCATCGGGAAAGAGGGCAGACGTTACCTTCAGCGGTTCGGAGCACGTTTCCATTGCACTTGGCGACATCGAGTACGCCGAGATTTATCGCGAACTGGCTGACAAGCGTTCTTACAACATGAAGCTCATCGATGGCGCATTGCTCCAGATGATGTACCGCGTCGAAAGCGATCAACTGCTACAGCACAGGCTCGCCTTTTATCCTTCGCCAAGCTTGCTGCCGTTTCAAGACGATCCGGATGCCTATCTGCGCGATGAGCTGTTTCTCGATATCGTTCGTCGTAGAATCGTGCCATTCCCTTTGCGTTTCGATTTTAATGCGCAAGAAGGTCTTCATATCGATATTACGCATCCCAAGAGTCATCTTACATTGGGAGATGTAAAGGGGTGTCGTATTCCTGTCTCGGCGCCGTTGACACCACGGTGGTTCGTCGAGTTTATCCTGCGAAATTTCTATCAGACGGAAACGTGTGACTTCGTCAGTGGGTTGCCCCAACACAAAATAGGATTCTCAAGGTCGATCACTGCCAAAGAGGCAGGTCTCATGCATATGGTCATTCCCTACGAAACAAGAGTGTAGGCCGCCAGTATGGACGAACGTCTGAAGAGCATGACAAGGCTGCACGAATACATTCGGGCTGAGCCGTGCCGAGTGCGCTTGCCCCGGCCTTGAATCTCAGCAAGTCAAAGAACTTCCGCTTAATGGGACGACTGGCTGGCTAAATTGAATCGGCCGTCCGATAGTGTACCGGAAGCAGTTCGTTGTCGGTCATGCCTGCACCGCTCGATCCCGGACATGCGAAACCCCGCCGGGCGGTTCGCCCCTGATGGCGGGGTTTCAGCTCTATGCGGATCCAAGACCCGCTATTCGGTATGCGAACCGAACGATGATCCGAGCGAAGCTCGGCAGTGACGCCATGGCGGGCGTCGTCGCGATGAGATTGTCGGGACCGGTCACCCGGTCGGTTCACGCCGATCCGGCGGAGTCATGTTTTCGAAGACACCCTCCTGCTCAGATTTTGCCGACGCAAGAAGTGTGAACTCTTGCGCCGCAAAGGCAACAGGAGCCTCTTCTTAGGTGCGGCGCGGCAGGGGCGGGACGCCGTAAGGGTCGCGACGTCCGGGCGCTTCGCGTTCGTCCGGCAGCACGCCGATGGCGAAGAGCAGCCAGGTCGATGGCAGGCTGGCGAGCGCGCCGGCATCGATGCCGGCAGCCTTGTCCGGGCGCGCCGGCATGGACGTGCTGGCGAAGGCAAGGCCCGGCGCGCGCGCCGGCGCGACGGGCGGTGCCGTGTCGCGTGCGTGACCCGCCATATCCTTCAGGCGCGCCATGCGCTCGTCGAGTTTTGCGGCGAAACGGGCATGGACCTGATCGAGCGAGCGCGGCAGGCCGTTGCTCTCGTAAAAGACCGCGCGATTTGCCTCTGCCGCGGCGGGAAGCAGCGCTGCGGCGCTCGCCGTGCCATTTTCCGCCCGCGCTTTCAGGAACTGCGCGGCGCCGCCGGGACCGAGAAAGTGCGCCAGATAGATCTCGACCGGCTGCGCCGGCCGCCCGAGCACGCCTTCCAGGCGCCGGGCATTGGCGCGCGCATACTCCGCGCCAAGTTCGGCGGCGATGCGGCCATCGTGACGCAGGTCCAGCAGCTTCTGGCGCGTCCGCGCATCGGCGAGACGCAGGCGGCCATTTGAATCCGCCTCGATGGCGCGCGAGAGTTCGCCCAAGCCAAGCCGGGAGCCGTGCTCGCGCATGAGTCCGAGCCAGGTCTGCTCGATGAACTGAAAGAGGCCCGCCGCGCTCGAGGTCGCGGCGCGCGCCGTGGTGTCGAGGCCGCTTTCCATGTCGGCCTGCGCCACCAGGAAGCGGAAATCGACGCCGCTGCGCCGGCTCGCCTCGGCGAGCGAGCGGATGACGCCTTGATCGGCGCGCGGGTGAAGCGGCGGCAGGGGTCCGGGCATCGGGTCCAGTGATCCTCCAGCCCGAGGCTCCACGAAAATGATTAACGCTTCGTCAAGGGCGCGGGATGTCCTTGACCACGACTTCGCTGACGCCGTATCCGGCCTCGAGCGGGATGCGCAGCACCGGCCCGGCCGGGGTCTCGCCGAACTCCGGCATCACCGTGACGATCCGGTCCGCGCGCGCGGCCGCCATCGCCGCCGGCACGGTCGCACTGCGGCCGAGTTTGGCGAGGTTCATGCGCGTGGCGAAGACGACAGTCGCGCGCTTGGCTTCCGCTTCGCGCAGCAATGCGAGCGGGGAGATCCAGACGCTGTCCACCGCTTCCCGTCCGTCATGCGCCGTCACCTGATCCTCGGGCGCCGCGGCAAGGTAGAACCATGTATCGAAGCGCTTCGGCAGGTTGACCGGCGTGACCCAGCGCGCGAAGGGCACCAGCAGGTCGCAGGCCGGGACGAGGTCTTCGGCGCGGACGATGTCGCCAAAGCCGATGGCTCCGGCGTTGAGCCGGTCGCGATGGCGCGCGGCGATGTCGTCGGCCTCGGTCGCGCCGATCAGCCGTCCACCCCGCCGGCAGAGCAGGATGGCGCATTCCTCGAACGCCTCGCGGATGGCGGCGATGCGAAAGCAAAGCTCTTCCTCGTCCGTCTCCGGCATGGCCGTCCGCGCCCGCTCCAGCAGATCGGGATCGGCATCGCGCCGATCCACCTTGCCGCCGGGAAAGACCAGGGCGCCGGAGGCGAAATCGACCTCCCGATGCCGTTTCACCATGAACACTTCCAACCCCGCCGGTCCGTCGCGGAGCAACAGGATGGTCGAGGAAGGAATAGGCGAGCGCGCTGCCGGCTGCCCGTCTTTGCTGTCGGTCATGTCTGGGTTCCGGCCCCGTTCGCCTGTCGCATCCCGTTGGCCGGTCAGGCGCCTCCCGGCCACCTCCGATTATCGGAGGTGGCGGGCACGGCTGCAAGAAAAGGGACTATTCCTTTGCCAGGACCTTCGGCTTCGGCCCGGCGCTGTTGCAGGCGGCGAAGAGCTGTGCTGCCTGCGGCTCGCTCTTGATGTAGTGGTATTCGAGCGCGGTGAGAACCCGCTGACGCTCGCCGTCCGGCGCGACGCTGGTGTCGGGGGTGACGGAAACCAGGGTCACCGCCTTGCCCGGGCCCAGGCGCATGTCCAGGCGGTTGCCGGGCTGGCGCTTGTCGACGGCGGAGGCGCAGACCGGGCCGAGCGTGCTGTCGAAGCTGGTGATCTTCTGGTAGAGCGGATCGACCTCCGGCTTGCCCGCGCCGTTCATCCGGTACTTGCTGATGTCCGACTGGGCCTGCACGATGCGGCCGAAGGGGAAATAGAGCTGCAGGCCGCCATCGAGTTCGACCCTGTCGCCCATCCGGCCATCGACCACCGGCAGGGCCTTGATCCGGTGCCCGGGAATGATGGAGGAATCGTCGCCGAGGCGCAGGATCTGGCGGTCGCCGCGGCTGGCGGCCCGCTCCTGCTCGAACAGGATCACCGGGCCGCGCTCGTGGCGGGCGCGCTGCGCTTCCGCCTCGAAGGAAAGGCCGAGGACGGCGAGGGTCATGGCGGACGCGAACGCCAAGCGTCCGGCGGACAGCAATTTCATGGATAGGCCCTCCAGTATTATCCTTTGGTCGGAAACCATAGTTAAGCCGTAGTTTCCTGCCAAGCGATTAAAGAGTTCGTGCCATCCGCGTGAGCCGGCCTTGCGCGTCGGTTTGCGCTGTCCCCGCCGGACAGCTATGTTACCGGCCGATTTTCCAGAGATTGCCGAGGTCTGCCGTTGAGTGACATTTTCCGCGAGGTGGACGAGGAAGTCCGCCGCGAACAATACCTAAAGCTTTGGCGTACTTACGGAAAGTATGCCATTGCCGTGGCGCTGGCGATCGTGATCGGCGTCGCCGGCTACCAGGGCTTCCGCGAGTATGAGCGCCGTCAGGCGCAGGGGGCGGCCGAACGGTTCGCGCTGGCGCTTGCCGATGCCCGGTCCGGCAAGGCCCGCGAGGCGGCGGCCGCGTTCGAGTCGCTGGCGGCGGATGCGCCCGCCGGCTACCGGGCGCTGGCGGAACTGCAGGCCGCTGCCAATTTCAGCGCCGCCGGCGATGGCATCCGGGCCGTCGAAATCTATGATCGCCTGGCCGGCAGCCGTGCACCGGATTCCCGGATCCCCGATCTTGCCCGCATCCTTGCTGCCATGCTGCTGCTCGAGGATGGCAAGATCGACGAGGCCGAGGCCCGGCTTCAGCCGGTTGCGGCCGGGTCCGGCGCCTTCCGGCATTCGGCCCGCGAGCTCGCTGCCCTGGCCCGACTCAAGGCGGGAGATACAAAGGGGGCGCGGGAGAAATTCGCCGAACTATCGGACGATGCGACCACTCCGCCTGGTATCAGGGCGCGGGCGGCGGAACTTCTCGCGGCCCTGCCCGAGGCGAAGTGATGCAGCCATCCGGCCTTTTCCGGACGCGCACGGCCATCGTGGCCGCGCTCGTTCTCGCACTCGGTGCCTGCCAGACGGTCGAGTCGCTGTTCGAGACGAAAAAGACGCCGTTGCCCGGTGAGCGAATTTCGATCCTGGCGCTGGAAAGCAATCTCGAGCCCGATCCGCGCATCGCCGATCTCGAGGTCCGGCTACCGCGTCCCTACGCCAACGAAGCCTGGCCGCAGGCCGGCGGCTATCCCTCCCATGCCATGCATCACCTGGAACTTCAGGGTGCCCTGAACCGGGTCTGGTCGACCAATATCGGCACCTCTCCCGGAAGCCATCTGCGCATCTCGGCCCAGCCGGTGGTGGCGGAGGGGCGCGTCTTCGCCATGGACGCGGCGGCACGGGTCTCCGCCTACGACATGGCGACCGGCAAGCGGATCTGGCGCACCAACCTGACGCCGCCGAGCGAGGATGGCGGAGCGTTCGGCGGCGGCCTCGCCCTTGACCGGGGCACGCTCTACGTCACCACGCCCTATGGCGAGGTCTTTGCCCTCGATGCGGGCAGCGGCCGCTATTTCTGGCGCCAGCGCATCGGCATCCCGCTGCGCGGCGCGCCGACGGTGGATGGCAACCGGGTTTTCGCCGTTTCCTATGACAACCAGCTCCATGCGCTGAACATCGAAAATGGCGAGATCGCCTGGACCTATTCCGGCATCCCCGAAACGGCCGGACTGTTCGGCGGCGCCAGCCCCGCCATCGAGGGCGGCCTGGTGGTGGCGCCGTTTTCCTCGGGCGAGCTGGTGGCGCTGCGCGCCGATACGGGGCGGGTTGCCTGGACCGATTCCCTCGTGCGCAGCGCGCGGACCAGTTCGCTCGCCAGCATCAACGACATCAACGCTGCGCCGGTGATCGATCGCGGGCGGGTGATCGCGGTCGGATCGTCCGGCCGCATGGTGGCGATCGAGGCGCGCAGCGGCGAGCGGCTGTGGGACCAGTCGATCGGGGGCTCGCAGACGCCCTGGGTGGCCGGCGATTTCATCTTCCTGGTCACCTCCGACGCGGAGGTGATCTGCCTGTCGCGCCGGGACGGGCGCATCCGCTGGGTGCACCAGCTCGAGCGCTACGAGAATCCGGAGCGCCGGCGCGGCCTCATCACCTGGTTCGGCCCGGTGCTGGCGGGCGACCGGCTGATCCTCGTCTCTTCGCATGGCTATGCGGTCTCCCTGTCGCCTTACCGGGGCGAGATGATGGGTGCCATGCGGCTGCCCGATCCGGCCGTGCAGCCGCCGGTGGTCGCGGGCAACATGATGTTCGTCATTACCGATTCCGCCGACCTCGTGGCCTACAGGTGAGCTTCTCCGTCGCCATCGTCGGCCGGCCCAATGTCGGCAAGTCGACGCTGTTCAACCGCCTGATCGGCAAGCGGCTGGCGCTGGTGGACGACACGCCCGGCGTGACGCGCGACCGGCGCGAGGGCGAGGCGCGGCTCGGCCCCATGCGCTTCCGCGTCTTCGACACGGCGGGCCTTGAGGAGGCGAAGGGCGACACGATGGAGGCGCGCATGCGCCGCCAGACCGAAAAAGCCGTCGCCGATGCCGATGCGGTGCTGTTCCTCTTCGATGCGCGCGCGGGCGTCACGCCGCTCGACCGGCATTTCGCCGATCTGCTGCGCCGCACGCGCAAGCCGGTGCTGGTGGTGGCCAACAAGTGCGAGGGGCGGATCGGCGAGGAAGGGCGCATGGCGGGCTATGCGCTCGGTCTCGGCGAGCCGGTCGCCATCTCGGCCGAGCATGGCGAAGGACTGGCGGACTTGTACGAGGCACTGCGCGATTGCCTGCCGGAGGGCGAACGGGACGGAGCGGAAGCTGCGGCCGAAGGCGAGGGCGGCGAGGGAGCGGAGCCTGAAGGCGATCTCGGACCAAAGCGCATCCAGCTTGCCATCGTCGGACGGCCGAATGCCGGGAAGTCGACCCTGATCAATCGCCTGCTGGGCGAGGAGCGCCTGCTCACCGGGCCGGAGGCCGGCCTGACCCGCGATGCCATCGCGGTGGACTGGACCTATGGCGACCACACGGTCCGCCTGGTCGATACCGCCGGCATGCGCCGGCAGGCGCGGGTCGAGGGCAAGCTCGAGCGTCTGGCCGTCGCCGAAAGTCTGCGCGCCATCCGCCTCGCGCAGGTCGTGGTGCTGGTCGTCGACGCCACGCGGCCGCTCGAGAAGCAGGATCTCGCCATCGCCGATCATGTCGTCGAGGAAGGGCGGGCGCTCGTGGTCGCGGTCAACAAGTGGGATCTGGTCGAGGATCGGGCCCGCACCTTGAAGGCGATCCAGGACCGGATCGAGACCGGCATCCCCCAGCTCAAGGGCGTGGCGCTGGTCACGCTGTCGGCCAAGACCGGCCGGCATCTGGAGCGGCTGATGCCGGCGGTGCTGGCGGCCTACGAACGCTGGAATCGCCGCTTGCCGACGCCGCGACTCAACCGCTGGCTCGCAGAGGCGACGACGCGCCATCCGCCGCCGGCAGTCAAGGGGCGGCGGCTGCGGCTGCGCTATGCGACGCAGGTCAAGACGCGGCCGCCGACTTTCGCGCTGTTCTGCAGCCAGCCGGGCCAGCTTCCCGAAAGCTACCTGCGCTATCTGTCCAACGCGCTGCGCGAGGTATTCGACCTGGCGGGCACGCCGCTGCGCATCCATCTGCGCAAGAGCGATAACCCTTACGTCAATTCCGGCGACCGCTGAAGCCGATCAGCGGCCGGGGCCGCCCATGCCGCCCCTGCTGCCGGGACCCCAGCGCATTTCCGAGAGCTTGCGGCGCGCTTCCGGCGACAGGCGTCCTGCCGCATCGATCATGGCCTGATGGAAAGCCTCCTCCAGCGTATCGCCATGCCTTCGCATCTCCGCGTAGGCGGCGGCCAGCCGCGCCGCATCGAAGGGTTCGGCCCGCAGCGCCTCGCGCGCCTCGCGCCGTGCCGCGCGTAGCTGCTCCAGCACCGGTTCGGCCTGGGCGCGTCTTTCGCGCATGATGCCTTCCAGCTCGCCGCGCAGCTCCTCGGGGAAAGCCCGCATCATGCCGTGTGCTCGGCCCTCGGCGCCGTGTTTGCCGGCAAAGCGGCTTCCCCAGTGGCCGTCGTGGCGATGTGTCCAGTGTCCCGCCGCCATGCCGATCAGGAGAAGGTTGACGCCCAGCGAGATCACCAGCGCGATGCCTGTCCATGGCAGGCGCCGCTTCGGACCGGCGGGGGATGCTTGCGTGTTCATAGGCTATACTCCCAGGAGGAAATACCGAGCACGATGCCGGCCACGTCCAGCGTGTCGCCGGCATCCGGTTCGGCGAAATCGCCGAAACCGATGAAGAAGCCGATGACCAGCGCGGCGGCGAGGCCGGCGAGCTGCGGCCAGACCGGTTCGAAGGGCAGCAAGGCGGCGAGGCGCTCGCGCAGCCCGGGGCGCCGCTGCGCCAGTTCGTGCGCCGCGCCGGCGATGCGCTGCGCGGCCCAGGGATCGGGCGCGGGCGCCGTCCAGGCATCGAGCATATCGTCCAGACGGCGGGCCTCCGCCAGCGCTGCCCGTGCCTCGGCCGAACGCGCGAGCAGCGCTTCCGCCGCCGCCAGTTCGGCGCCCGGCCAGCGTGCCGGATCGGCACCATAGGCATCGATGATCTGTTGCAAGCGTTCCAGTCGCATTCCACTCATCCTTGTTCCGACCGGCCCAGCCGGTGCGCGAGTTTCTCCTTCAGGCTGCGGCGCGCCCGCACGAGCAGGGATTCGACCGCGCCGACACTGATCTGCATCACTTCCGCCGCTTCGATATTGCTCATCTCCTGCCAGTAGCAGAGTGCGAGCGCGACGCGCTGGCGCTCCGGCAACTCGGCCATCGCCGCCGCGACCAGGGCACCGCGCTGGCGTTCCTCGATCGCGGCATCGGCGCCCGGCGACGGATCGGCAGGGTCGCCCGCCGCCTCCATCGGGTCCATGCGCGGCCGCCGGCGCCGGTCGATGCAGAGATTGGTCAGCACGCGGCTGAACCAGGTGCGGAACAGGGCGCCATCCAGGTTCCAGCGCGGGGCCGTGGTCCAGACCCGCAGGAAAGCTTCCTGCACCACTTCTTCCGCCTCGGCGCGACGGCCGAGGATGCGATAGGCGAGCGCCGTGGCGCGCGCGACATGCCGGTCCACCAGCGCCCGGAAGGCGGCATGGTCGCCGGTCGCCACCCGGCCCATCAGCGTCTCATCGGTGAGATCCTGCATCTTCTCCCGATCAGGCGTCACCAGGGCGTCGATTTGCAAGTCCATGGTTCTGGCCATCCTGCCTCTTTCACGTGGCAGGAGGGGATTCCCTGCGCTCCGCGCCGGATCGGGTGGCGAGAAAAAGCCCGAAGATGACGGCGGCAAGCCCGGCCAGCAGCCAGAATGTGAGGATTTCGCCCAATAGCAGCGCACCAAGCAGCGAGGCCGCGAGCGGACTGAGCGAAAGGAAGACAGTCACCTCCGTGGCGGAGGTGCGCGAAAGCGCCCACAACCATAAATAGTAACCTCCGCCGCTACTCAAGCCGATAAACAGGACGGCAAGCCAGCCGGCGCCGCTGACCGGTGGCGGCAGGTGCGTAAAAAATCCCTCGCCGGCCGCGCCCAGCACCAGCGCGAAGACCGAGGCCAGCATCGAGAAGGCGCTGACATGGAGAACCGGATAGCGGGCAAGATAGGGGCGGAAGAGCACGCTGCAGACCGCCCCGCACAGGGCGGCAGCGAGGACGGCGAGCCCACCCAGCAATTCCATTTCCCGGCCGGTCGCGAAAAGTTTTTCGCCGAGCGCCAGGGCGACGCCCAGCATGGTGAGCAGCACGCCCAGCGATTTGCGCCAGGTGAGCCGCTCCTGACCCAGCACTGCCGCGACCAGCATGGCGAGAAGCGGGAAGCTGGTGAAGATCAGCGCGGCGCGTCCTGCCGGGATGTGCTTCAAGCCGAAATTGATCAGCGCGATCAGCACGCCGAACTGCAATATGCCCAGGCCCGCGATGGGCAGGAAATCGGCCGGGCGAAAGCGCAGCCAGGCGGTGCCGGCCAGCAGGGGCGCCAGGCACATGAATCCGATGGCGTAACGCAGCATGGCAAGAGATGCCGGCTCGAGCTGATCGGCCACGAAGCGCGTCGCTACCATGGCGGCACCGACCTGGACGCCGACGCCGGCGGAAGCCAGGACCGTCAGGCCGCGCCCGGTTCCGGTCCTCACAGATCGAGGTCCCAGTTTTCGCCCATGAGGTCCTGTCCGAAGCTGTGATGGCGCTCGCGCGCCACCAGGCGGAAGCCGGCCCGCTCGTAGAGCTGCCGGGCGGCGGTGAGAACATCGTTCGTCCAAAGCGTCATGGTGCGATAGCCCGCCGCGCGCGCGAAGGCGATGCAGGCATCGAGCAGCGCCCGGCCGATGCCAAGGCCGCGCGCCTCCGGCTCGACATAGACGAGGCGCAGCTTGGCGACCCGGCGCGACTGGCGCACGACGAAGGCGGAACCGAGGATGCGACCGTCGCTCTCGGCGATCCAGCAACACTCCCGCGCCGGATCGAACCGGCGGAGGAAGCCTGCACCGATCTCGGCGACGAGCGCCTCGAAGGTGGCATCGAAGCCATACTCGCGCTGATAAAGGACGCCGTGGCGATGCACGACCCAGCCGATATCGCCGGCGCGGTGCGGGCGGAGGATGAACGACGGCCGGCGGCCCTGCCGCGAAGCAGCCTGATCGCCTCCGAGCAGACGTTCGATGCGCTCCATCGCTTCCGCAAGTTCCTTCTGGGATGCCTCCGGCAGTGGACGGAGCAGGCCGGCATTCTCCTCGCGCGAGCGCCGGTCAAGCGCGGCGAAGGCCCGTCGCCCTTTTGTCGTGAGGGAGAGCAGCGTCCGCCGGCGGTCCTCGGCCGCGACGCGGCGGCGGATCAGTCCGCCTCGCTCGAAGCGGCGCAGGATGCGGCTCAGATAACCGGCATCGAGGCCGAGATCGCGGGCGATCCGGCTGGCCGAGGTGTCCTTTACCTGCGCCAGTTCGTAGATGACGCGCGCTTCGGTCAGCGGAAACGGGCTCTGCAGCAGGCCCTCGCCGAGCACGCCGATCTTCTGCGTGTAGAAGCGGTTGAAGCGGCGCAACGCCGCCACCCGCTTCTCGAAAGCCGCGTCCGTCACTCCGCGCTCCGTTCTTGCCAACTGGTTGCCGAAGGCATGTAAATTACATGCCGAAGTCAACCAATTCGCAAGTCCCGATTCTCAGCCCCAGAGCGCGGACTCGGGCGGATGGACGAGGCTCCCCTCATAGCGAAGGCCGGGGTCCCGGTCGTGTGCGAGCAGCAGCGGCCCATCGAGATCGACGAAGCGCGCAAGGCTGCCGAGCAGGGTCGCGGGCGCCATGGAAAGCGAGGTGCCGACCATGCAGCCCAGCATGATGCCGAAGCCCTGCGCTTCGGCTGCGCGGGCCAGCGCGATCGCTTCGGTCAGCCCGCCGGTCTTGTCCAGCTTGATATTGATCAGCTCGTAGAGGCCCTTGAGCCGCGCCAGGCCGGCGCGGTCGTGGGCGCTCTCGTCCGCGCAGAACGGCACCGCCCGGCGCAGTCCGGCCAGCGGCTGATCCGCACCGGCGGGCAACGGCTGCTCGATCATCTCGACCCCCAGTTCCGCCATGGCGGCGCCGTAGGGCTCGATCATCTCCGGGCGCCAGGCTTCGTTTGCATCGACGATGAGCCGCGCATGCGGCGCTCCGGCGCGGACCGCGCGCATCCTTTCGATATCGCCTTCACCGCCCAGCTTGACCTTGAGCAGCGGCCGCCGGGCCGCCTCGCGCGCAGCCCTCTCCATGGCTTCGGGCGTGCCGAGGCTCAAGGTGTAGGCCGTGGTCAGGGCCACGGGTGCCGGCAGGCCGGCCAGTTCGTGCACCGGCCGGCCGCTCTGCTTGGCCTCCAGGTCCCAGAGTGCGCAATCGACCGCATTGCAGGCCGCGCCGGTGAGGCCGAGGGAAGCAAGGTCCGCGCGGCCGGCGCCCGCCTCGATGGCGGGGCGCACCTTCTCGATCAACTCGAGCACGCCTTCCACCGTCTCGCCGTAGCGGCGATAGGGGACGGATTCGCCACGGCCGCGCGCGCCGTTTCCGGCTATCTCCACCAGGATGACTTCGGCTTCGGTCTTGGAGCCGCGCGAGATGGTGAAGGTGCCGCGGATCGGGAAGCTCTCGCGTCGGACCAGGAGTTGGCGCACGAGGGTCTACCAGAGCCGGTCGACGATGGTGCCGACGCCGGTGACGAACGGATCGACCGCCGGCATTCCGTGCCGGTGTTCCAGCTCCGCAAGCAGCTTCCGTGCCGCCTCGCCGCCGAGCTTCGAGGTATTGACGCTGAGGCCGATACAGCGCACCTCGGGATTGACCAGGCGCGCCGCCGCCAGGTTGGCCTCGATGCATTCGCCGATGTCGGGCAGGGGATAGTGCTTCAGCCCGCGCATATGGGTGCGGGTCGGCTCATGGCACATGACCAGCGCATCGGGGCAGGCGCCGTGCAGAAGCCCGAGGCTGACGCCGGCGAAGGAGGCATGGAACAGCGAGCCCTGGCCTTCCACCAGGTCCCAATGGTCCGGGTCGTTGGGCGGCGAGAGCCATTCGACGGCGCCGGAAATGAAATCGGCCACTACCGCGTCGATCGAGACGCCATCGCCGGCGATGAAGATGCCGGTCTGGCCGGTGGCGCGGAAATCCGCCGTGCGGCCACGCTGGCGCAGTTCCTTCTCTATGGCGAGCGCGGTGTACATCTTGCCGACCGAGCAGTCGGTGCCCACGGTGAGCAACCGCTTGCCGGAGCGCTTCTTGCCCTTTCCCGTATCGAATTCGCGCGTCGGGTGGCGGACATCATGCAGGACGCGGCCATTGGCGCGGGCCGCCGCCACCACGTCCGGCAGATCGGTGAGCCTGGCATGCAGGCCGCTCGCCACGTCCATGCCGTGCTGGAGCGCCTCGACGATGCTGGCGCTCCAGTGCGCGGGCAGCACGCCGCCGGCATTGGCCACGCCGATGATCATGCTGCGGCAACCCTTGGCCGCGGCTTCCGCCGGCGACATCTCCGGCAGTCCGAGATCGGCCTTGCAGCCAGGCAGGCGCATCTGCGCCATGCACCATTCGGGTCGCCAGTGCGCGATGCCCTGTGCCGTCTTCGCGGCGAGATCGTCGGCGGCGTCGCCGATGAAGAGAAGATAGGGGTGCGGAATGGCCATGCTGCTACGTGTCTCCTTTTCCGATCCGGGCAAATTCGGCCATGAGGCGCTTGATCTCCTCGTTCGTCTCCCGCGCGAAGTCAGGTCCGTCCCAGGCGCGGTGATGGCCGCTGGCAAAAGCCAGTGCGTTGCGATGATAGAGCCAGGCATTGAGGCGGTTGCGCACATAGTTGTTTTCGCTGCGTACCACCTTGCCGGGCGTTCCCATGACGATGGAATTGGGCGGGATCACACTGCCCTCCTTGAGGAAGGCATGGCCGGCGACGATGGAATTCTCGCCGACGACGCAGCCATCCATGATGGTCGTGCCGATCCCGATCAGGCAGTTGTCGCCGATGGTGCAGCCATGCACGGTGCAATGGTGGGTGATCGAGCAGTGGCTGCCGATGATGGTCGGGGTCGAGCCGCCGACATGCATCATCACGAAATCCTGGATGTTGGTATAGGGGCCGACCACGATCTCATGGGCTTCCGCCCGTGCCACCACGTTGCACCAGATCGAGGCGCCCTCGCCGATCGATACCTTGCCATAGATCAGCGCCGACGGATGCACGAAGGCGGGCTTGTCGAGCACGACGTCGGGACCAAAGCGCGACACGGTATTTCTCCGGAAGGGGTGCGGGGCGGGTGCGGGCCCGAGTTTAGGCGGGGCGAAGCGCCAGCGGCAAGCCTGCCCTGGCACTATTCCGCCGCGTCGAAGAGATCGTCCACCGCCTGCCGCTCGCTCGCCGCAGCGCGTTCGGGGTGTTTCAGGAGTTCGCGCGCGCGCGCCTGATAATAGGCGCCCCGCAGGCCGGCATACCAGTCGATCGAACTCTTCCGCAGCTCATCGAGCGGGTCCAGCAGTTCCTCGCGCGTCGAGACCGCCGTCAGCCCGATGCGCGACAGGGTGAACTCGGTCGGCAGGAAATAGCCCCAGGGATCGATCAGGGAATCGACGGCGAGGCCGACGCCGTCCCGCAGATTCGACGGGCCGATCAGCGGCAGCACGAGATAGAAACCCGCCGTGGCGCCGTGGGAGTAGAGGGTCTGGCCGAAATCGGCGCGATGGCCCCTGATGCCGAACAGCTTCTCGGCCGGGTCCCAGAGCCCGCCCACGCCGAGCGTGCTGTTGATCACGAAGCGATCGAAGGTCCGCGCCGCGTCGCGGAACGTGAACTGCATGACGTCGTTGGCGAAGGTGACCGGCGAGCGCAGGTTGGAGAGGACGTTGCGGATGCTCTCCTTGACGAAGTCCGGGGCATAGGAGAGCACCGTGGCCGCCGGCTTGAGCAGGGCGAAATCGATGATGTCGTTGAAAGCGAGGATGCCGCGATTGAGCGGCTCCAGCGGATCGTGAATCTGGTCCTTCGCGGGCGCGGCAAGGCCGGCCGGGCCGGAGCGCGGCAC